>DGRN01000027.1 GCA_002391075.1 Candidatus Saccharibacteria bacterium UBA4387
GACGATGCGCCGCGAGGGCTACGAGCTGGAAGTTGGTCGCCCAGAGGTGGTTTACAAAGTGATTGACGGCGTAGAGATGGAGCCGGTCGAGGAGTTGACGGTTGAGGTTTCGTCTGAGTTTGTCGGCGCGGTGTCGCAGGAACTTGGCGTGCGCAAAGCGGAGTTGATTTCGCAAGAATTGACGACGACTGGTGCGACGCGTTTCCGTTACACGATTACGACGGCGGCTTTGATTGGTTTGCGCAATAATTTGCTGACCGGCACGAAGGGCACGGCGATTATGAACACTTTGCCGAAGGGCTATCAGCCGGTAACGACGCATTATCGTCAAGAGCGCAACGGCGCCTTGGTGGCATCTGAGGCTGGCCAAAGCACGGCTTATGCGCTCGATGCGGCGCAGGCGCGTGGAGTGTTGTATATCCCGCCGCAGGTTGACGTTTACCAAGGTATGATTGTTGGCTTGTCGAAGAAGGATGAGCTTGATATCAACGTTTGTCGCGAAAAGCAGCTGACGAATATGCGTACGCACGCCTCTGACGGTGCGATTCAGCTGACGCCGTATACGCAGCTATCGTTGGAGCAATGCTTGGATTTCTTGATGGATGACGAGCTGCTTGAAGTGACGCCAAAATCTTTGCGCTTGCGCAAGCGCGAGTTGGATCCGATCAAGCGCAAACGCGCCCGCAAGTAAATGTTAATGAAAAACCGCCTCTCGAAAGGGGCGGTTTTGACTGATTATAGGCGACCTGCGGCTCGGCTCATGGTGTTGGCTGCATCCTCGCTTCGCTGGGAGGCTTTGTCGGCGATTTTTGCGGCCTCATAGTTTCTTTCCGCGATTGCGGCGAGCGCTCTGATAGCGCTTTCGAGCGACATGTGGCCGCCGTTCTTCAGTTCAGTGAAGGTCTCGATTGTGTTCTCGAGGCTCTTCAGTGCGGCCGTATGCGCATTGAGCGCTTTTTTGTGGTTTTCGATTATTTGCAGTTCTCGTTCGGTCATGATAGACTCCTTTCCTAGTCCCGAGCTAGATAAAAATATTCATGGCTGTCGGGAAGGGTGTGCAGCCAAGTCTTCGGCACTCGACGGTTCAAGTGGCAAAGACCTGGCTGCAAGGAGCGTGTAAAAGGTGCGATATTTCTATTATACCATACTTTTGAGAAAAAGTCAATATGTGGGCTGTTTATTAGAGAATAATTCGCGCATTTTTGCAAGAGTAGGGCGTTCGGTTATTATGAAATATTTTTGGATTTTGTAAAACGCAGAAAATGGCAAATGATAAAAATTTTGTTCGGTTTTATATCTGTTAAAATGCAAGATCGGGCAAAATTATTAAAAAAATGTTCCAAAAAGCACTTGCATAATATGATTTTTTTGTATAAACTAAGGACAAGTGGAAAGCAAAAACAAAAACCACTAAAACAAAAATATAAATACGATTGGTAATAAAAAAACTATGAAAAGAAAAATTGAAATTGTGGACCAGTCGCAGCAAAACCGCGTAATTGTAAGACTCAGCAAATAGTATTTTTGTGAGCACATTAAGAGCTGTTCGAATCCGGTCATCTAGGAGTTTTGGGCGCGTTTAGGATACGCGAAACAGAAACCGCAGGCACATTCTCTAAAATACACACCTCCCAAACAATATAACTCCACCTCACACAAATTAAGTCTCTCAACACCGCGATCCATGTCGGCTATACGCCAGCACATCGTGGAATCTTAAATGTGTTAAGGAACAAAATAAACAACAAAAAACACAAAAACCTGAAATTTCTAGATGTTCGGGTTCGAGCAAGGTATAATGAAGGAATGAATCAAATTCATATTCCAGTATTATTATCAGAAGTCTTAGCGGAGCTAAGGCCGAGTGCAGGTGAAACGTATTTAGACCTGACGGCCGGCTACGGTGGGCATGCAGATAAAATTTTGGAAGTAACGCAGAATTATAATGGCGCGGTATTGAATGACCGTGATCAAAATGCGATTGATTTCCTAGAGGCGAAGTACAAAGATGTGAAGCCGGAAATTGCGCACAATGATTTTTATAGCACTGCGTTGCGACTTGTGGAGAGTGGACGGAAATTTGATATGATACTGGCTGATTTTGGTGTTTCTTCGCCGCAACTAGATAGAACCGAAAGAGGTTTTTCGTTCTCGAAGGAGGCGCGATTGGATATGCGTATGGACGAATCGCAAGATTTGGACGCATGGACGGTTGTGAATCGCTGGAGCGAGCGAAAGTTGGCGGAAATTTTTGAGCGCTACGGTGAAGAGCGCAAAGGTAGAGCCGAGATGTTGGCGCGTGAAATCGTGTTTAACCGACCGATAGATACGACGACGCAATTGGCGGAGCTGATTAAGCGAAAATCACCGCATACTCATACGCATCCTGCGACAAGGATTTTTCAAGCAATTCGGATTGTTGTGAATGACGAATTGGGCGAAATTGAGAAGACTTTGCCGCTGTTGCCGAAGTTATTGAACCCGGGCGGACGCGTAGCGATAATTTCTTTCCATAGCCTCGAGGATCGACTCG
>DGRN01000031.1 GCA_002391075.1 Candidatus Saccharibacteria bacterium UBA4387
TCAATACCAATAATTTTACCCATTTGCTAATTTCCTCCTTTGAAAATTTGCTTATGTTTAGCACTCACTCGCAAGGAGTGCTAAATTTGTATCTATTGTAGCGCGCTAGCACTCGACTGTCAAGTCTGCTAATGCACTTTTTTGCAAGTTTTTGACGAATTGTGTATTATAGAGAACATAGCTTTCGAGCTAAGTACTTCTAGGGAGGTGATTGTGTGAGTATCAGAGGAAGAATCTACATCGCCGGACCAAGCGTTTTCGCGCCGGATGCGTTAGAGATCGGAAAAAGATACAAAGAAATCTGCAAAAAGCACGGTTTTATTGGCTTTTATCCACTGGACGCGAGCGGAAAACTCGATAGTCGCGGCATCTTCCGCGCGAACAAATCACACATCGACGAGGCTGATATCATTGTGGCCGATATAAATTTCTTTCGCGGCAGCACCGTAGACGACGGAACTGCTTGGGAAATCGGCTACGGATACGCCAAAGGCAAGGAGATCTTCTGTTATCTCCAAAAAGAAGGCAATCTGATTGAAAAACTCGGCAGGTCAGACGAGAACGGTTATTCGGTCGAAGATTTCGACAATCCGGTCAATCTCATGATTGCGGAAGCCGCCAGAGAAATCATCTATGGCGATTTCGAAGATTGTGTCCGCGCACTCGCTGCACATTATCAGTAACAAACAAAGGGCCGCCCTCTTGGACGGTCCTTTTGCTACCCTTCGATGAAGCGCTTGTAGCCAGGCCTGGACCAGAGCCAGGCGCCAATGACCGAGCCGGCGGTCGCCGCCAGTAGGTCTAGCATTGTGTCGTCTACGCCCTCAGAGACGAGCGTCTGCATGTGTGTACCAAGAAAAACGTCGCAGCCGTATTCGAAAAATTCCCAAGCTACCGCAATAGCCATCGAGAAGAACACGATAAAGAGGCCGCGGAATATTTTGGGCGTTTTTGAGGTTTTGAAATAGTTTAGCGCATAGTAGCCGATAATAGAGGTGCCGACGCCAGACAGAAAGTGTACGACTTTATCGAAAATATACGCAGACAAATCCTTGTACAGATCCATGCAAATACCAAGGTCGAGCGCAACAAAGACGAAGACATAATACATAAGCTCAATGCGGAAAAGAATGTTGACTTTGTAGATTTTGCGAATCAGGATTGGCACGAAAGGCAGCAGGAGGCCGGCAATTGCGCCGCCATATTTGGTATATTCCGGGTCGATAATGCAGCGGATGCCAAAAATAAGAGCCAAGATCCAAAGTAAAATACGGCAGCTCATCAACAGAGCACGTCGGCCTTTTGTCATTGAAGATATTATAACATTTTTTGGCGCCAAAACACGAGCATAAAAATATACTATAATTAATATATGCTAAGTTCTGCCGCCTTACAGCTGATTGCGATAGTGACGATGATAGTCGACCATACTGCGATTGCGTTTTTTGGCGGCAATCTTTTCATGCGTACAATTGGGCGTGTGGCCTTTCCGGTCTTTGCGTTTATGATTGCGGAAGGTTTTAGGCATACGCGCTCGGTGCGGAATTATTTTTTGCGGGTTTTATTGATGTCGGTTGCGGCAACTATTCCGGCAGCGCTGTTTCTACGCTCAGTAAACTACATGCAATCACTGGTCGTGACTTATGGTTTTTGCCTGGCGCTGATTGCGATGTGGGCTTGGAAGCGAGGTGCTTGGTGGAGATTGTTGATAGTTCCGATTGTCGGGTTTAGTATTTTTGCGCCGATCGATTATAGCGCTTCGAGTGTTCTGCTGCCATTTTTCTTTTATCTGGCGCTGGAAAAGTTTGCCGATAAGCGCAAAAAGGCCCCGCTTCTAGTGTCGGAGGCTTGTATTATTGTGGCCGACATCGTCCTACTGTCGCTAACTTACAAAAATCTCTTTTCGCTTGGCATGGTGCTGGCGTTTTTGCCGATTGCGCTTTATAGCGGCAAAAAGGGAATGCGCTTGCCGGCGATTGTCTCGTACGGTCTTTATCCGCTGCATTTTTTGCTCTTGTATCTGTCGAGGCTGTGGCTGTTTTAAGATAGCGCTTGCCGTATCTAAAAGTCGATAATGGCGAGTCCGGCGCGGAGGCGAAATGTTAATTCCGGATTGGCGCTTAGGAACTCGTTGACAGCCTTGGCGCTGCCGGGAAGTTGCGGATTGCGATAGTCGTGAATGATGATTTTTGCGCCCGGTTGCATTTTGGGAGCCACGAGCGCGAGGCTAGTTTTGATGGATTCGTAAAAATCGCCATCCAGCAGAGCGAAAGAGATTTTTTCCGGCAAATCTGCGACCGGATCAAGCTCGTCGAACCAGGCTTGCTTGATGACAGGATCTGGCAGTTTGTATTTTTTGAATTTGTGCGCTACTTGGTCTGGCGAAGCTTTAAGCTCGCCCTCTTTGAAGCGCCAGCCGGCCGCTGACTGGTCGGCGGCGGTTTTTGGCGGAAGACCTGCGAAAGAATCGTAGAGCCATAGCCATTTGTCAGGCTGGTCTTGCATTTCGCGCGCCAAAATGACCGAGGTGTCACCCTCGTAGCAACCGAATTCAACTACGTCGCCAACCACATCGGAGCTTTTGGCTAGCTCGTCGATAATGACGTCAATTTCGCGCTGTGCGATTTGCGAATCGTAACTCATGCCAAAAATTTAATCTCGTCAATTAGTTTGGCAAAACGAGCCTTGAAATCTTCGATAGCGCCAGAATTGTCGACGTAGTAGTCCGCGATGGCGATTGGGCCGCCTTTTTCGAGATTTTCGATTTCATTTACGTCGCGGTCGGCCGCTTCCTGAGCAGTGAATGGGCGCTCTTTGCGCTCGGCCAGACGCTTGCGGCGGAGGGCTTTTGGCGCTGTGATGGCAACGACGGTCATTTCGGTCGGCCACTCTTTGCGCAGGATTTTATACTCGGTCCAGCTATAAAGGCCGTCAAGCACAATGCGTTTCTGTCCGGCGTTGATAAGATTTTTCGCCTCTTTGATGGCGCGTTTTACAACAAAGTCGTCGCCTTCTTCTGCGCGAAGTTTGACGCGGAAGGCTTTTTCCGATTCTGGGGTTCGCTCAATGCCGGCATCTTCAATGGCTTTTAGCACGATACCGCCGAAGTAAATTTTGGGGATTTTTTTGTCGGTTAAATAATCAATCGCGGTGGATTTACCGCTGCCCGCCATACCGACAATAGCAAGGATTTTCACATCTTTACTTTCCATTAACACTATTATATCATGGATTTACCGATTGCGCTTGACTTTTCGTCATGCTTATGCTATAATTAGACATGTGGCCCGTTTGGGCATTTTTTATTGGGATTGGCGGAACAAAAAGCAGTAGCGTTTTGCTAAATAGCGCCCAGAACACGCGTCCAAAGTTCGTCGACAAAACTCTTGTTCATGTTGCCAACTGTAGCAAGGCCGGCGATGCCAGACTGCATGAATTCTCGCGCCAGCTGCACAATAGTGCTCTTATCTATGCCGGCAATCATTTTTGGCGCATCGGAAATCGGTTCGTAAGTGCCGTTCGTAATATAGTTGCGCAGGTAATACATGCTAATCTGATCGGCAGTTTGCGCGAGCATCAGTTGGCGACCAAGCGCATAGTTGCGAGCTGCCTCGATGTCGACCTCTTGAATATCACCATTAATGACGCGGGCCAGCTCGACCGCTATCAAATCGAAGAGTTCGGCAGCGTTCTCTGCATTTACTTCGCCGTCAAAATCCCAAGTACTGCTCCAACAGTCGCTCTCCGCATTCGAGCCAATGCCGTAAGCAAGACCGCGCCGGCGAGCTTCGCCAAAAATCTTCGAACTCATGGTGCCGTTCAGGATATGATTTAGACAGTCCATTGCATACTGTTCCTTCGGCTCGAGTGCGCGCTGGATAATAAACGAAAAACCGAAACTGACGTTGCTAGCGTCCTTGCGACGAATCACGACTGGATCGGTGCTGACATAGGCGTTAATTGGCAGATCAAAACGCTCGCCCTCCTTTAGCTCCCAGCCTTCGAGCATCTGGATAATTTTGCGACGGCGGCCACGCAGGTTGCCAGTGATAACAAACTGCATATTTTGCGCGGTGTGCGTGCGGCGATAATGATCGCGGATGTCTTTAAGCTCGATATTATTGATGGTTTTGAGACGCTCGGCATAGGTGAGGACTTTTTCGCCCAATTCTTGCTGAAGTTTCGGCCAGATAAGGCGCGCATAGTCATTCTGGTAGCCAGTCAGTTCGCTGCGGACATTGCCCTTTTCGGCGGCTAGCTCGTCTTCGTTAAAGCGAGGCTTTGCGATGGCTAGCTCTTGCAAATGCAGGATGCGGTCCCACTCAAAATCCGCACATTCTGATTCGTAGACGATATAGTAGTCCGAAGTCCAGGCGTTATGATAGGCGCCGTTTTTTGTAAACTCTGCTTCGTAGGTTTGCTCGTCTTTGAATTCTGCGTTGCGGCCAAAAGCCATGTGCTCCATTAAATGAGCGACCTCATATATTTCGGGTTTCTTGACAAATTTGTTGCCAGCCCGAAAAATAACTCGGACGTTCATTACACTGGAGCCAGGGACGTCAATCAGTAGGCCGCGAGCGCCGGATTTTAGGTTGATTTCTTCGATTGTATGCTTCATGTGAGGGATTCAAGCGGCAAGCGCGGCGCGATATCGGACGACACCGCGCACGCTTATGCTTGACTTTTTTGGTATTTTGTGATATAATAGAATTATGTATCCGCTATGCGGGATTAGCGGCGGCCATGCTTTTTGTTCTGGCGAGCTTTTTTCTTGCTTTTGCGAGCCGCATTGCGCTGGGCGTTGCGATTCGTGTTTTTGCCAGTGCCGGCGGTTGGGCGAGGTCTTTCCTCGCTAGCCTTTGTCACGCCATGCTCGTCTTTCGAGAATTCATCATCCATGTTCTTTGGGCCGGCAGAGATTTCGTTGACACCCTTCTCCGTGGCAGAGTCCGCCATCTTGGTAAGTTCGGTTTCGTACTTATCGTCAGATACTTCGGCGACTTCTTGTTGGCGAATGCTCAGCAGGATATGCATGACTTCTTCGCGGAGAGCGCGCTGAAGACCATCGAAGAGCTTCTGAGACTCGGAGCGGTACTCTACGAGCGGGTCGCGCTGACCGACGCTGCGCCATTGAATGCCCTCGCGGAGATGTTGCATATTTTCGAGATGTTGCATCCAGAGCGTATCGAGAACGTTCAGGTAAACTTCGCGTTCGATTTTGCGCATGACGTCTTCGCCGAATTCCATTTCCTTGTCAGCGTAGAGCTCCTCAACAGCTGCCAAGGCGAGCTTGTAGCGGTCTTTTTCTTTGCGCATGAGACCGATGGACTCAACGAGATCATCGTCTAGGTCGAAAATGCGTTTGAAGTTCGCAACAAAGTTTTTGTTGACGCGAGAGCTAAACTGGACAAGTTCGGCAATTTCCTCTTTGTAGAGACGGCTGATTTCTGGGCGAATATTGTCGCCATCGAGAATGCGGCGGCGCATCGTGTAAACGACTTTGCGGTGGCGGTTAATGACGTTGTCGTATTGGACGACGTTTTTGCGGCTGTCAAAGTTGAAACCCTCGATACGTTTCTGAGCGGATTCGAGCGTCTTGCTGACGCGTTTGTTAAGAATCGGCGTATCTTCATCGAGGCCGAGGCGTTCCATAAGGAAGGCGATGCGGTCGCCCTGGAAGATGCGCATTAGGTCGTCTTCGCAGCTGACAAAGAACTGGGTTATGCCCGGGTCACCCTGGCGGCCACCACGACCACGCAACTGATTATCGACGCGGCGCGAATCATGACGAGCCGTGCCAATCACAACGAGACCGCCGAGTTCTTTGACACCTTTGCCAAGCTTAATATCGGTACCGCGACCAGCCATGTTAGTTGCAAGCGTGACGGCGCCTTTTTCGCCGGCCTTAGCGATAATTGCAGCCTCGCGCTCGTTGTTCTTCGCGTTCAAAAGCTCGAATGGGATGCCTTCTTTCTCGAGATAGGCAGCGATGCGCTCGTTGTTTGCGATAGAATCGGAGCCAACAAGGACAGGTTGGCCTTTTTCGTGGTATTTTTTGACCGCTGCGGCGATAGCCTTGAGCTTGCCCGCCTCGGTGCGATAGATGAGGTCATCTTTGTCGACACGGATAATTGGCTTGTTCGGCGGAATCTGAACGACGTCGAGCGCATAAATCTGCTGGAATTCTTCGGCTTCCGTGAAAGCAGTACCGGTCATACCGGAAAGCTTGTTGTAGAGGCGGAAGAAATTCTGGAAAGAAATGGTCGCAAGCGTCATTGACTCTTGGCGAACCTGGACGGACTCTTTGGCTTCGATGGCCTGATGGAGGCCTTCGTTGTAGCGGCGACCGTTCATTAGACGACCAGTATGTTCGTCAACAATGATGACTTCGCCGGAATTCGTCACGACATAATCTTTGTCGCGCTTGAAAAGCGTTTCGGCGCGCAGGGCTTGCTCGAGGTGATAGACTAGGCGAGTGTTTTCGGTATTATACAGAGAGTCAACACCTAGGATTTTTTGAACCTTCTCAACACCTTCGTCGGTCAGAGTGACAGACTTGCGCTTTTCGTCAATAATATAATCCTCGTCGCCAAGCTGGGCCGCGACCTTCGCAAACTGATAATAGCTTTCCGGATTGTCGCCAGCTGGTGCGGAAATAATAAGCGGCGTACGAGCTTCATCGATTAAGATGGAGTCAACCTCGTCGACGATGGCGAAATTCAACTCGCGCTGACGGAGATAGCGAGAGTCTTTGACCATGTTGTCGCGCAGATAGTCGAAGCC
>DGRN01000005.1 GCA_002391075.1 Candidatus Saccharibacteria bacterium UBA4387
GGCGAAGAGTCCTGCCATGATGGCGGTCGTGCTTCCGAGCAGAGCGGCGGTTACGAATCCGGCATCGAAGGTGCTTGGGTTGTCGATATTGTCCTCGATTGGCGCCTCTTCTTCTTCTTCTTCGGCTGGAGTCGTTGTGTCGGCTGGAATCTCTTCTTCGCCGGCGAGTTTGAGAGTGACTACGAGATAGTCTTCGCCGCCGATTTTGCCGATGAATTTGCCGCCTTTGGTTGCATCGGTGAGCGTAAATAGATCGTCGACGCTATTGAAGGTCAAGTTTTCGAGTTCAGTAGAGACGATTCCGAAAGCTCCGCGATCTGCTGCGTATTCTTGGAATTTGGCTATGTTGTTATAGTCGAAGCCGTCGGCGTTTAAATCTTCATCTGTAAGGGTGACTTCGAAAGTGCCGGATTGGACTCCCATCTCTGCTAAATCGGCTTTTGCGCGGATGATTGGGCTGTCGTAGGTGATGGTGGCGCCCTCTGGGAAGCCGTCGTAGTTGATTTCTTCGCAGAGCTCGACGCTTGTCAATGATGTTAGCTCGTCGAAGAAGCTGAAATCGGTAACGTTTGCTAATGGGTTGAAATAATCGCCTTCTGCGTTGGTGCAGGTGAATGACAAGCTATGTATATCGCGAGGAACGAGGCGGATTAAGTTTTTGTTGGTTTGGTTGCCATCTACGATGTCGCCGATAGCATAATAGTCGAGTATGCGACCTTCGGTAGTTGAATAGTTTTTCATGGCGTCAAACATGGCCTGATCGTTGACGGCGATGTCGGTATATTCGTATGCGGCGCATGTGTTGACAATTGCGGTGCTGGCGGCCAAAACTGCCGCGCCAGCCACAATAGCTAGCTTTGCTTTGCTCATGTTGATTTTCCTTGTTTATTTTGACCTGTTTATGGTTATATTATAGTCATAATATTAGGCAGCCGTCAATAGTGAAATGTGAGTTTTACGAATAGGCTCAACAGGGGTATAATATAGGGTAATATGGCAGGAAAAATGGAAGATATTGTTAGTTTATGTAAGCGCCGTGGCTTTATCTGGCAAGGTTCGGACGTTTACGGTGGCATGGCCGGAACGTGGGATTTTGGCCCGCTCGGCGTAGCGTTGAAGCGCCGCATCATGAATGCTTGGTGGAATTACTGGGTAGAAGGTCGTGATGATATGTACGGCGTCGATGCGGCGATTATTATGAATCCGAAAACTTGGGAAGCTTCTGGGCATACGGCGACTTTCGCGGATCCGTTGGTGGAATGTGGCGAGTGCCATGGGCGTTTCCGTGCGGATAAATTGGTTGAAGGTGCAAACGAGAGCATTTCGACCGAAGAATTTAAGGCGCAAAACGTAAAGTGTCCGACTTGCGGTAAGACGAATTGGAGCGATATTCGCAAGTTTAATATGATGTTCCAGACGCATGTTGGACCAGTTGATGATGATTCGTCGATTGCGTATCTGCGACCAGAGACTGCGCAGGGCATTTTTACGAATTATAAAAACGTGGTTGATACGATTTATCCGGATTTGCCGTTTGGCTTGGCGCAGCAGGGTAAGGCGTTTCGTAATGAGATTTCGCCGCGTGATTTTGTTTTGCGCGATCGCGAATGTGAGCAGATGGAGATCGAGTATTTCATCGAGCCGTCAACTTGGAAAGAGAATTTCGACAAGCTTCATGATGCTTATCATAAGTTCTTGACGGACGAGATGGGCTTGGACGCGAATTTGATTCATGATTTTGAGGTGGCGCCAGAGGATCGTGCGCACTACTCGAAGCATACGATTGACATTATGTTCGATTATCCGAATGGTCAGGAAGAGTTGATGGGCTTGGCTTATCGCACAGATTTTGATTTGATGAATATTCAGAAAGCCAGCAATAAGAGCATGGAATATATCCCGAAGGGTGGCGGCGAGCGCTTTGTGCCGCATGTGATTGAGCCGTCGATTGGTGTTGAGCGTTTGCTGCTGGCAGTTTTGAGCTGCGCTTATTGTGAAGAAGAGAAAGATGGCAAGAAGCGCACGATTTTGGCTTTGCCTGAGCATTTGGCGCCGTATCGTTTCTGCGTGTCGCCGCTTTTGAAGAATAAGCCGGAGCTTGTTACGAAAGCGCGCGAGGTTTATGATCTGTTGCGCAAGAAGTACGGCAATGTGACCTGGGATGATTCTGGCAATATTGGCAAGCGCTATTTGAAGCAGGACGAAATTGGCACGCCGAAGTGTGTGGTGGTTGATTTCGATTCGCTCGAGGATGATTCGGTGACGATTCGTGATCGCGATACGACCGAGCAGGTGCGCGTGAAGATTGCGGAGCTGTAGAGGCGATTCGCCTTGCCGCTGCTATTTCTGGCCAGGTGCCTAGCTGATGAGTTTCATTCGGCGATGTGTTTCGTTTGGCGATGTGTTTCATCTGGTGATGCGTTTTTGAGGCCTAGCATTTTGGTAAACTAATAATTACCAATTATGAAAAACATATCTTAATGCCGAGTAAACTGATAGTTTACCTGGCGCGTGTATAAATGAATGCGGTGAGCAGTGAATAGGCGTGGACGGATGTGCGATTGATGGGTGGGGTTTGAATAGATATAAGCTTGCTGGTGGGTGAGTAAATTTTTAGTTTACCGATAGTAAAGAGGTGGTGGCGAGGTGTGGTAATTAAAAGTTTACTGTTTTGCTAGGGTTTTAGAATGCGGGGTGCGCTTTGTTGTGGTGTACGCATGCGGGAGATGGGATGTGCTGGTGGCATCCTATTGTTTGTAGGCGTGGGTGCGGCTAGGATTTTTTCTTGGCCTTGCCGACTTCCTGGTTGGGGTTGGGTTCTTTTTTGGCGGAGAAGTTGGGGACGATGGCGTTGAGCTGGCCGAGGAGTTTCGAGCGGGCGTGTTTGCTGAAGACTTTGTCGAGCCAGCCAGGGTTGGGTTTTTGGTTTTTAGTGGTGATGATTTCGACGACGTCGCCGCCTTTGAGTTTGGTGGTGAGGGGGACCATTTTGCCGTTGACGATGGCGCCGGTGCAGGTGGCGCCGATTTCGCTATGTAGGCGGTAGGCGAAATCGAGCGGCATGGAGCCTTTTGGCAGGTCGATGATGTCGCCTTTGGGTGTATAGACGAAGATTTTGTCGGCAAAAAGGTTGAGCTTGAGTTTGGCGGTGTCGACTTTTTCGCCGTTTGAGAGCTTGGCGGAAGTTTCCTGCAGGTCGCGAATCCAGAGTAGATGCGGTGGAAGCTTGCTGACTTTGCCTTTGGCGTAGGCTTCGGTGAGTTTCTGCTCGTTATAGAAGAAAGTGGCCGCAAGACCGCGTTCGGCGTATTCGTGCATTTCGCGTGTGCGGATTTGGAACTCGACGATTTGCTCGTCGGGCGTGATGACGGTCGTGTGAATTGACTGATAGCCGTTGGATTTTGGCATGGCAATGTAATCTTTGATGCGGCCTTCCATCGGCTTGAAGAGAGAATGAATAATGCCGAGTGTCAGATAGCAGGTTGTGATGTCTTCGACGATGAAGCGGAGCGCGATAAGGTCGTAAATGCGATTGATGTTTTGGTCGTATTTTGCGAGCTTTTTGTGAAGCGAGTAGATAGATTTGACGCGGCCGTCGCAGCTGTACGGGATGTGTTCTTTTTTGAGCGCGTTTTCGACGGCGTGCTGGGCGTTCTTGAGCTTTTTGTCGGCCTGCTTGAGGCGCTCTTTGGTGAGATTCTCGAGGAACTCGAAGCGGCGAGGGTCGAGGTAGCGGAAGCTGGTTTCTTCGATTTCGACGCGGACGTGACCCATTTGGAGGCGGTCGGCGAGCGGCGCGAAGACTTCGAGCGATTCGCGCGCGATTTTTTTCTGTTTTTCAGGCGGAAGTGCACTGAGTGTGCGCAGGTTGTGTAGGCGGTCGGCGAGCTTGATAATGAGGACGCGAACGTCTTGGCCGGTAGCGATAAGGAGTTTGAGCAGATTATCGCCGGTTTCGGGTAGATATTCGTCGAGGTCCTTCATGCCGCTGCGAGCTTTGCCGAGTTTGGTGACGCCGTTTACGAGGAATGCGACGTCTTTGCCGAACATCTCCTCGATTTCTTTGAGGGTGAGGTTGGTGTCTTCGACGGTATCGTGAAGGACACCGGCAATGATGGTGTCCTCATCCATATTCCATTCTTCAAGAATTTTTCGGACCGCAAGAGGGTGGATAATGTATGGCTCGCCGGTCTTGCGTAGTTGACCTTCGTGCGCTTTGGTGGCGACCTCGATCGCCTGTTTGAGACGAGGTGAAGGTTTACTCATAAAGATATTATAGCACGCCGGGAGGGCTTGAAGGGTGTTAGTTGCAATCTGGGCCGCCCGAATAAAAGAAAACCCCGCAAGATGCGGGGCTGAGGCCTAATTCCGGGCTTCGAACAGGATATTGTCGTAAGTGCGGGCGATGTTTTGGAGGGAGATTTCGTACAGTTTGCAGAGCAGGCGCGAGCGTTCGGCGTCGGTTTGGAAGCGGGCATAGCTTTGCGCTAGGTTGTCGTAGAGTTGGCGGGCGCAGCGGTAGTTTTTGATGAAGTTTTTGCTCGTGCTGCTGCCAGCTTTGGCGTAATTTGCCAGATGTTGATTGAGCTCGTCGCAGAGTTGGTGTGAAATGCGGTTTTGGAAAGTGCCGATGGCGAGGGCAATTTCGGATTGCCAGATCATTAGCTCGTATTCTGTCGGGCTGAGCAGGCCGGAGCGTGAGAGTTGAGCGTACTGTTCGTTGACGATTTCGCGGTAACTCTTGATTTGATGGTTGGTCAGTAGGGTTGAGCCAAGTGCGCGGCTATCTGCGGCCATTTGGTCGACTTGCTGTGTGATTTTGCGGAGCAGGCGCCGTTGCATCTCGGTGATGACGAGAAAAGCGAGGCTGACGGCCGCGAGCAGGAACATGCCAATGAAGGGAAATACGGTAGTTAGCAAATTGAACAACTCCTTTCGATAGTGGATTGGACTGTAAGGGGCGAATGCGATGCATTTGGCATATTATAACATAAAATGGTGAAAAAATTGACTAAAATGTCAAAATGTGATATAATAGAGTTATGTGGGCTGTTCTTTTTTTAGTTTTCCGAAAAGCAGCCGCATAATATCTTGTTTTGAGTCGAAAGAAAGGTGGGTTTATTGTATGAAGAAAACATACAGATTCGACGATTTCATGCGGTCACTGGTAGACTGCGTCGCCAACTGCGCATGGTATGGCCTGTTGAGCGATATCTCGGTAGGCATCTTGCCGCGCTCTAAGGACTTTGTCGAGCTGATGCGGAAGGACGAAAACTCTCTCTATGCGGCGTGCTCCGTAAATGCAGCTAGCGCCAGCGCGAATGGGGAGATGACCGACATCGACGTCATGCCTTATCTCATGTATATTGGGGACGAACGCTGTCTGGACTACTTCGTTCTCGACGATGAGGATGGGGTATGTATTTTCCATGTGGAAGACGAAGGTCGAGAAACGGCAGATTGCGATCCGGAGGCCGAAGAGGTAGTGATGGCTGAGCTGTATAGCGACCTGAGCGGCGAACTGCTTGAGTTCCGGCGGAAGTATGCGGCTGAGATTCAGCGTATTGCTGACGGCGTGTCTGAAGGCCTCAGAGTTGAATGCGCTGTGTTTAACGGCGAAAGCTCCACGAAGCTGTGCATGGTTCTGATAAGCGAAGATGAGACCGGCAAAGGCGTGGTCGATGCTGAGATTTACGTTTGCCTTAACGGCGACGTGCAGCAGGGTGCCGCCCAGATCGTGCAGGCCGTGATCGAAGACTTTGCTTGTGCGATTGATTGTGTGAGCATCGTTTGTTGTGAACATACGGAAAGCGCTGTATAAGAAAAAGCCCTGCGTAGTATTTGCGCGGGGCGTTTTTGTGGTTCTGAAACGGTGGGATTGTGGGTTTAGCGGGTGCCGATTGAGATGTTGTCTGTGTCGATGATGTAGGTGCCGTGGCCGTTCTTGATGGCGTCGATGAGCTTTTCGCGCAAGATGGCGTCGGAGAGGGCGGCGGACTTGATGTTGTTGGTTTCGGCTTCGATTTTGGCCTGTTCCTGCTCGGCTTTGGCGGTTTCGACGCGAGTGCGAGCGGTCTGGGCGGCATCAAAGGCGGATTTCACTTCGTCGGAATAGCGGATTTCTTGAAGATAGATGTCTTCGATGTCGACGCCGAGCTTTTCCCAGTTTTGGCTGAGTTTTTCGAAGAGGGCGTTCTTGACGGCTTCGCGGTTGCTGTAGACTTGGAGGGTTTCGTAGTTGCTGAGCGTGGAGCGGGTTTCGGCACGGACGTCTTGTGCGAGTGTAGCGTTGACGAATTCGGCCTGGGTTTTGTATTCGTTGTAGATGTTGCCGACAGAATCGCCGCGGATGGAATAGCGTACGACGAGGTCAATGTTGCCAGTTACGCCGCTGGCGTCCTGGAATGTGATTTGTGCGCCGGTAACGTTGCCGCCGGCGTGGTCGGACAGGTTGCCGCTGGCGCCGACGTAACTGAGCGTGTTGTTGCGGATATCGTATTCGACGCGATGGGTCCATGGAGCCTTGAGATGAAGGCCGGTGTCGTAGTTGATGCCTTCGACTTGGCCAGTGAACGAGACAAGTACGGAGGCCTGACCTGGGTCTTGCGTATAGACCATTTCACTGAGGCAGCAGAGTGCGCCGAGGACGAAAAGCCCGGCGGTGACAAATGGGAGGACTTTAGACAAATCTGGTTTGCCGTTGGTGTAGTTTTTCTTTTTGGCGCTGATAGTCGCGATTAGTACAATAACAGCGAGTAGTAATATTACAATGCTAATGAAGAACATTGATACCTTTCGTTAAATATTGATTTTATTATAGCATTTGCG
Source organism: Candidatus Saccharibacteria bacterium UBA4387 (assembly GCA_002391075.1). Classification (GTDB taxonomy): domain Bacteria; phylum Patescibacteriota; class Saccharimonadia; order Saccharimonadales; family Saccharimonadaceae; genus UBA2834. Next base: position 6,829 of record DGRN01000005.1, read on the forward strand.
GGGTTTAGGCGGTAGGCATAAGCGATTTGATGAAATCGGCGACCGTGCGGCGCTGGTTTTGCGGCGAGATAAGGGCGCGCAGTTGCGGATGGGCGTCGGAAAGGGTGTGGCCGTGAAAATGCTTGAGCATTTCGAGGTCGTTGAGGTCGTCGCCAATAGAGAAGGCTTCGTCAGTGCTGAGGTGGAGTTTTTGTAGTAGTTGCGTGATGGCAGATTCTTTGCCGGCGGTTTTGCTGACGACATTGATGAAGGCGGTGAAAGTGTTGTCGACCCAAGGGAGCGAGGATTTGATAGCGTGGCGTTCGTGATGGATTTTGAGCTGGCCGGGTAGGGCGGCGTGTAGCTTTTCGGTGACTAAGTCGATAGCATCGGCAGACTTGAACCAGATGCGGATTTTGCCAAGTTCTGCGGTGATTTGTTCGGATTCGTCGTAGGCGGAATAGAATGAGACGCGGAATTGGTCGGCGGGTAGGGTTTGTTGTGCGGTGGCGAGGATTTTGGCGGATTGGGCGTCGGAAAGGGTGTTTTGAATGACGACTTGTTGGTTTTGGTCGAAAATGAAGGCGCCGTTGTCGGAAATGAAAAAGTCGGTGTAATCGGTAAAGTTTGCTTGATGGCGTTTGAGGCTGGCGAGGCTGCGGCCGCTGGCGATGACGAATAAGTTGCCGGCACTGCGCCAGTTTTGAATGGTGGCGATATTTTGGTTTAGCTCGGAGAAGTCGGTGTCGGAGTGGCGCCAGAGTGTGCCGTCAAAATCGCAGAAAATGATCATATGCGAAAATTATAGCATGCGGCGTTTTTTAGAGAAAAGTTTATTGTACCATAGAAAACGTGTGATTCGTGAAAAAATGTGCGTAAAATAATGTTACAATATTAATACATAAAGTGGAGAAATTTATGCGTGCGAGAATCGTAAAAAGGGACGAAAAAATCGTCGTACTTAAAACAGAAAAAGATAAATTTCTTAAAGTCCCGAAGAAAAATATAGATTTCGATTTTAAGGTTGGAGATTGGGTTACAATCGAGAAAAACGAGGATGAAATCTATATTCTTCCTCAGGACTCTTCCGACTTTTGGGGCGAAAAAGAAAACAACGATTACCAAGAACCAGATAGCTTTGCAGGAGCCTCCCTGGTATGCAATTCGTTAGCAATCATAGCATCGTTTTTGAATTTATGGAATCTCTATGCAGGTCTTGTGTGGGCTGGTTTAGCTGTGTTTGGTCTGATATTTGCACTTCTATCCAAAGCGAAGAAGAGTGGTGTATATAAGGCTGCTCGCATAACCATGTGGGTATCATTGGCATTTTATTTAATAATTCTCGTCATTGTTATGTGCACGGCTATTGGTCCTGCTATTAATGGTGGCAAAGGTCTATTCTAGCCAGCGTGACTTCTAGGGAAAAGCTAACAAAAAACTCGCTAACATTTCTGTCTGCGAGTCTGGTGGCTATGTGATTATGGAGCCGCGACCGGGATTTGAACCCGGGACCTCATCCTTACCATGGATGCGCTCTACCGACTGAGCTATCGCGGCGTCTGTGCTTTGTATTTTAGCATAGACGGTGCCGTTTTTCAAGGGCAACATTGGGCCTTGGATAAGGGGTATTGTTGACAATTTTGGCTTTTTGTGCTATAATCTAATTGTGGGCTGTACCTTATCAACGTGAAAGTCAGCCTTTTTGTGCGGCGGCACGAAAATCTTATGTTTTTTTTCGAGAGGGGTATGAATATGAATAATATCATGGAAAAACTCATCGCTGAGCTATCCTTATGCGATGCCCAGGCGATAGGAATTGGTATCACTCCGATTCCAAAAGAAGATTTTGCGACAATAAGCGTTCCGTCAGATGCGAGACGTATAGACGATGGGCCGCAGAGTGTTGCAGGCAATGACGCAAAGCCGCATGTGGCGGCGTTCGACTTCCAGCTTATGGTCTTTGAACCGTTATATAAAATGACGGTGGAGGACCTCCGCGATGATGTGATGCGGGCGATAGACTCGTGTCGGATGAATGCGGAAAATAATGACTTGCGAGTCGAGACGTTTGAAGACGAAGGACGGCGCTATGCTGCTGTAATCAAACAGCTTGATGCGTCAGCGTGGCTTTGCATTGCTATCTATGATGGCGATTCGGGGCGCCTCGAGAGCGCAAAACAGATGGCGGTGAATTGCGTCAAAAACGTCGAGAGGCTTTAATGCGGCTGATTTTTTGCGAAAGGCCGGGGCTTTACTGCTCCGGCTTTTTCTTTGGCTATGGTAATATGAAAGTATGAAAATGATTTCTTGGAACGTGAATGGTTTGCGGGCGATTTTGAAGAAAGGCGCGCTGCAGGAGCTGATTGCGCAGGAGCGGCCGGACGTTTTGTGTTTGCAGGAAACGAAAGCGAAGCAGGGGCAGGCGGAAGTTGACTTTGCGGAGTATGAGGAGTTATGGAATTCGGCGGAGCGGGCGGGCTATTCTGGTACGGCGATTTTTACAAAAGAGCAGCCGCTGAGCGTGCGCTATGGTTTTCCGGATGAAATTTGCAATAAATATGATGGATGGGCGGATGGTTTTGGCGATGCGCGGAAGGAAGGGCGCGTGCTGGCGGCGGAGTTTGCGGATTTTTGGCTGATAAATGTTTACGTTCCGAACGAGAAAGATGATTTGGGGCGCATGAAGTATCGCGAGCTGATTTGGGATAAAGCGCTGCTGGATTATATGAAGATATTGAACGCGCAAAAGCCGGTAGTTGTGTGCGGCGATTTTAATGTGGCGCACGAGGAGATAGATTTGGCGCGTCCGAAGCAAAATGAAGGCCACGCGGGCTTCACGAAAACTGGGCGTGTAGGAATGACGAATTTCTTGGCGGCTGGTTTTCTAGATAGTTTTAGGGAGTTGCATCCGGATGAGGAGCGATATACGTGGTGGTCGTATCGTGGGGGCGCTAGGCAGCGGAATGTTGGCTGGCGGATTGACTACTTTTTAGTGTCGGAGAGCTTGCGAGAGCGGATTGCGGCGGCGGAAATTCTGGACGAGGTGATGGGGTCGGATCATTGCCCGGTGATGTTGGAATTGAAATAGTCTAGCCGGGAGCTAAAAAGCCCGTCGCGAGAGGTGCGGCGGGCTAGTTTTTGCGTTAGGAGGCTGTGATGTAGCTGAGCTTTTTGGCAAGGCCTTCGCTCGGCTCGATATGATGAATGGCCTGAAGGTATTCGTAGATTGCGGCGAGCGTGATGATGCCGGGTGTGATGGTTTTGGGCGGATTGGCGGGTTGATCGGTCTTGAAGTAAGAGAAGTCACTCTGGTCTGCGTCTTTGAGCGGCGTGGGGCCGTCGTTGCGGAAGGTCCAGTGGAGAATCTTGGCACAGTCGCCTTTGGCAGGGAGAGCGTTCTGGATGGCCAGAATGTCTGGGGTTGTGTTCAGGTGGCTGCCGAGGTTTCCGTTGCGGATTAGCTCGATCTTTCCGAGGGTTCTGTCATCGGTGTTGCACATCTGGATGAGCTTGTAGGCGAAGAGGGCCTCAAGGCCATATGAGCTCTCCGAGCCTTCGGTGAGGATCTTGCTGGTGCTCAGAGTGATCTGATGTCTGCCATCGGTAAAGATGCGCAGGCTGAGAGGGGCTTCCATGAGACCGGCGGCCGTCTGGCTGGCTGAGTCGTATCTCATGATATTCAGTAAATTTTTCATGCAATACACCTCCTGGTGCGTTAAGGTACGGGAAATTGCGATGGCCCGGACAATTTCGCTGGATGTCTTCGGCGGGCTCCGAAGGATGTTTTGAATTATACTATTTTTCAAAAAAATTGCAAGGGGTATAATGGAGATATGAATGATTTTGCGTATTGGCGAAAACAGGGGAAAGATGGACTGTTTCCGGAGATTGATACTTTTCCGCCGGAGCAGAAGCGTTTTGCGGGCAAAATTTTGATTATCGGGGGCAATAAGGGGGTGTTTTTTGCGGTGGCGAGTGCGATGAGCGAGGCGAACAAGATGGGAGTCGGCGAGGCGCGGGCGGTGCTGCCGAAATCTTTGCGCGGGACGGTGCCGTCGACGCCGGATGTGTTTTTTGCGGAGGTGGACGCTTCGGGGGCTTTTGGGCGACCGTCGCTGAACGAGATGTTGATGCAGGCTGATTGGGCAGATGCGGTTTTGATTGTGGGGGATTTGGGGCGGAATGCGGAAACGTCGATTGTGCTGGCGGAGTTTATGGAGCGCTGCGAGAAGCCGGTCTTTTTGACGCGAGATGCGGTTGATGTGTTGACGGCGGATGCGGTGAATTGGTCGATGCGCGATGATGAGACGACGGTTTTATTGACGATGCCGCAGCTGCAAAAAATGCTGCGGGCGATGTATTATCCGAAAGTGATTACGCTTTCGATGCCGATGAATCAGCTGATTGAGACTTTGCATAAGTTTACGATTAGTTACGAAATGACGGTGGTGACCTTTCATAATGGGCAGCTGGTTTTGGCGCGAAATGGAGAGGTGGTGACGGAGGAGCTGGCGGATACGCCTTGGAATCCGATAACGTTGTGGAGTGGTGCACTGTTGGCGCGGGCGGCGGTTTTGCGCTTATGGAATGCTGGCAGTGGGGTCGAGAAAAGCGTGGCGACGGCGTTTAATTTGAAAATTGATTAGATTCGGCTATTGGCAGATTGTCTTTTAGGGGTATAATAGGGGTAATAAGAGTTATAGGAGGTATTTCAGATGAGTGATGGGCAGTTTGAACAAACAGTAAAACAAAATCAGTTCGTGCGTCGTGCGATTGTGACTCTGGTTGGCGTTGTGTCTGGCGGTGCTATTTTGGCGATTTTTGCTTGTGCGGCAACAAAGATTGGCGCTATTGAAGGCGGCGAGGGCTTTTCTAAGGTTTGTTGTGGCGTTACGGCAGTTTTGGCTTTGGCCTATATTGTATTGACAGTTATGAACTTTGCGAAGCTCGTGAAAGATAGCCGTGCTTTGCGCGCGATCGAAGATGGCGAAGCTGTCGAGTCTGAGGACGACGATGAATCTGACGATGACGAGAAAGAAGATGCAGGCGCGGCGGTGGCTGTGGCGGATTCTGATGAAGATGACGAAGATTCCGAAGATGAAGACGATGAGGATGACGACGAGGACGAAGACGAGGATGATGATGAGGAGTCTGAGGACGACGAAGAGTCTGAAGACGATGAGGATGAAGCTGAAGAGTCTGAAGATGACGAGGATGACGACGAGGACGACGAGGACGATGAGGATGATGAGTCTGAATCTGAGAATGAAGATGAAGAGGATTCTGAGTCTGAAGACGACGAAGACGAGGATGACGATGACGAGGAAGATGATGATGATGAAGAAGATGATGACGATGATGACGAGGAAGATGACGGGGATGACGACGACGAAGATGACGAAGATGACGATGATGACGACGAAGACGAGGAAGAGTCTGTAAGGAAAAAATAATAGTAAATTAACATGAAAATGCGCTCGGTGGGGCGCATTTTTGTGTGGAGTGTTTTGAGAGTGAAGGGTTTTTGGAAAAAGTTGGGGATTTCGGTGCTGTATGCTGTGCCGGTGGCTTTCTTGCTGATTTCGTATTTTTTGATTACGTCGAGCGGTGAGGATATCTTTCAGGGGGCAAATACGCGGAGCGGTGCTTTGGCGGATATGGGGCGGATTTTTGGCGTGAATGGGCGTCTGAGTGACATGTATGCGTGGGGCGTGATTAAATACATGGATTACCAGTGGAGCTTTGGCTGGGATACGGTAGTGCGTTTGTTGGATTTGGCGATGGCGTGTGGGATTTTGTATGCGCTGGTCAGGTTGGCGTTGGGGCGGAAGTTAGTTCTACGCTTGAAAGACGCGCTACTGTGGAATGTGGCGGCGATTATGTTGTTTTTGACGCCGTTCGGGCGTGTTCTGTATGTGGGCTTTTCGCTGATTCATAATTATACGATTATTGGGCTGGTGCCGATTTTGTTTTTGTGGCCGTTCTATAAAGATATGGGTGGACGCAGGAAGCATGGGTTGCTGTTTGTGATTTGGATGTTTGCGATGGGGGTGGTATTCGGGCTTTCGTCGAATCTGGTGCCGCTGACGTTTTTGATGACTTTGCTTGGGGTGTTGGTTTGGGATTTGGTACGCAGAAATAAGATTGATTGGTCGAAGTGGCGTAAAATGTGGCGGATTTTGGCGATTGGCGGCGTGGTGGTCGGAATGTTTGTGTCTTTCGTGATTGGGCCGGGTGTGGAAAGTTATAAGAACGGCGACTATGTGACGACTTATGATTATGTTTCATTTGGCGAGATTTTGGGTGAGCCGGCGAAGAATGTGCCCCGAGTTTTGAAGCATGAATTGTGGAATTATGGGCGTTTGGCCTTGCCGGCGATCGCGGTGCTGGTGGTGGCGGGAATCTTTTATCTAATTTGCCGCGTGGCGGGCGCGTCGAAAAAGGCTGTAATTACGCAAAGGGCTTGGCGCGTTGTAACGTTTGGCGTGTTTTTTGCAGTGATGTATACTTTGACGATGTCGCAAATAAAATATCCGTATCGCGTGGCGTTTCCGGCGTATTTGGCGGTGATTGTGGTGGTCTTGGTGGTTTTGAGCGCGATTATGCGAAGCGTGCGGGCGGGGCGGAAATTGCCGTGGGTTTTGATGGTGGTGCCGATTATGGTGGTTTCGGTGGCTTTGACTGGGCTGCATGGCTATTGGCAGACGCGCTATCGGGCGGAGATGCATGAAGTTTTGGCGGAAATTAAAGATTATCCGGGTGATTCGAGGTGCGTGGAGCGCGAGCGCGTAAAGACGCCGACGTCGCCAACGGCATTTTTGACGCAAGAAGATATGCTGACGGATTGGGTGATGCCAGTAAAAATCTACAATAAGACGATTAGTTTTTGCGAGGACTAGAGCGTGCTGCCGGGTGGGGCCTTTTATGATAAAATAATTAGATAAAAGGAGGAGAAATGACGCCCAACAACATAGAGCTTAATGAAGAATCTAAAAATGCTATTCGTTCGGCATTGGATAAGATTTTGACGAGCTTTGGTTTTGTTGACGGGGCGGCATTACCGGGTATTTTGGCTGGCGCCGGAATTGAGAAATATAAAGATTTCGCCGTGAGCCTGCGGGATTTTTTCGAAAAGTATTTTGCGGATGAGTATAGGATTGAGTTGAATTATAAGGTGGGCGAAAAATATCATCCGATGGTTTTACTGAAAAGTTCGGCGGAGCCTGTGGGTGTGGCAGAGAAGGACGCAGTGCCGATTGCAGTCAAGGGCGAGAAAAATAGGCTCGAGTGTGAGGCGTCTTGGCGAAAATTGGAAGAAACGCCGCAGATGGAGGCGCCGAAGAATGACGAAGAGCGCGCGGAGCGGATTCGGCTGCTGAAAGAACGTATTGCGGAACTTTTTGAGGAGAATGGCGGCGCGACGATTGCGCAGTTAGTTCTGCCGTGGATAAAGAAATATGCCATTAAATATGACGAGTATGGTGCGGCTGGCTTGGCTGGATTTTTGAAGCATTGTTTGCTGCCGGAATATAGTTATCGCGTTAAGGGCGAAATCGGCGGGAAAAAGTTTTCGCAAGTGGTGCTACCGGCGACGGAAGCGGATTTGAATTGGCCGCGAAAGATGTCGGATGACGAGCGTCGTAAATTGGTGGCGCTAGTGCGGGAGAATCTGGACGCTGATAATACGATGGAGTTGCCGATTTTGACGCCGTTGTTGCGCAATAATGGTTATGGTGAGATTTCGGATTATGTAGATAGCGCGCGGCAGTTTGTGGAGCAATTTTTGGAGCCGGAAATTGTTGTTTGTAGTGTCGTGAATGGGAATAATATCCAGAAAATTGGTTTGCCGGTGGCGCAGACGGAAGAGGCGCAAAACGTATCTGCGCGGCAAGACGAGGCTGCGCGAGATGGTCTTGATGGGATGAAGCGGATTAGCGCGGACTTGCGACGAGCGTTGGAAACGAAAATTAATGAGAAGTTTCGAGATGCGGCTTATATTTCTGCGGCGGAATTTGTGGCGATTTTGGCAGAGCTAGGAATTGCAGATTATCATGAGTACGCTCAGACGATGCACGATTTCGTGCGCTATAACTTGTATCCGGTGGCGGCGTATTCCGAGAATGCCTATGCGCCGAATGGCGAAGTGGTAGATGTGGCGATTGTGCCGGGCAGGCGGCGTTTGTTGACGGTAGGAGGCTTGCGGACGCTGAAAGAGCAACTTTTAAGCATTGTTGATACGAGTGAGTATTTTTTGGAGGCGCAGTTGCCGCGAATGGTGAAGCGTGGCTTTGTGGATCTGTCGCGCTACTGTACGGATTGGCATTATGAAGAGTTTGTAAAACGATTTTTGGGCCCAGAGCTGATTCACTATGCGAAGTATTGGGCGAATCGCGAAAATGGCGTAGCGATGCGAAACGTGATTGCGCGTGTGGAGGATGCCGAAATACAGAGGCGGCGCGCGGAGCGTTTTGATGCGATGGATGAAGCCGGTGCGCCGACGGGAGGATTTGATGCCACGAAGCAGTCGATTGTGATAGAGCCGACGACGGATGCTATGCTGGATGCGTACGGTATTATGAGCAGCGCTAGGCGGTCGCGTACTCTGGGCGCGATGATGATGGAGACTACGACTGAGGAGCTTGAGAAAGTGCGCAGTATTTTGCGACCTCGCGAGCAACGCTTTATAAGTCGAATCGATAATAGCACGCATAATAATATGAATTTGTCGATTAATGTTGGACAGATTACGAGCACGATTGGTGCGATTGCGGGTGGCGGCATGAGTGGCGAGCGTTTGCTGGGCGAGTTCAATAAGATGCCGAGGTTGGGGGATTTTGGCGAAAAGCTAGAACTGGCCGAAGGCGCCGTGATTGAGGGTGAAACCGAGGAATGCGTGAGCAAAAAATCCGACAAAATGGTGAAGAGCTACCAAGAGGCGGTGATCGAAGGCGGCGATAAGCTCGGGAAATTTGTGATTTGGGATACGCTGGGAATTGAACGGCGAGATTATCTGAGATTAACTGAGGCGCTCAATGCGAATGATGCAGTTTATTCGATGGATTTGTACTTTGCGGCGCGCATAGATTCAGTCTTTGAGATTTTGTCTGAAGATAAGACGATTAGCGATGAAGAAAAGGATTATAGTCCGGCGGCCATCATGTATACGAAGTTGGTTGAGCGTTTACTGAAGGATATTCATGCGCCTTTGTATGCGGAAAGGATTCCGAATGAATCAACGCGCATAGAGATAAATAAGAAGCCTTGCGTTTTTGGCGACTATGCAAATTATGGTGAAGAGCTGAGTCGGCGTTTTACGCTGGGGACTTTCTTGATGCCGATTAGAAATGCGAGCGAGCGCAGGATGCAAGTGATGGCAAATAGCGATAATATTCGCAAATATGGGCCGTGGTATGATCATGCGAATCGGCTGTCGATGACGAAAAATGTGCGCGACAAGGTGGCGCATGGCGATAAATTCAATCGTGTTAGTGCGGATATGCTGAATGAATTGAAGATGATGCTGTTCCGCGAGGGTGGGTTGCTGGAGATTTTGGATTTGGCCGACAGATAGACGAAAAACTCCGCAGGGCGCGGAGTTTTTTGATGGTATAATTGAGCTATGAAGAAGGTGTTTATGGTTTTTGCGAGTTTTTTGCTCGCGGTATGTGCTGCGACGAATAGTTTCGCGACGAATTATAGTGCAGGGGAATATGACTATACTGTGTGGGCGGTGCCGTTTTTTGAGGGTAGCGACAAGGAGTATGATGCGATAAGTTTTGACTTTAATATCGCGAAAAGTTCCGAAGGGGTTCACTATGTGATGGCTGGTTTTCAGCCGAAAATGGCGGGTGCTAAGGAAGATAGCGCGAGTGGCGGCGATACAGCGATTGGTTATCGGAAGAGAGACGGTGTGTCTTATTTTGAGATTATCGTAAGGGAAATGAGTTACGACGGTAATAAGTCGAAGCCGACCTTGGTTTATCCGACGGATGCGATTCAGAATGACGAAGGATATGTCTCGATTGATGTGGCGCATAACATTGCGGAGGGGCAGTGGTATAATGCGCTAGTTTACTCGTGGCAAGACGACGCGGACGATACGACTCGGTTGGGCCTGTGGGCAAAAACTGCGGATGCCAAAACTTGGGATTTGGTGAGCGTGGTTGATACTGACGTGTCGGACTGGAGGATGAGTGATTTTGCGGCGCAATTGTATAACTATGATGCGGTTTTCGCAAAAGACGAGCATGAGTTGCAGTTAAAGAATATTAGCGTGCATCGTTTTGGTGGTAGTTGGAGCGGCGCGAAAGCGATTGCGGGCACGATGGGCTCGCAAAAGAGCAGTGCAGATGGTAAAGGCAAGCACGAGTTTGCGCTGAATGGGGATGTCTTTAGCATGCTTTCTGGCGGTGCGGTTGAGAATCAGGAATCGTACGATGCGGCGCGCGGCTTCAAAGAAGTATCTTTCGCAATAAACAACTCGCTGGCGCCGGAAGTGGATTTGAGATTTTTGCAAACATCGGCGAAGGTTAAAATTCTCTCTGAGGAAGCAAAAGCAAAAATGGAAGAGATTGGCCAGACGACGGAAAACATTCGCAATTACGAGCCAAATGTGAAGATTCATCGTCAGTCGAGCGAGGCTGGAGAAGCTGCCAAAACGATGAGCGAATATGTCAATACGGTTGTCGGGCTGGCTATGCCGGTAGTAGTATGTGTGATTGTTTTGGCGTCAGTGAAGAAAAACGGGAATAAGACAACAAATGGCAGTACACAGTATAAGAGGAGTAGTTTTGCAGGCACGCGTCCTTTATTGCGTCCGCAAACGCCGCCACGAAGCATGACGGGAACGCCGTCGGGCGTGCTGGGGACTGCGCCGAAGGTTGAATTCGACAAAGATGGTCGCCCGAAACCAATAATCTAATCTCTAGAAGCGCTGTTCAGTATTTTGCGGAGACCGCGTTTGTGAATGGCGCTTTTTTGAGTGCTGGTTAGGAGCGGGGGTTGGAGCTGCAGTTGGAGTTTGCCGTCTTGATTGGTCGAGGCGTAGCGGTTGCGGTAATTGGCGGCGATGGCGTAATCGTTCTTGGCGATGTTGGCGTATTTTTCGTAGATGGCGACGTAGCGCGCTTTCTCTTCGTCGTTCATGTCGTCGCGCCAGCCGGCAAAGCTTGGTTCGCTGGTATTCATGCCGAGATAATGCCAGTAGTATTCCGTGCTAGTGCCGGCAAACCACTCAACAATCTCTAGGCCTTTGACTTTGCCTTGGCTCTTGAGGTCGTTGTAGAGCGCCCTGACGTCGCTTTGATCGCGAATGTAGCCGGAATGCATGCGGTAGCCGTAATAGGAATCCCAGGCATGGGCGAGTTCGTGAATGGTGGCGTTTTCGGAGATTTTGCCGGAGCCGCGATCGTATTGAAGATCAATATTGTTGTAATTCCAGCTCCATGGCCCATAAGTCACGCCATAAGCGAGCGAGATGTCTTCGTAGGTTTCTGGCATGAGCACGAAATTCTTTGATGGCACGAAAACCCATGGCGAGGTGGCGTAGGCGGTTTTGAGGAATTCGATGTGGTTGTCGATGACATTTGCCGGGATGCCGGCTTGGTATTCGAATTTGGCTGGGCCAGCATAGTAGACGCGCTGGATTTCTAGGTCGCGATCTTTGTAGAGCTTGCCGTGGTTGCCGGCTTCTGATGTGTAATAGACGTGATGATAGCTGGCGTAGTAGGTTTTATCGTTGTTGAGGTAGACGTTTTCGCCGCTCTTGAAGAGTGGGCCGCTGAGCGTTTCGTATTGTGACCAAGTGTTTTGGAAAGAGCCGAGTTGCTCGTATTCTGGGAAAACAATTTTGCAGCTAATCTGATTTAGAGATGCGTTGTAATATTCGCAAGATTGCGTTTGAGGGTCGCCGCCGCGCGGGAAGACGAAGGTTGCGGTGACGGTCTTTTTGGTGAGCGCGTAGAAGGTGGAGTTCGAGTCGGTAATGGTGATGGTTTGACCTGGCGCGAGGATGCTTTCGCGGGCGTCAGGGGCGGTGCCGTAGCCGATGATTTCGAATCCGTCGCGCTGGATGCTCGGCGCGGTGACTTCGCAGGACATTTCCGTACTTGGCGTGGTGCAGGTGCGGAGGAGTCGGTCGGTTCGGAGGCCGTCCAGGGTGGCGTAATTGGCATAGAACGCGGCGTAGAGCTGTTTGTAGGTGATTTTTGGCTCTTTGTCGGTTTGGCTGTTCTGGTTGTTCTGGTTGTTCTGGTTGTTTTGATTGTTCTGGCTGGAGTTGTTTTGCTGTTGTTGCTGTTGCTGCTGTTGTTGCTGTTGGGAATTGTTGGTTTGCGAATTGTTGTCTTGCGAGTTGTTGGTTTGGCTCGCGTGGATATCGTCGGTGTTTGGACTGGTGGAAGAACTGTGTTGTCCAGTGCGACTACTTGCGCTGCTGGAATTGTTATTTTTCGGAGTTAGCGCGCTGGCGTTGCTGCCAATGACGCTGCTTAAGTTTTGCGTTTGGTTGGTTTTGGTGTTTGACGGATCGGACGCTTGTTTGTCGTTGGAGTTCTGTGTGTCGTCTTGAGGGCTTGTGCTTTGTGAGTTTTGCGGGTTTTGGTTAGAATCCTCCTGCTTTTCGACTTTGTCGGTCGTGGATTTTTGTTCGGTCTTTTGTTTTGGGCTTGAATCTTTGCTAGTGTCGACGCTCTCGGAGAGCGACTGTTCGGAGCTGGCAATAAAAGCGACCGGTTTGTTTAGCTGATAATAGGCGAAAGCGGCGGCGCCGGCAAAAATAACGACCGAGGAAATGGCGGCGATTAACAGCGCATTATGACCGCGAGCTTTTGGCGTGGTTGGGGTTATTGGCGCTTTTGGCGCTTCTGGTGTTTTTGCGATTTCTGGCGCTTTTGGTGTTTCTTGGGTCTTTGGGGCTTCTGGTGGTTCCGGCGCTTTCGGTGCTTTTGGTGCGACAACGGGCGCTTCGCTGGTGATTTGTTTGGCGTTAATTAGGGCAGCAGTACTTTTCTTGACTTTTTCGTCGGCAAGAACCTGGCGAAAGCCGGCTGCGAAATTTTTGTTACTCATTTTTTCGATTTTTATTTTGACCGTTTTGAATATTGTAATACGTTTATGTCTAATTGTCTAGAGTAGCGACGGATGGAGTAATTGATTCGATGTTGATGAATTCGGCGTAGATGGGCGAAAGTTTGCTGAGCTGCTCTCGATTTTGGTCGGATAGGGCAGCGTCATTCGAGGCGAATTCGGAGCCAACGCGAGCGAAAAGCTCCGTGCAGGCGTGCTCGGCGGAGTAATGCGTTAGTTCGGCTTGAAGCTGTTGGTTTGTGGCGGCAAATTCTTGCAAAATAGAGCAAGTGGTAGCTTGTTTTTGGCGGTCGAGGCGGTTGTAGGCCGCGTGTAATGTTTCGTGGATGGCGACGGTTTTTTGTTGGGCGGAGTTTGGATGGTCGAAGATTTCGATTTGCTCGTTTGTTCCGTCAGTGAAGTAGCAGCCGTCGATTTTGAGAGATTGATGTGATGGTTCGTGGCATTCGGCGGAGAAATTGCTAACAAAAGTGGGATTTGCGGCGAGAAAAATCGTGCGGCCGCGCGGCGTGAATGGCAATTGCGTGGCGAAGTGCTGCATTTCGGGTGTTAGTTGGCCAGTCTGGGCTTTTTGTTGATCTCTAATCTGTTGCCAGTCGGCCGTGAAGACTACGGCGGCGAAGAGTAGGGCTAGAATCAGCAAAAAACAGGGGATTAGATGTGTTTTTGCGCTATTGTTTGCGAAAATGCCCTTGATTTTCATCTGTGCCTGCCCAAAATATAACTATATGGTTCTATTATAGCATATTTTGTCAAAAAAGTCAATGGCGTCTTGGGGTGGGGTAAGATAGTAAAATGCATAAAAATAGCCCTCTGGTTACGAGGGGTTAAATGGCTAAAACCTGAATGGTGGGCGAGAAGGGACAGCGTGGCTTCGCCACTTTTTTCACTGCGTCGCCTCGGAAATAGAAATGCGAGCATTTCTATTTCGCTCGGCTCCTTGCTCAAGTGTACCCTTACGGGCCGCTCGGGTTCCAGCCCTTAGTCTCGCCACTTTAGCATAAAAAAGTGACCTGATGGCCATTTTTTATGCTTTGGTGGGCGAGAAGGGACTTGAACCCTTACGGCCGTAAAGCCACAAGATTTTGAGTCTAGCGTGTCTACCAGTTCCACCACTCGCCCGAGTGATAGTCTTAGTTTAGCATATTATTTCGAAATATGCTAGAATTAGAGTTAATGAATGATGAAAATGGTGGGCAGTTAAGCAGTGCGATGCGGCAACAAAAGACCGCGTCGGAATTGGCTCGCCAAAGATTGATGGAAACTTATGAAGCGCAGGCGCCGCAGAATTATCGTGCGCCGAGTGCAGATTCGCCGGCTCCGCAGGTACAGGCGGCTGATTGGAAGAAATATCACTCGGCCTGGCAGGATTATTACCAAAAGTATTATGGCGAATATTATGGCAGAGCGGCGCGCGACTATGTGATGCGCGAAAAGATGAAGATGGAGCGCGAGCATGCCGACAGGATGCGCAAGTTGCAGGAAGAGGGGCTGTCGACAGTAAGGATTAGTCGGGATGAGGCGACGGGGCGCGATGTCGTGATGTCGGTTGGCGGCGACGACGAAGAAGAATCGAAAAAGGTTCAAGATAGTTTTCGCGAACGGATTCGGAAAAAGACGCAAAAAAATGCGCATCGGATTCGCCATTCGAAACATTTTGTGCCGCTTTTGTCTGGTTTTGTGGTTTTGGTGCTCGGTTTGTTGCTGCAGTATAATCAGTTGATTGTGGCGAATGTGGTGGCCTATATGTCGCCGAATAACACCGAGGTGAATGAGATTACGGAAATTGATCCGACGGTGACGGCGGCTGTGCATGAGACGCCGACCTTGATTATCCCGAAGATTAATGTAGAGGTGCCGATTACTTTTGGTTCGCAGACGGATGTGAGGTCGATGAATTTGGCGATGGCGAATGGCGTGGCGAATTTTTCGATTCCTGGCGCGTCGGCGAAACCTGGCGAAATTGGAAATTTTGTGGTTTCGGGGCACTCGGCGGGAAATGTTTACGAGGCGTCGGATTATAAGTTTATCTTTTCTGGATTAACGCGCATGGCGGAGGGGGATTTAATTTATGTGGATTACAATGGTACTCGCTATACTTATCGTGTAACTAGCACGCGTGAGGTAATACCGACAAATGTGCAATCTTTGATTGATATCGTGAATGAGAATCCGGGGAAGCCGATGATTACATTAATTACGTGCACGCCACTTGGTTCCTCGAAGTATCGTTTGCTGGTAGCTGGAGAACAAATTTATCCAGACTACACTGGCGCGGTTGTTGATAATAGTGGCGCCGAGGCAGAGCAGGCGACAGAGTCGACAATGCCGTCAAATCACGGTACGCCGCTTGAACAATTTTGGAATTGGCTTATCGGAAACGGTGAGTAAAATTATAAAGATAATCTTTTTAGGGTGTATACAGTTTTTGGGGTAGCTTCGATTTCGGCTTCGTTGCTAATTTCGGCTGCCTGTTCGGCTTCTGTGTTGGTTTCGGTGATATCTTGTTCGGCGATGGTGAAGTAGTAGAGCCATTTGTTGTTTTTGGAAATGACAACGGGGAGATCGTTGTCGATGTCATTGATGATTTCGCGGCGGTTCTGGCCATCAAAATCGCGGATGACGACCTTATTATTATTTCGCTGCCAGATAATAAAGTTATCCAGCCAGTTGATGGACGAAATATTTGTGTTCGCCTTGAAGGTGAAATTTTGATCGTTCACGATGTCGTAGCTATAATATTGATCGCTGCCGGCGAAGGAGATGATGCGTTGAAGCGGGTTGGCAGAAATGGTCTGTGGCTTGAAGTCGAGCACGCTAGTGTGAATAGATTTTAGGCTGTTGGTCTTTTTGTCGGCGGAAGGGTATTTGCCACTGAGTAATTCGACGTTCTTGTCGGCGTAGTAGGCGAGCCATTCGGCGTCCCAGTATGTGCCCATTATGAAATCGGCATTCGCGTCAGCGAGGCCTAGTTTCTTGACGGTGGTGGAATCTAGCTCGCCATCTTTGTAGATGTAGAGAGTGCGCTCAGAGATGTTGGGGTCGGTTTCGCGCGCTGCTAGTTTTGTATAGGCCACGATGTCTTTGTTGTTTGCGATTTTTTCGACGGATTCGGTTATAAGGTTAGGGCTCGGGATGGTAGCCGAGATGTCTATTGAATACAATTTTTGTTCATTGTCGAGTAGCCAGAATTTGCTGGCGGAGTCATTGGCGATGAGGGCTTTAGTGATGTTTAGTCCAGAGATTTCGCTAATATTGCGACTTTTGTCTGGGTTGTCGATGTTCAGGATAAACCAGGCAGTCGTGGCGTCGTCTTTGTGCCAGCGCAAAAGGGCGTGAGTCGAATTAGTGTTCCAGCTGTCGATGGAGATATTTGCGGTTTGGGTGCTCTCTGGGTCGATGCCGAGAAGTTCTGGTAAATCGATTTTGGTGGTTTTGGCTTTTTCGTTTTGGAGATCAATGATGGACAGTGAGGATGAGTTTTGTTCGGCCGCGATTATTGTGGTGCGGCTGGGGTCGAGGCTGGCCATGCGGAATTCTCCAAAATTTTGAACTTCTTCTGGAGTTTTTTCGAGTGGGAAAAGGCGGACCCATTCGATGTTGGTGAGTAGGCCCGAAAACACAGTTGCGGTCGAGTGCCAGGTGTCGTAACCGCTTTTGCTGATGACGAAATCGTGGTTTCCTGGTGAGAGCATTTTGCCGATTTTGGTGCGACTGAGCTGAGTTTCGCCGTCGATTTTGACGTTGGCGCCCCGTGGCGTGCTATCGATTTGGATTAGGCCGGATTGCTGAATGTTTCCGTCGTGTGAAATAGAGTAGCCCTGCGCGATTAAAATTAGAACAAATACAATTACTAAAACAGAGACTGTCATAAAAGCATTCGTCAAAATGATGCGAATGTTTTGGATTTTTTTACTCTTTTTTCTGTCCATGAATAATATTATTATAGCATTTATTGGGTTATGTTTAAAAAATGAGTGCAGCGTGAATCAAAAATTATTTCAAGTATTGAAAAGTCGCCGCTAATGTTTTAATATAGCTTTAGCAGTATTAAGTGAGGGATAAATGGACGGAGTAAATAGGAGTTCGCGAAAGAGTATTACGGTTAGCCATGCTAGTTCCGTAGATCATAAGCGAGTACAGAAATCCGCCACGTTAAACAGAAAATTTGTCAAAAAGCCGGTTGGGAGTCCGAAGGTGTCTAATGTTTCAGTGAAGCGGAAGATTTCGGTCGCAAATGGCAGAGCTGATGTTGTGGCTAATCGGGCTGGCGGAAGAATTTTAACAAAAACGAATAGCGTGAGATTGCAGCCGGTTGCGATAAAAAGCGTGGCGACAACGGCGCAGGTGAAAACGCAGGCGAAGAGCGGTACGGCTGGAGTCGTTTCGCGCATCGTGGATAAACGCAAGGCTGGAGGTATCGCACAGAAGGAAGTGCTGGTTCAGCCGGAAGTTGTGAAGGTGGCTCGTGCCCGGATGATGGCGCGTGAAGCTGAGGCGCCGAAGGAAATGACTGCGCGCGAAATTAAGGATAGGGCGATTCAGCAAGCATTAAAGAAGATGGCGAAGGTTGAGGCCGGCGCGGATTTTGACGAGGTGCAGCCGCAAAAACGTCATTTTTGGCAGAAGAAAAGCTTTGCTGTCGCGACAGCGATGTCTTTGGTGTTGATTGCCTTGTTGGGGTACATTACGTATTTGAATTTGCCGGATTTGTCGGCGCGAGTGGCGGCCATGCAGAGTGGCATAGAAAAAGTTTACCCGGGTTTTGTGCCAAATAGTTATAGGCTTGACGGGCTAGTGAAAGAGGATGCAGGCAGGATTACTATGGCTTTCCGTAATGACGAGGGCAAGAGCTTCACTTTGCACGAGGAGAAATCTAGCTGGGATTCGAATGCGGTCTTGACGAATTACGTGAAGAAAGAGTGGGATGACTATTCGATTACGAAGGGGCAGGGCTTGACGATTTATGTGAGCGGTTCGAATGCGGCTTGGGTGAATGGCGGCGTGTTCTACGTGATTAATGATCTGAATGGCGATTTGTCGGGCGAGGATTTGCACGATATCGCGGTAAGCTTGTAAAGGAAAAACTCTGCGAAAGCGGAGTTTTTTGTCGGGCGAAAATGCTATACTGAATGTATTAAGGAGGTGTGATGATTGATTTTAAATTTGAGCTAACTAAAGATATCGATGGCGGAAATTATGCCGAATTGGTGAATGTGGCGCATGCTTCGGTTGCGCGGATTGAAGAGGACGCTTTTGGTGGATGGGTGAATCTGCCAGAGGCGTACGATCGTAATGAATTTAAGCGGATTCATGCGGCTGCACAAAAAATTAATTCAGACTCGGATTATTTGGTTTGCATTGGCATTGGCGGTAGCTATCTGGGGCATCGTGCGGTGATTGAGGCGCTTGGTGGCGAGCGGGGGCGCACGAAAATTATTTATGCAGGCAATTCTTTGAGCTCATACGCGTTGAAGCGAGCGTTGGCGGAGCTTGGTGATGCGGATTTTTCGATTAACGTCATTTCTAAGTCTGGAACAACTACGGAGCCGGCAGTGGCTTTTCGCGTGTTCAAGGAGAAATTGATTGAGAAATATGGCGCAGAGGAGGCTGCAAAACGCATTTATGCCACGACGGACGCGAATAAGGGTGCTTTGCACGATGAAGCGGTGACGAACGGCTATGAAAGCTTTGTGGTGCCAGATAATATTGGTGGGCGATATTCGGTCTTGACGGCGGTAGGCTTGTTGCCGATTGCGGCGGCAGGTATAGATATTGCGGCTTTGATGGATGGCGCAGCAGAGGAGCGAGCGGCTTTGATTTCGGACGGTGGTGCGGCGGCTGAGTATGCGGCGGTGCGAAACGTGCTGCTCTCGCAGGGGCGCGACATTGAGATTTTGGCGAATTTTGAGCCGAGCTTTAGCTATTTCAACGAGTGGTGGAAGCAGTTGTTTGGTGAGAGTGAAGGCAAGGAGGGGAAGGGGATTTTTCCGGCCAGCGTGATTGATTCGACGGATTTGCACTCGATGGGGCAATATTTGCAAGAAGGCCGCAGGGCGCTATTTGAGACTTTTGTCGAGGTTGCGGCGGACGAGACTGGCGCTGTGGTGCCGAAATTTGGTGAGAATTTAGATGGTTTAGCTTATCTGGAAGGGAAAGAGTTGGACTGGATTAATAAGATGGCGATGGCGGCGACGCGCGATGCGCATTTGGCGGGCGGATTGCCGGTTTTGCGCGTTACGATGCCGGCGATTGATGAGCGCTCGATGGGGGCTTTGATTTACTTTTTCGAGATGAGCTGTGCGCTGAGCGGCGTTTTGTTGGGCGTGAATCCGTTCAATCAGCCTGGCGTGGAAGCATACAAGACGCGAATGTTTGAGCTGCTTGGCA
>DGRN01000029.1 GCA_002391075.1 Candidatus Saccharibacteria bacterium UBA4387
GTTAAGCAGTTCAAGCGCATCGAGCTTGGTGTTACTGAGTAATTAGCTCAAGATAAATCTCCCCGCAAAGGGGAGATTTTTTGATGCTCGGACATCTCGCTGGCGACCGCATCTTTCCTTACGATAGCAACAAAAAGCCTCCCGGGCAGGGAGGCTTTGCTTTGGCTAAATTAGTTTGCCAATTCGTCGCCCTTGAGATAAGATGCGAGATCGGACAAGTAGAAGCCCAAGGCGCCACCGGCGGCCGGGAATACTACGTAACTAACCAGCATCGGCCATAGCGCATTCATAAGCTCGCCGAAGTTTTCAGCACTGCCTGGGAATAGGCCAAACATCATGCTGATGGCTGGGTTAAACGTGAACGTGTTGCCATTCATGTAGAAGAAGTTCTGATTGATAAGAACTGCAAAAATCATCGCAAAGAACACGCCGCCCGCGATGGTGAGCGCGGCCGTCAAATGATTTTTCTTGTAGTTCAGTGCGCGTGCGTAGCAGAAAGCGATGATAAATACACCCAAGCACTCAATCATCGTAACTGGCCAGAAGAAGCTGAAGTCTTCAGTTGCGGCAGTCAAATCTTTTGCGGCTTCCAAAGATGGCAAAAGTACGGCCGAGCCGTCGATGTTGCCGGACGCGACGCCGATATTATAGAAGGCGCTGATAATCATGTAGCCAATCCAGGCACCGATAATCTGCGCAATAATATAGAGCACGCCACGGATCGCGGACATGCGGCGAGTTGCCAACATGCCAATCGTGATGGCTGGGTTCAAGTTAGCGCCAGAAAGTTTAAATACGGCGAGCGTTACAAATGTGTAGCCAAAAATCCAATAAAGCGGATTGTAAAGGCCCAAAGTCAAGGCTACTGCGGTAATAATTGCGGTGCCAAATGCCTCGCCAATCAATGCGCCAAGAATCTTGGTGTCTTTGAAAATAGTCAGAATGTTTTCCGAGCTATCGAACTTGCGCCCAAAGAAGCGCACTTTCTTTGCATTGGATTTTGATATAATTTTGTTTTTGGTCGTTTTGGCTTCGACAGTGTCGACAGTCTCTACCTTTGAAGTCGAAATGCGCGTAATATTTTTCTTTGCGCCGGACTTCTTGGTATTTTTGGCTTTGGTTGTTGCCATGTCACCTCCGTAAATTAGAAAATTATACCTATAATATAGCACAATCTGTTACAATAGATAAAGTTTAGAAGAAAAGGAGGCCAGTGTGGGCGTTTTAGTGCAAAATGACGACGAGAAAACAAGTTTACAAGAGCGAATCTCTGCAGATTTGCGCGTGCGTATGGATTCTACTTCGGCACAAGAAGACGTAGACTTGGTCGAAGACTCGGAATTTTTGCGCGGCACCAAGCAGACGGCGCGCGGTGCGTGGTTCTGGGGCGTTCTTATCTTATTGGCCGCCTTGTCGCTAGTTGTGATTTTCGTCCTTAAGTAGTAATATTATAGGTATTATGTCAAGTGTTGAGGAGTCAAAAATCGCCTCTTTGAAGGCGCAGCTTAAACAGCTGAACCAAGAATACGCCAAAATTAAGGAGCTTCCGGCGGAGAAGCGCGCTGATTTTGGTAAGGAAATGAATCTGAAAAAGCAGAAAATCATGGCCGAAATTGCCGAAGCAGAAGCCGCCGCTGCTGAAATCGATGTCGAAGCTCTCGATATTACGGCGCCTTGTGATACGAACGGTCAGATGCCAGAATTTTTGACCGCCGACTTCGGCAGCCAGCATCCGCTCATGACGGAGCTTGATCGTGTCATGTCCATCTATCAATCGATGGGTTTCGACATCGTAGAATCTCGCCAGCTCGACGACGAGTATCATATGTTTGACAGCCTCAACTTTGCTAAAGCGCATCCTGCGCGCGACAGCTATGACACTTTCCGCACAGAGGAGGGCTTTATTCCGCCAGCCCACACCAGCACGATGCAGAACCGCGTTCTCAAAGCCTACAAGCACAAACTTGACGAAGGGCAGGCCATTGCGGTCGCCGTCCCGGGCCGTGTTTATCGTAACGAAGATCTTGACGCCACGCACGAGCATACTTTCTATCAGTGCGAAGGTGTTTACGTCTCTGAAACCTGCACGCTCGGCAACATGCTTGGCATTCTCCGCGAATTCTTCGAAAAATATTACGGCCAAAAACTCAACATTGCCACTCAGCCAGGCTACTTCCCATTTACCGAGCCTTCGCTTGAGTTCAAAATCGAAAAACCAGCCTGCATCGGCGGCAAAAAAGGCGACTTCCTCGAGATGCTCGGTTGCGGCATGATTCATCCGAACGTTCTAAAAATGGCCGGCATTGATCCGAGCAAATATCACGGCTTCGCCTGGGGTGGCGGCATTGATCGCTTGGTCATGTTGCGCTATCAACTCGACGACGTGCGCCACTTTGAATCAGGTAAACTTGATTTCTTGAAGGAGTTCTCATGCTAATTTCGCTAAATTGGATTAAAAAATACGTTGACATCGACATCGAAAACGACGAATTGGTCAAATTAATCGGCGCTCGCCTTGTCGAGGTCGAAGAAGCTATCGATCAAACGCACAAATACGACAAAATCTACGCCGTCCAGGTGAAATATTGCGAAGCAATCGACGGTACACATCTTCATCTCTGCAAAATTGACGATGGCGGCAAAGCGACTGACGTTGAGCGTGACGAAAACGGCTACGTTCAGGTCATGTGTGGCGCGCCAAACGTGCACGAGGGTATGTTCGCGGCTTGGATTGCGCCGGGCGCTATCGTTCCGCAGACTTTCCGCGACGAAGAGCCTTTCAAAATCGGCATGCGCAAGATGCTCAAGAAATACGATTCTTATGGCATGATGGCTGGCGCCGACGAGCTTGATTTGGGTGACGATCATACTGGCATTGTTGAGCTCAACCCAGAAAGCACGAAGCCTGGCGACGATTTCGCGAAACTTTTCGAACTCGACGACATTATTCTTGATATCGAAAACAAATCTCTGACGCATCGCCCGGATACTTTTGGCATTATTGGCTTTGCGCGCGAGGTCGCCGGCATTCTCGGCAAACAGTTCACCACGCCGGATTGGCTTAAACTCGACAATTGCAAGCTCGATAGCAACAAAAACGTCAAGCTCGACATCGAAATCGCCGATGGCCAGCTTTGTCCGCGCTATACTGCCTTGGTGCTCGATTCTGAGGCGCCATCCGAAAAGAAATATTTGAGCCTGCAAGATACGCTCTTGGCGCGCTCTGGCATGCGTCCAATCGATCCGATTGTTGACGCTACGAACTATCTCATGTTGTTGACCGGTCAGCCGCTCCATGCTTTTGACTATGATAAATTTGTTGCGGTTGGCGGCTCGAAGACACCAAAAATTATCGTCCGCGCTGCAAAAAACGGAGAAAAGCTCGAACTGCTCGACGGTAAGGAAATCGAATTAATCGAAAGCGACATCGTAATTACGAGCAACGACAAACCAGTCGCGCTCGCCGGTGCTATGGGTGGCAAAAATACCGAAATCGACGCTAATACAAAGCGCGTAATCCTCGAATCGGCCACCTTCAGCCTTTATAATCTGCGCAAAACCCAGATGGCGCACGGCATTTTCTCCGAGGCGATTACTCGCTTCACTAAAGGTCAGCCGGCCGGCCAAAGTTTGCCGGTCGCGCTGCAATTTGTCGAAATGTTGAAAAATTTCAAGCTCGCCGCCGCCTTCGATCAATATCCTGGTGCCGTCCAGCCAGAACATGTCGCGGTTTCGCTCGACCAAATTAATACTTTGCTTGGTGCTGACTTCTCGATGAAAGAAATCGAGAAGACCTTACAAAACGTAGAGTTCGACACGACTGCAGAGAAGGGCAAAATTACCGTTACCGTCCCATATTGGCGCACAGATATTCATATCGCCGAAGACATTATCGAGGAAATCGGTCGTCTTAACGGTTTCGACAATATTTCGCCGGTCCTGCCACTTCATGCAACCGCCGATCCGAACCCGCTTTTCGCGCTAAAATCCAAAATCCGCAACTTCCTCAGCTCGCGCGGCGCTAACGAGGTGCTTACCTACTCCTTTGTTCACGGCGACCTGCTCAAAAAAGTCGGCCAGAATCCAGAAAATTCCTACCGCATCGTCAACTCGATTTCGCCAGATCTGCAATATATTCGCCAAAGCATCGTTCCGTCTCTGCTCGACAAGAGCTATGGTAATTTGCGCGCCGGCTATGATAAGTTCGCGCTTTTCGAGATGAACCAGGTCTACTCTCGCGAGAACGGCGCCGATGAAGATGGCGTGCCGAACCCGACGCATCAGCTCGGCTTCTTGCTTGTCGATTCAAAATCGCAAAGCTCCTACTACCTTGCCAAGAAATATCTGACGCAATTACTTGAAAAATTAGGCATCAAATATAGCCTCGACGAACTCGAATCGACCCAGAACGCGCCGCACGCATACTACGAGGCTAAGCGTTCGGCTACCATTAACGCCGACGGTCGCTGCATTGGCTACCTTGGTGAACTTAAGACTTCTGTCTCGCGCAGTTTCAAACTTCCGCAAGGCGCGGCTGCCTTCGAGCTAAAACTAGAAGATTTGCTGGCTCTCGCGCAGGATGTCCAAACGAAGGACCGTCGCATTAGTCAATATCCTTCGGTCTCGCGCGACATTACGCTTGAAGTTCCGTTGGCGCAAAAATACGCCACTATCGAGCAGGGGCTTCGCGCTATCCTCGAGGATGCCGGCCTCATCTATCGTCTGGGTGCAACTTCAATCTATCGTCAGGGCGATGCTGACACGAAGAAACTCAGCTTCCACATCGAGTTTGCCAGCCCAGAGAAGACTATGACGAAAACCGAGATTCAGGCTATAATGGAAAAGTTAGAACAGGTAAAGTAATTGGTGGAAATGGAGGTATATGATTAAGAACGAAGACCACAAGACGACCAAATGGCAACGCATTGGTATTCTTGCGATTACGGCGCTTGTGATTGGCTCGACCTTCGCGCTCTACATTGGCATAACCCTGAGTTATGACGCAAAGAGTGCTGATAGCGCAAATAAATCCGCAAAAATGCAGCGCCTAGAGCAGGTCTACAGCGAATACGTAACGCAGACAAATGCGCAAGCCGCGGAACTTTCGACTAAATATTTCGACGAATTCGCAAGCTTCAAATCTCGCGTTGTGGCCTACAATGGCGCAGACATTAACGAGCTTAAGGCGACCGACCTGGTCATTGGTGATGGCGAAGAGGTAACCGACAGCAACTTTACGGATTATGCAGCCTACTATGTTGGCTGGTTGCAGGACGGCACGGTATTCGACTCGTCCTTCGATGACGCCACGAATCCTAGCAGTCTAAAAACGCCACTCACTGGCTCTACCAGCATGATTCAGGGCTGGCTCGAAGGTATTGTCGGCATGAAGATCGGCGGTATTCGCGAAATTGAAATCCCATACCTCATGGCTTACGGTGACGAAGGTACCGATACTATTCCGGCTAAAGCTCCACTGAAGTTTATCATCAAGCTAGTTCCGATCCCAGAGCCAGTTCCGGCCTCCGACGAGATGACTCAACTCTACGAAGAACTCTACGGCAAGGTGACCGAAGAATAATTCACT
The DNA here is from genome assembly GCA_002391075.1 of Candidatus Saccharibacteria bacterium UBA4387. Classification (GTDB taxonomy): domain Bacteria; phylum Patescibacteriota; class Saccharimonadia; order Saccharimonadales; family Saccharimonadaceae; genus UBA2834. Next base: position 5,588 of record DGRN01000029.1, read on the forward strand.
CACGAAAAAGTCAATAGGCGCAAGCGGTATTGACTTTTTTGATGCAATGTGCTATAATAGACTCATAGTGCCATCTTGGGCGCTAAGCAACTTTAGATTTTGTCGAGATCTCCTCTCGCAGAGTCTGCGGTCTTGCTGATTTTGCAAAGTCGGTAAAACCGCGGGCTCTGCCTGCTACTCAACCTGCCGCAAGGCTAATTATGTGTAGTACGAAAGGAGAACAAAAATGGAACTGATGAAAAATGTGAACCTCAACCTCGGCGCTAGCGTTAAGGGTGCCATCCTGCTCAGCTTGGTCCTGGTGCTGATCTATTCGATCGTTGCTGTCCGCATCTGCGGCGGAAACGGCTACAAAGCACACGGCCGTCCGAAGCGCAACCTTCGTCCGTATTTCCCGAAGGTGCTCCGGATGGGGCGGAACTATAGTGCCAAAAAGAAAAAGACGCGCACTATTCTGTTCACGGCATCCTCGACCGACGCGGCACTGGCGATTATTCTCGCCCTGGTGTTTAACAACGCCGTAGTGAGCGAGCACTATTATGGTGTAACCCAGGTTTTCATGAACCTCTCGGGTGGTGCCGTGCTCACCTCGCACATCTTCGCCGGACTGGCTATCAGCCTTCTCAGTGCTGGCTATTACGCCGTTCTCTACGGCGCAATGCAGGTTGCACAATACCTGCGCGCAGTTCAGCTGACAGCGGAGTTGAGGAGCTACGGCTTCTTTGCGCATTACGCACAGCGTCGCTCGCTGGGTTTCTTCTTCAAGTATATTACGAGCGAAGAGGAGCCTATCAAGGAGGAGCCGGAATACATCGATGCAAGACGTCGCCGTCAGATTATGTCTGAACAGAATTATCGTGCAAAAAAGCAACGCGTCAGCTAAATTCCGAAACCTCGACAAAATTTCGCCCCGCCTTGCGGGGCTTTTTCCTTGCCTTTGAAAGCGGAGTCTCGCCTAAGCATCGATTCGTGCTAAGATAACAATATGGAGCAGACTTTTTTCTTTTACGACCTAGAAACTTCGGGATTGAATCCGCGCGAAGATCGACTGATGCAATTTGCAGGGCAACGCACTACACTCGACCTGGAGCCGATCGGTGAGCCAGTCAACATTCTGGTCAAGCTGTCTGAAGACACGCTGCCGAGTCCGCAGGCTATCATGGTGACCAAAATTACGCCGCAATCTACTCTTATGGACGGCCTTACCGAGGCGGAGTTTTGTAAATATGCCGACGAAGAAATATTTACGCCCGGTACGATTGCGGCCGGCTACAATTCTGTCCGTTTTGATGACGAATTTATGCGCCATACTTTTTGGCGCAATTTTTATGACCCCTACGAATGGCAGTGGAAAGACGAACGTAGTCGTTGGGATTTGCTAGACGTAGTTCGAATGACGCGAGCGTTGCGCCCGGAAGGAATTAACTGGCCGGTCACCGATGAGGGTAAGGCGACTAACCGCCTGGAACTTATCACAAAAGAAAATGACATCTCGCACGAGCATGCTCACGATGCGCTATCGGACGTCGAAGCGTTAATTTCCGTAACGCGCCTCATCAAAACTCAGCAACCGCAACTCTACAACTACCTATTTAAGATGCGCGACAAAAAATCCGTGCAAAAAATGATCAACGTTGAAAAACCGGCACCATTTGTGTACTCTTGCGGTCAATATTCTGCAAGCAATAACAAAACGACGGTGGCCTACCCAATCGCGCCAACACGCGGCGGCGTACTGGTTTTTGACTTGCGCTACAATGTTGACGATTTGCTGGCCGACAAAGACGCTAAATTCTTCCCGGTCGTCAAGGAGCTAAAGTATAATCACTGTCCGGCCGTGGCGCCACTCGGCGTACTAGAGCAGGGCGATGGCTGGGCGAAAATTAATCTCGACCAAGTGCAAGTTGAGCAGAATCTGCGCGCCCTGCAGAAACACCCAGATTTTTATGAACGCATGCGCACGGAGCACGAATCGCGGCCAGAATTTCCGCCGCCAGTAGACTCCGAATCGGCACTCTATGACGGCTTCTTGAATCCGAACGACCGCTCACGCTGCAAGGCGGTCAGCTGTGCTAGCCTCGACGATTTAACGAATTTTGTGCCAGATTTTCAAGATTCTCGCTTGCCGGATTTATTCGTCCATTATAAAGCGCGCAATTTCGAGAATATCTTGACGGAATCCGAGCGCAGCGCATGGGAAAAATATCGCATGGAACGCATCAAGTCGCGCCAAAATGGCTACATCAAGGCCATCCAAGAGCTCGCCGCTGCCGGAAAAGATCCCTACATTCTCGAAGAGCTTCAGCTGTGGTATCAGTCGCTACTCCCGTACTAGTTTTTACAAAAACGCCGCTCTCGCTATAATAAAGATATGGAATGGATAGTAGGACTCAATTCGTTGCGTTTGTTTGCTATCATTTTGATTTTTGTCTACCATTTACTGCGCGATAGTTTGCCGGGCGGTTTTGTGGCGGTCGAACTATTTTTCGTGATATCCGGCTTCCTGATTTGTTCGAAATTAATCGCCGAATACAAACGTGAAGGCAAAATCAACTACGGAAAATTCGTCGTCCATCGCCTTAAGCGCATTTATCCGCCGCTTTTGGGATGTTTGGCGGTTACCTTGCTGCTGGCGCTCTTTTTACATCCAGACCTCATCGCCGGCATGCGATCCAAGCTGCTGGCTGCCTTAACACTAACAACGAATCTGCAGGAGCTTTTTACGGGCGGAAATTACGAGAATAGTTTTACGCCGAATCTTTTTGAGCATCTGTGGTTTTTGGGGCTCGATGTGCAACTTTGCTTGCTGGCGCCGCCGGTAATTTCGCTGAGTTTGCGCATTTTTGGCACGCGCAAAAAAGGCATTCGCGCGCTAGCCCTAGTTTATCTGGCGCTAGCTTTAGGTTCTGGCTTGCTGATGGTGCTGTTTGGTGGCGTGATGGGCTACACTAATCGTTCCTACTTTGCGCCAGACACGCACGCGATGGCTTTCTGCATTGGTGGTATGATTGCTGCGCTTTCGCACCTTCGTTTAGCGCCGCCGCGTTTCGTGGGTTGGCGTCCGCTAATTTTAGCCGTTCTGAGCGCACTAGCCATCTTTATTTTTGCGACCAAGGCCGAGTATTCTGACGTCTCGACCTTCCTTTATGTTTTGCCGCTAGTGGCCATGCTGTCCGGAATTTGGCTTGGCTCGCTGCTTTATTTCCAGGCTAACAAAAAGAATCAAAAGCAACTCGGCACGATTCTGCGCCCATTTGAATATTTAGGCGGGCTGTCTTTCGGCATATATCTTTATCACTGGCCGATTTTGATTGTTTTGCCGCAATTATTTACAATGAATAATGTTATGAGCTTTACGGTTTGTGCGATTTTGAGTGTGATGCTGGCGATTCTCGCGCCACTGGCGATAGGGAAGCTTTCTCCGCAGAAGCGTGCCAGACGGATAGCTTTTGCGGTGCTGGCTATTTTGGCGATTTGTGTATGTGTGCGCGCGCCAAAACAATCTGCAATCGCAGAATCGCTAGATGTTGCCACGGATAGTGAAATTCAAACAAATAAGACGACGCCAGATTATCTAGGCTATCGCAAAGTCATGCAAGAGAGCGAGCGTGTCGTTTTGCGCGAATTTGAACTCGCGAGCGGCGCCGAAAGTTTACCGAGCCGCAACCACGTGGCCGCCGAAAGTCCTAACGTAGCCAAAGTCCTCGTTATTGGCGATTCAGTTACGCTTGGCGCCAAAGAAGCCATCGAGGCGACCATCCCGTCCTCATTCGTGGACGCGAAAGAGTCGCGCGGCATCGAATCTGCTGCGCCAATCCTCGCCGCCTATGCGATGGAGGGCGATTTGCCGCCAACCATCGTCGTTAGCCTCGTCACGAATGAGCGCACTATTACGAATGAACTTTTGCAGAATATCATCGATGTTGGTGGTGCTCAGCGCAATTATATCTTCGTCAATGGATATGCAGGCCCGAAACAGCCGCGCGAAAATCAAAACTCGGCCCTCGTCGCCTTCGCCGCGCAGCATGCAAACGTAACGATAGCGGACTGGTGGGCGCTCGCGCATGATAACTGGTCGCTTATGTATGCCGACCATATCCACCTAAACCCAGAAGGACGCGTCGTTTATGCTGACCTGATTTATAATACGATACGAAGGAGTAAGAGATGAGTCTACGCCGAGACAAGGTGATTGGAACCGTAATAATCGTAGTTCTCGCACTTGGCGAGCTTGTGATTCTTGGTTGTAGCTTTTGGCATCAACAAGGTGTCCAGGCAACTGAAGTGGCTTCGGAGCTTGTGATGCAAATTAGCTTGCTCGATTCATCTTTGCGTTCTGGCGATCAAGCGCAATTCGATAAAGCGCAACGCAATTTTTCCGCTCAGCTTGCAACTTTCTCGCGTAATATTTTCGCCAAGCGGCAGCACAAACAGCTAATCGCGGATTTGCAAAACTACGAAAAAATCCTCAACGAATCTCACTATGTCGAAGATTTGCGCGCCATGTCGCAAGTGCGCAACGTATTTTTGAGTCAGCTCGAGAACTTGAGCCTCGAAAATTATTCCCGCGACGACTTAACGAAACTCAGCACGATTTTTGGCGAGTATAAGGAAGATCTCCAGGGTCTTGACATCCAGCAACTAACGCGCGAGCGTGACGAAATTCTCAAGTCAATCGAGCTGTCGCAATCCGCGCTCAAACAAATCACCGATTGCATCTCTGTCTGCACGGATGCGGAATTTCTGGAGCGCCAAAACAACTTTTCGACCCAATTCGACGCCATCGTCACCTCGCTCGATGCGCAAAATGCCGAGCTTGCCGCCAAGTTCGATAGCGCAAAGCTAGCGCGCCAACTCAAAGATATTGCAAAAAACTCTTGATTTTCATAAAGCTTCTGTTTATAATAAAGCCATAAAAGGTCAAAATAAAAATACAAAACATAAACAGGGCTCGATTTTTGCGAGGCGCTATGAAAACAAGAGTACGAAAATCTGGACTCCTTAGATGCGCAGTAGCGGTATTAGGCATTGCCGGACTAATCTGTGGCGGTATTTTCGCCCTTAATATGTCGCAGGCCCGCGCCGAAGAAGAGCGCGAAAATTTTTATGCCCTCCAGTATCAGCTCGCCGACGACGGAAATGTGACTCGCACTCTCAACAAATATACTCTTTGCCTCGAAAGTGACTCTTGCGAACTCGGCATTTTTAGCCAGCGCATTTGGGCGACCGAACAACTGTCTAGTGATTCTATCAGCGGAAACGTTAGCGAGGGTGTCTTGACGCTTACGGATACTTTGCCAGAAAACTACGCCGTCCCAACCGGTCTCCAGACTGACACTCAGCTCGTCACGGACTCGGAAGATTTGTCTGTCGTCGCTCAGTTTGGCGCCAGCGACAGCGAGCTTGTCTTGAGCTTCACGAATTACAAAAATGTCACGGCCGACTACTATGTCCGCCTCGAAGAGTCTACAACTCAACCAACTTTCACGGTTAGCTATCTTGTTAAACATCCAGACATGATTGAGGTTGCAGATGTGCCGGTAAGCTCCGAACATCAAGCCAACGAAATCGTCACGGTGGCTGCAGCGCCATCCGGAACAGCGTTCGGTGAAACGCTCCAATTCGTAGGCTGGTCCAGCGAAGATGTCGAAATTGACGGCTCAAGCTTCGTCATGCCGGAAAAAGACCTCGTATTGACCGGCTATTTCGTCGGCGCGGACGACGTCACTGTTCAGCGCCGCTATCCAAACGAAATCCCAGAAGATTGCCGCGACGAAACCACCTTCGTTGTCGAAAAATACACGCCAATCGATCGCGCATTTTCCGAAAAGGGTAGCGTTTGTCGCTCGCACACTTTTGACGGCTGGACGCCACAGGCGGTTGAAGATCTTTACGACGCCGACTTTATCTACCCAGATAGCCAAAACCAAGGCATCCAGGCCAACTTCACCGCAAAGCCAAGCTACATTGTTAAATACGCGGTCGTCGAGAGCGATGGCCTCGATGATCCAGAAGGCGTAGATTTGCCAAGTGACAGTGAAAAATACTACCCAGGTGAAGAAATGCCGCTCGCCGAGGCGCTGCAGGCTGGCAACTTTATCTTCGACGGCTGGTATGCTGACTCAGCGTTGACCGAAAAAATCGGAGCCGCTCTGACGGTTCCGGAAATTGCCGAAGATACCATTGCGACAGTCTACGGAACCTGGAAGCGCGATACTGGAAATGTCAATCCTAGCGTCAAAGTCGAAAAGACCAGTGCGGGCGATTCTTATCTCTGGACTGACGAAGTGTCGCTAAAAATTACTGTGACAAACCCGGAAGAATTCGCCATCAAAGACATTGCGCTTTTGCCGAAACTTAGCACTCAAATTGGCGACGCCGACCCCGTAGATTATCCGTCCGACGAGCAGCTCGAAAATCTCAACTTCGCCGAGTTGCCAGATGGCGTCAGCTATAATTCCGAGACCGGCGCACTGCAAATTGCTGAACTTGCAGCCGGTGAATCCGTCGAAATTCCGGCCAGCTTCTACGTCAATCGCGACCTGACCGCAAACTATGAACTTTCGGCTCGAATCACGGACGCTAGCGGCGAAGAAAGCGCCCACAAGTTCTACGCGCTTGAAAATCCGGTCAACAGCACCGAGAACGCCAACTTTAATGTCAATAGCTCCAAAGATATGCCGGAGACAATCGTCGCAATATCTAGCACGAAAGATTCGAGCGGCAATTCAACCCCGCAGTCAATCCTTCCGAAAATCGCCCTAACTCTCATTTCGGCCGTCTTAGCCATTCCGTGCATCATTATCGCATCGCGCAAACGCATCCGCATTGGTTTTCGCTTTGCTGCGCTTGGCGCCATCGTGCTTTTGCTCAGCTTCGCCACCGTCAATCTGCTTTGCCAGACTGAGGTCAGCTATGCGGCGCAGCAGACTACGCAGAGTCAGCAGAATCTGCTAGACTAATTATATGAAAATTATTTTCCCGGAATCCGATAATCACTACATTGTTGAGGCGGCAGAGCAACTGCGTCAGTCGTCGCTTTGCGATCCGATTTTACGCAATTCGACTCTCGAAGAAGCCTGCAAATCCGTGACTAGCGGTGAGGCTGATGCGTTAATCGCCGGCATCGACTATTCTTCGCGCGACGTTATCTTGGCGGCTCGCGATTTCCTCGGCGTCGAAGCTCCAGTTTTCTCGGAAAAGAATCTTTTCTCCAGCCTTTTTGTGGCAAAATTCCCAGACGGCCGCACGCTAATTCTCTCCGATGGCGCCACGTGCAAACATCCGACCGTCGAACAGCTGGCCGATATTATTCGCCTGACCAGCGCCGCTGCGGCAAAAATCCTCGATGATGAGCCTCGTGTTGCGCTGCTGTCTTTCTCGACTTTTGGTTCTGGTGGCAAAGACGCGACTATGGACTTACTGCGTGAGGCGAAGCAGCTCTATCTGTCGAAATTCCCTGAGGCGAAAGTTGACGGCGAAATGCAGCTCGACGCCGCCATTAACCCACGCATCGGTGCGAAAAAAGCTCCGAACTCCGAAGTTGCAGGCCGTGCGAACGTGCTCATCGTGCCGGATATTAACGCCGGAAACATCCTCTATAAATCATTCGAGCAGCTCGCTGGTGCGCAGGTGGCCGGCCCGATTTTGCTCGGTTTCAAATACCCGGTGTCGGATTTGTCGCGTGGCTCGACTGCTGAGGACGTAGTGTTTACGGCCGAGTGCCTCGCGCGCCTTGCTTGACAAAACAAAGCGCTTGTGCTATAATAAAAAGTATAGGCGCGTGGGCAAGCACCGCGCCAGCTTTCTGAGTCTCTAAATCGAGCCAGTAGGCGGTTTCTTCATGAAAGTTTTTAGGTCGCTCACAAAAGTATTTAACTTTCCGCGCAAATTATCGTTGTTGCCGGCGCTCAGCTGTTCTTTTGCTTGCGAAAGCTTACCCCAAATTGTATGATTCGCTTCTTCCGCGACAATATCGCTCACTAGGCGCCCATCCGGCGCATATTTTGGCTCTTTGCCGGTCAAGGCGCCGCCCGCAATCAGATCGCCTCGCAGAGCAACATAAAACGCTATGCCTTGTAGCATACTCTCTACTATGTTCGCACATAGGTTACTAGGTAGCCCGCTGTTTGAGCCGCTTTGCCATTCGCCTTTTTCGATGGCTTTCCGAATGTCTAGCAAAATATCAAAAATTGGTCGGTCAGCTCCCGCAAATAGTTTGAAGAGCATATAATCGGATTCGATGCTGACAGGCGTTTGGCCGGCGCGATTATACATCGACAGCCAGTTCTCGGCCTCAGTCCGATATGTATTCGCGGCGTTATTGTCGTAGGTATTAATCGATTCATCAATCGCGGTCGCAATCTTGTCTTCATACTCTGAGTAGTGCATAATGCGCTCGCGAATACAGAGAAAGCACTCCGCTCGCACGTTGTCGTATTTCGAGAGGCTAACTCTCTCAGGAATTTCTGGCGCATCAAACTCAAAATTCGCCGCACCGCCCGTGCGTAGCGCCCCAATCAACCATTGCTTTGCGTTCTGGTCGAGAATTTTTGTCGCCGCTTGCTCAAGACTAATCGGCTGCATCGGATTCTGAATTGTCTGCAAGCAGGCCGCATGAATCGAGCTGATGCGATCGAGCATTTCTGCGCCGCGCTGCATGACCTGACTATCGTTGCCACTGTTTTCTAGCACCATCACCACGCTGCTCAGCCAGGCCTCGTTGATGAAATTTCGCTTCTGCAGCTCTATGCCAACATGACTGGCGTAACTTTGTGACGCAAAATTATTTTCCATTAGCACTATTATAACACTTCCAAAAAATAACTCGGCGCGTGGCCGGGCTATTTCTTTTTCGTCACTTTTGCTTTCTTGCTGCTGAGCTCGTCTAGTCGCTCTCGCATATCGCGCAGGGCGTTCATGTAGTACAGGAATGCGTCATACGGCGAATCGTAAGGCGAGAAATATGCATGCACGTCGCCGTCATTGAAATATTTGGTGCACATATAGTACGGATGATCGGAAGTTTGCAAACAGCGCCAATCGTCAATCAACTTTTCGTCTTTGCTGTCGAGAACTTCGTCTTTGATCGCATAAACCGCATTCATTGCTTCGTGTTGCATGGAGTTGCCAAGCCAAGCGCTCAAATCGCGCTCGGTATCAGCCCAAGTCACGGTCCATGGCATCGAAATTTCCGCCGTTGGCTCTGCGCTATCGCAAGCTTCAGACACGGTCAAGAAATTGTTATCCTTGTCGCGATCCCAGCGGTAAACCAAATGCTCGAAGAATTCAAAAATGCCGGTATCTTCCCAAATATTTTCGCCAAAAGTCTCGAAATCCATGAAAAGATTAATCAGCGGTCCGCGCAAAGTTGCAGCCTCTAGCCACTGAATATATTTGTCGACCGTTAGTGGCCATTCCTTCCAGTTTTTGTCAGAGAAGCGGAAAGCGACGTCGTCGGACAGGCGGTAATTTTTCATCAAAAGTTTAATATTCTTACAACCTTCTGGACGATACACGAAATTCGGGCTGCGCCATTCGAGAATCTTGTCCCAGCCTTCTGCTAGGATGCCTTTCATGCCAAAACCGTCAGCCCATTTCGCCAAATCGTCATTGTAGCTCAGCTCGGTATTGCGGAAAACTTTCGTTTCGACGCCAAACAATTCACGAATTTTCTCGCGATGCTTTACGACCTGCGCCTCGAATTCGTCGCGGTCATAGAAAAAGGCCAATGAATGATAATAAGTCTCAGAAACAATCTCGACGCGACCGCTTTTTGTCAGACGTTGCAAAGTTTCGATAATGTCAGGTGCCCAAGCCTCGGCTTGCTCCAAAAATGTGCCCGTAATCGACAGCGAAAACTTAAAGCCGGCATAGGTATTTATGCATTTTTCGAGCCGCGCCAACATTGGACGATAGGATTTGCCGGCAACCTTCTTAAAGATTCGCTCGTTATTCGTGCCGGCGTACCAGTCTTTTTCCGTCCAGTAATCGTGATCGTGGCCAACCGCAAAGATATTATAATGCTTCAACCGATATGGCTGATGCATATGCAAATACAGAACGATTGACCTCATCTTAGTATTACCTCTTTATTAAAAACTATTTCGTTTGTTTTTCTTAACTTCATCATACACTTGCACGCACTTTTTCGCAACGTCATCCCAGGAGATACGACCATACTCACGCTTAATGCCATTGCGCAACGTTTCGGTCAGGGCAGGGCTTTCCGCGATATTTACGAGTGCGCCCGCCAACTTGTCCTCATCCCAGTAATCGTAGCGTACAATCGAGCGCAAAACTTCGCCGACGCCGGATTGCTTAGTGATAACTAGCGCGTTGCCGTGGTGTGCGGCTTCCAAGGCTGTCAAACCGAATGGCTCAGAAATCGACGACATCACGAACACATCGGACACACTGTAGATATCGCGCAGTTGCTTGCCGCGAATAAAACCAGTAAAAATCACATTGCGCGAAATACCTAAATCGGCCGACATTCGCATCAGCGTTTCCTTCTGCTCGCCGTCGCCAGCAAACAGAAAAATCATTTTCGGATGCATGCTTATCGCGCGTGCGGCTGCCCGCATCAAGTGATATAGGCCCTTTTGCAGAGTAAATCGCCCAACCGTCGAGACGATGGTGTAGCCCTTCTTCTTCATGTTTTCGAGGTATTGATAATTCGATTTGTCGTAGAAATAGTCATCATTTGGCGCCTCGAAGCCGTTATATGCGACGTCGATTTTTTCGGCCGGAATCCCGTAGCGCTCAACAATAATATTTTTTGTAGCCTGACTGACGGCGATAATTTTGTCCGCCCAGACTAAACCTTGGTACTCAATCTCGCGAATCAGAGGATTGCCGCCATCAGCGCCGCCGCGATCGAACTCAGTCGCGTGCACGTGTGCAACTAGCGGAATACCGAAATTCTTCTTAGCCAAAATTCCAGCCTCGTAAGTCAGCCAATCGTGCGCATGCACTACGTCTGGCTTAAATTCCATCAAATAGCGCTGCACGAAATCGCAATAAGTATGCTGAACGTCGCGAATCGACATGGTCTTCTTCGTAACTTTATGCTCGAATAGTTTCTCTTCGATACGCTCGCTCTCGTAAGCGCCGCCACCGTAGCGAAAAAGCGGATCGATTTTTAGCGCCGACAAAACGCGCATGTGCTTAAGATGATGCTCGGCTTCATAAGGCACAACAAAATCAATGTCCGCACCCAATTTCGCCAAGGACTTCGAAAGATGTAAACAAGCTACCCCGAGACCGCCGCTGTTGTGAGGGGGAAGCTCCCAGCCTAGCATCAAAATTTTCATCTATATATAGTATAGCACTTGCACCGCTAAGCACAAGCCAAAACGGCCGGAAATTCTCAAAAACCTAGTGGAATGATATAATTTTATGAATCATGGAAGAGGAACAAAATAATACAATTCGCCTGCGTTGGTATCACGTTGCGGCGACCTTGGCAGTAGCTGTTTTGGCCATTGTCGCAATCGTGACGATTTTGCGTCGTTTTGATATTTCGCTGGTCGGTAGTGAGCATACCTTGCGCCTAAACGCAGCTTGCGGCGATGAGCCGGGCGAAAATCGCTACTTCGGCCTCAAAGCTGGTGATTTTTACGTAGTCAACGCCGACAAAAGCATTCGCCGCTCGGTCACTGCCGATGATGCTGTGTTAGAGATTAAAAGTTTCGACAAAAATCGCATCGAAGTCGGCACCAAAAATAGCGCTGGCGAATGGAGTGAGTTTAGCGTCGGTTATTCTTCTCCAAAAACTCTGGAGCTCGACGAAAAAGACGGCTGCAAACTCAAACTTGAATACTCTATAGATTAGTAGAAGCGCGGCATATTGAAGCGTCGGCGGTCGAAAGTGTCTTTTTCAGTCTCGTCGACCACGGTGTCATCTGCGACTTCTTCTTCGGAAGGCTTGTGTGCTTCGTCGTATGCGTTGGCGATTTCGCTTAGCTTGTCCAAGATTTGCCAGTATTCTTCCTGCTTTGCTTCATCCGTGAAACTCAGCGACTCGCCCTCAACCTGCCAATCCGCTCTGTGCGCAGACAAATAATTTAGTGCCTCATCATAGGTATCTAGCGTCTTGTCGAAGGCGTCGAGCAGGTCGGTATAATCGCTCGACAACTCGGTCGCATTGATGTATTCGATCGTATAGTCAAAATAATCCTGCTTCATATCCTCGTCTAGGTCGCCGTCCAAAAAATCCAGCGTTCCGCTAGTCAAGAAGTAGCTATCCGCCTTTTCGCGCAGCGCAGCAGAGAAATCGCGCGCCTCCTGTACGTGTTTGCGCGATTCGCTCAAGTTGTCGTCGTCGCTCGCCAGTGAGTTGATGTCCAAAATGCTAATCACGCCCAGCTCGGAAAATTGCCCAAAAATATCATTAAAGTCGCGCGTCAAGCTACATAAGTAGTTCTTGGCGCCATGTTCGACGACGGCGAATTTTTCATCTTTCGAGCGAGTGCGTCGGCAAATCTTATAAAATTCCTCCTCGTTCCCGTCTTCGCCGGCCTGCTGCAGAGCGTCAATCTCTTTCGCCATCACGTAGAACTTATGCACGCGCACAAGAACGACCGCCCCGCAAATAATCGCCGCAATCAAGATAGTTGGCAGCACAAAAACCAGAATCCGTTTCCAAATCGGCATCTTGTAAAGTCGCCACATTATTCTAGAGCGCAAACTGGGAGTTGTAGAGTTCGGCATAGAAGCCGCCTTTCTTGATTAATTCGTTATGGTTTCCACTTTCAATAATATCACCTTCGTTCATGACCAGAATGAGGTCGGCGTTGCGAATGGTCGAGAGACGGTGCGCAATAATGAATGATGTGCGCCCCTCGGTCAACTTGTCCATCGCGGCCTGCACGAGTTCTTCGGTGCGCGTATCGACGTTCGAGGTCGCCTCGTCGAGAATCAGGAATGGCGCATCTTCGACCATGCCGCGCGCAATCGTCAACAGCTGTTTTTGCCCGGCCGAAATCGAATCGTTCTCGCTCAAATCCGTATCCAGTCCTTTTGACAGCGTCTTCACGAAATGCGACAACCCTACGGTTTTGCAAATTTCCATCACACGCTTGTCGCTAACGTTTTTGCGATTGTATACGATATTTTCGCGCAGCGTGCCATCGAACATCCAAGTATCCTGCAAGACCATCGTGAACATCGAATGAATATCTTCGCGCGTCATGTCTTTGGTAGAAACTCCGTCGATACGAATATCGCCATCCTTGATGTCGTAGAATTTCATCAGCAAGTTTACCAGTGTGGTCTTGCCGGCGCCAGTTGGCCCCACAATCGCGATTTTTTGGCCAGCTTTTGCCTCGGCGCAGAAATCTTTAATCACGATTTTATCGCTATCGTCATAGCCGAAGCGCACATGGTCGAAAACTATATCGCCCTTGATGTCCGCCTTGTCGATTCTTGTAGTTAGCGCCTTCTGATCCGTCATTTCCGTCTCGTCGATAAATTCAAAAACGCGCTCGCTGGCCGCCGCAGCAGACTGCAGGCTCGACATTGACTGTGCTATGCGGCTGAGCGGAGAAGTAAACAGGCGTACATAGGTGATAAAGGCCACAATCACGCCGAAACTAATGCTGTTATTCATGACAAGCAGCGCACCAGCGATACAAACCGCCACATAGCCAAGATTTCCCACAAAGCCCATCACTGGGTGCATAATGCCGGATAGGAACTGACTCTTGCGGTTCGCCTCGTAAACGGCGCGGTTGAGTTTGTCGAATTTTTTGTCCGACTCGCGCTTGCCGTTGTAGGCTTTGACAACCAGCAGGCCAGAGTAAACTTCCTCGATGTGCGAATTCAGTCGGCCAAGCTCGCGCTGTCGCATACTGAAGTACTTCTGCGATTTTTTCAAAATCAGCATCATGCTAAACATGCCGAGCGCACTTGCCAAAATCGCCGTTACGGCCATCGTAACATTGGTCAAAAACATCATGACGACTGCGCCAACCAGCAACATCGACTCACTAATCAAAGTTGAGAGCGACTGGCTCATGCTTGTCGCCACTGTATCGACGTCATTCGTGACGCGCGACAAAATATCGCCGGTCTGATTATGGTCAAAATAGCTCAGCGGTAGTCGATTGATTTTGCGCGAAATTCGCCCGCGCAAATCCTTTGCAAACTTGTTCGACGCATCCGCCATCAGAACTCCTTCAAGCAGCATAAAGAGTGCGCTCGTCAGATATAGCGCCGTCAAAATGATAGCCAGTTTATACACCGCGTCCAAATCCAGGCGCGGCTCGATGGCGGCACGAATAGTCTTTGGCATTTTTTCGAACGCCGCATATTTTTCGTCCTGCGATGAATCTTCGCCCAGCTCGCCCATAATCTGCATCGCCTCGACTTGTTCGTCAGCCGGAATTAGCGACTCGCCAATCTTAACTTCCACCCAACTGTCTTGCGGCAAGCCGCTTGCGATATTTGCCGCCATTACGCCGATGGCCGGCTCCAACTGCTCGATATTCCGCGGTTTCAGGCCAGCTGTAATCTCGTCAGTTAAATCAGACAACTTATCTGGCGCAACAATCGATAAAATCGAGCCGCCAGTCGCCAGCAAGACTGCAAAAATTACCGCAACGCGCAAGCCTTTCAGCTCGCCAAACAGGCGTCGCATCGCCTTGCCGAAATCTTTGCTTTTGGCATCTTCTGGCCGTCCGCCGCGTCTGCCAGGCCCGCCACCGTTAAACATTTAATTCCTCCTTCGTCAGCTGCGAGAGTGCAATCTGTCTATAGACCTCGCAATTCTTCATCAATTCCTTATGCGTGCCTTGACCGACACATTTGCCATTATCGAGCACGAGAATCTTGTCCGCGTGCATAATCGTACCGATGCGTTGCGCAACAATCAGATTCGTCGCGTCGCCCGTGTGCTTCTTTAGCGCCTGGCGCAGCGCGGCATCAGTCTTGTAGTCAAGCGCCGAGAACGAATCGTCGAAGATATATATTTCCGGATCCCTCGCGATCGCCCTAGCAATCGCCAAACGCTGTTTTTGGCCGCCAGAAATATTCGTGCCACCTTGCGCGATATGCGCCTTATACTGCTTGTCCATCTTTTCGACAAATTTCTTCGCCTGCGCCACTTCGACCGCTTTCTTAATCTGCTTTTCGCTAATTTTCCCGCGCCCATTATCGCCGTAAGCTACGTTGCTAGAAACCGTTCCGTTAAACATCACGGCCTTTTGCGAAACATAGCCAATTTTATTGCGCAGCGCACTTTGCTTATAGTTGCGCACGTTGATTCCATCGACCAAGACCTCACCCTCAGACACGTCGTAGAAACGCGGAATCAGGTTAATTAAACTCGACTTGCCAGAGCCGGTAGAACCAATAAAGGCCACCGTCTCGCCGCGCTTGGCGGTAAAATTAATATTTTCGAGCAAATATTCCTCGGCGTCCGGATATTTGAAGCTTACGTTTCGGAATTCAACCGTGCCAAGCTCGTCGGTTTCGCCCTTGAACTTGCCATCGACGACCGAAATTTCCTCGTCAAGCACTTCGCAGATGCGTGTTGCTGACACTTGCGCGCGCGGCATCATCGTAAAAATCAGTGCCACCATCAAGAACGAAATCACGACCTGCATCGCGTAGCTAGAGAACACAATCATCTCTCCGAACAGCGTAATGCGCTCACTCATGCTGGCACCATGAATCAACTGCGCGCCAATTATATAAATCGCCAGCGCCAATCCCTGCATGCCTAGATACATCATTGGCGACATTATAGCCATCACGCGTTGGTTGAAAATTTGTGTGTGTGTCAGCTCGTCGTTCGTGTCGGCAAATTTCTTCTCCTGATATTTTTCGGCATTGAAGGCTCGCACGACGCGGATGCCGGTCAGGTGCTCGCGCGTTAGGCCGTTAATTTTATCTGTCAATTTCTGCACCAGATTAAAACGCGGAATCACGATAGACATCGTCGTTATCATGACGGCCAGCAAAACCACCACCACAATCGCAGTCGCCGTGCTCCATTGCCAGCTCTTGTTTGAAATTTTCACAATCGCCCACGCTGCCGTCAGCGGCGCACGCACTAGCATCTGTCCGCCCATCGACACGAACATCTGAATCTGCGTCACGTCGTTCGTCGAGCGCGTAATTAAGCTGCTGGTCGAAAACTGCTTTATCTCGTTCAGGCTTAGCTCTTCTACTTTATCGAACAACTTTTTGCGCACGCGCATCGAAAAAGTCGCCGAGACGCGCGAAATCACGTATCCCACAATAATCGCCGACACTAGACTGCCGAGCGCGCAAAGCAACATTAGGCCGCCATTTTGCAAAATTTCGCTCATCTGGCTACCATCGGTCTGCACTAGGCGTGTAATTTTTGACATATAATCTGGCATCTTCAATTCTAGCCAGACCTGTGCCCAAATCATCAATACGGCCAATAACCACAAGGCTACGTCTTTTGGGCGCAAATTTTTAAGTAGTTTAAACATATTTAACTATTATATCAAATAAAACCCCGGGCCGAAACCCGGGGCAGCCGCCGAGCCAAAGCTCAAGAGGCTTACGTGATGTCGCGCAGGTGAATTTGCCTGACTTAAGGGGGAAACTGCTTTTGCGCGAAACATCTGCAAGTGCTATCCATAGCACGCAGCCGCAGTGGCGTGCATTGTCCGCGCTATTGCGCGGACTGGCTTCTCGGTGGACCCGAACGCGCTACGAATTGCAGAAATCTTACCATATTTTCATCAAAAAGACAAACAAAATCCCTGCCGGCGTGCTTGCCCACCGGCTACGTATTTCTATTATAGCATAAACGCATTAAATTGTCAAGTTGGCGTAAAAATCCGCCACTTCTGCAGAACTTCGCAGCGCGCTCGGATAAGCTTTCCGCATCAGGCTCAAACCCTCAATCGTCTCGCAACGCGACAGCGCCACATATAGTTGGCCAACGTCAAAGCAGAGCGGATCAACGTTCGCACGCGCATAAGTTTGTCCCTGCGACTTATGGATCGTAATCGCGTAGGCCAGGCGCAACGGCAGTTGCGTGAAGGTTCCCACAATCTCATGCTTAATCACTTCGCCATCCCACTGCGGCCGCATAATATTCCAGTCGTGCATCTCTACGTCTGACGTCCGCCCATTATCCCAGCGCACGTTGACGTAGTCTTTATAGATTCGTCGCACCGTGCCAATCTGGCCGTTTTTGTAATCTTGGTCGTTGCAGAGCGCAATCACGCGCGCGTCCGGCTTCAAAATCAGCTCATCTTCGGCGCATTTGTCTCCGGCGTTCACGGTGCCGTCGGTGCGCGCCGCAAAAATCGCCGCTTCGCCGCCTAGCTCCGCCAAGCGCATCTTATTAATCGCGGCCGCCTTTGCGTTTGTTGGCACCAGGCAAATCGCGTCGTGCGGAATCTGTCCGTTCGCAATTGTGCGCTCGTTAAAGTAGCTCAAACACTCGCGCTTGCCAACCCGTGCTGAGTTCAGCATTGCGACATACTCTGGTTCGGCCTGGCGAATTACCTCCGTCAAAACAAACGGCATAAAATCAAAACGCTTCCAGTTTACACCCGCAAAGCAAAATCCCGCCTGAATCTCTGGGTATTTATAGCGCAGCACCTCGCGCTCGTCTGCGCGCAAAACCGGCGGCAGCTGAAAGAAATCGCCCACCACAATCACCTGGCGCTCGTAGCCCGTCTTGTCGTTCGCCTCAAAAATAATCTCCGCAATATAGTCAAACAAATCCACGCGACACATCGAAATCTCGTCAATCACAATCACGTCTGCGTTTAGAATTTCGTCCGTCGGATGCGCGTGCTTATGATAGTCGTAGGCCTGTAAAAAGGGCAGGCGAAATGCTCGGTGGATCGTTGAACCATTTTTCAGGCGCAAAGCGGCAATCCCGGTCGGCGCACAGCAAATCACATTCTTGCGCTTGCCGACTCTCTTTAGGAACTCCTGCAAAACGTAGGACTTTCCGGTTCCAGCGTCGCCCGTCAAAAAGACATTCTGGCCATTTAGCATGGCATCGAGCGCCTCCTGCTGGCCCGCGGTTAATTTTTGTCCCAATTTCGCAAACATGCATCAATTATACATCGCATTTGCTGTCGCCGGTTGCCAAAAAACAAGAGCGGCATCAACAAAAAGCCCCGAACCGAAGTTCAGGGCTTTAGTATAGGAGTTAAGCGATTGCGGACTCTACGTCTCTATAAGCGCCACACATTTCCATAGCAGCCTCAAGAGGCATACGTACATGCATGTAGCTCGTAGCGACGTCATCTCTGAGGGAAGCGCGGATGGCGCTCATCTTGCAGTAAGCGGAAGCAACCCAGAAGCAGCTCTGGTTGCCGAACCTTCTCAGGTGGAGTTCAAGCTCATCGAGCTTTTCGCTCACCCAATGGACGCTAGGTCTGAGCGGTGCTCTATAGGCGTCATATCCGCTGAGATTGCGTGCGAACTTTGCAACGCAAGCGCACATGTTGAGGCCGGCCTCTATCCAATCCTGATCGGAATAGAGAGTTTCGTCGTTCATGTCTCTCAGTACTTCGGTAGTTGCGTCGTGGATGGTATGCAGGGTCTCGTTGTAGCCGTACCACGTATCCGGATTGATTGCCTCCCAGTAATCCGACATGATTGCGACTGGGGTGTTGGCGAGCAGGCTGCTCAGCATGTAGCTGTGAAGGTTGATCAGGTTTGCGATATCGCTGATGTTTTCATCGTC
Organism: Candidatus Saccharibacteria bacterium UBA4387; assembly: GCA_002391075.1. Taxonomy (GTDB): domain Bacteria; phylum Patescibacteriota; class Saccharimonadia; order Saccharimonadales; family Saccharimonadaceae; genus UBA2834. The sequence goes on from DGRN01000029.1 coordinate 24,282, forward strand.
GACATCATAGTGCAGGCTGGCATGCATGGAGTGGGCCTGGCGCAGTGCGGAGTCGAGTTCGGGCACCTCTTCGGCAGTCTTTTCAGGCTCTTTGCTTCTGGAGACGGCGTAGTCATTGAGCGCATCGATGCAGAACACGAGTTCGGCGTCAATAACATTGTTGCCGTCATCCCAAGGTGTCGGCATCAGGTGCTCCAGCAGGTGCAGGGCGTATTTTGCCCTTTTCAGTGCAGTATCTTCGTAGTGTTTGGCGGCAATTCTGAGCTTGGCGCGCAGCTTTGCTGCCACTTCGGCAAGGGCGTAGCATTCAGCCTCGTCGTTATCGACAACGGCGGAAGACAACGCAGGTTTGATGAGTTCGATATGCTCCAGCGCAGAGCTCGGATAGTGCATACCGTGCTTTGTTGCACATTCCAGCGCAACGGAAAGTGTGTTACTGTTCATTACACATTCCTCCTATATATAAAGATACATCGCAGAATCGCAGAGGGGCTACGATTGCGAATGTTTTCTATTTTAACATAATAAGGCGAGGAACGCAAGCGGAACAAAAAACAGCTCGCGGCTGTTCTTTAATATGGCAGGGGCAGCAAGACTCGAACTCGCGACACCTGGTTTTGGAGACCAGTGCTCTACCAACTGAGCTATGCCCCTAAGAATAAAAACATTATACCACACCTTCGCCGCCCATGATATAATTGTTTCATAAGGCGAATTCCTAGGATTACGCCTGAGAAATATTTGGTTTGCGCTCCGCTATCTCGGCGGGCGCTTTTTATGCTTCGCTAATCCAATACTCAGCACAACCCTCACAAACCACATATTGATGCGGATGATCATCGAGCGACCTTTCTCATGAGCTCTAGCGGAGCCTAGTACGCTGTTCATCGAGCCCATGCGAGATTGCGGCGAACTCGATTACTTGCATAACGGGACAACCTCGGGCCCCGTACGACAATCATACTGGCGCGGACTGCTAAGTCGAAGCATAAGCACGATACATTTGCAAGACGTAAAAAATATTGCATAATACCATTTTCTTATTCTCTAAATCACCTATCAGTGCTATAATAATACTCGGAACCAACGATTATTTATTGCACATTTGAACAAATGCGAACTTTTTCGCAGAGCAAAAACTAAGAATTCCAGCTCTTCACGAGCGCCGGTCTATAGTTTTTGCTCAGATGTGAAAATCGTAGGTTCCAGCCGACGCGAGTAGGGGCTGGAATTTTTTGTATAGAAAACAGCCAAAATCATATCACGAATAGAGCGGCTCGCGTTGTCTGATTATCAAACATAAGAGTAATTGGAACCTACGATTATGAGCAGCCTTATTGAGCTCCTACCTAAGGTAGTGAGCGAGGGACGCAGAGAAGCAAACCGTATTTTGGATGGCCTTTCTAGTGCGTCCCGCATTACATTGCAAACGAACGAACTTATTCAACCGCAAAAAGAGTCTGGTAAAGTCCAGATTTTAGATGATGGCATTGAATATAAAGATGATTGGAAGAATCGCCTTGTTTATGGCGATAATTTATTAGTTATGCAGGCGTTGCTTGCTGGCGACCCATCTACGGACTTACCGAGCATGCGCGGCAAAATAGACCTTATTTATATTGACCCACCATATGACAGTAAAACGGATTACCGTACTAAGATCGAGTTGCCTGGTGCAAATATCGATAGTAGGCCGACTGTGCTTGAACAGTTTGCTTATGCGGATACTTGGAGTGCAAATATCGATGGCGAGGATGTGAAGGGTACGGCCGCATATCTGAAATATATGTACCCAAGATTAGTCATGATGCGAGAGCTATTGAGCGAAAGGGGAACTATTTATGTGCATATGGATGACAATATTGGATCGTATTTACGTGTGATTCTTGATGATATTTTTGGGAAAGAAAACTTCAGGGGTGAAATTATATGGCAACTAGGAACTGGAGCCAAAAGTAGAAAATTCTTCTCAAATCAACACAACACGATCTATTGTCTGTCCAAAACCGATAACTGGATTTTTAATGCAGATAATAAAAAGATACGTGAGCCGTTTGCGGAAGTTAGCCTAAATATGCACTTTAAGAATGTTGATGAGAATGGGCGCAGGTATAGGATTCGAAAAGTTAATGGTAAAGAGTATAAGTATTATGCCGATGAAGGCAGAATGAGAGGGACTGTCTGGACGGATATTTCTTCTATGGTTTCTAATTCGCCTATTATGTCAGAGACGACAGGTTATGCTACGCAAAAACCAGAGAAACTAATTGAGCTATTAATGGAAGCTAGCTCGCTGCCGGGTTCCATCGTGGCTGATTTCTTTGGCGGCTCTGGCACTACTGCTGCAGTAGCGGAAAAACTTGGTCGCAAATGGATTACTTCAGATATTGGTAAGCCGGCCACTATGATTATGCGCAAACGCTTTATAGATAATGATGCTAATGAATTCTTGTATCAATCCATTGGCGATTATCAGCGCGAACAGCTTAGCTCAAACTTTGGCTCGCGCTATCGTATTGGCGACCTAAGCCAAATTGTTCTTAATCTTTACGGTGCTGTTCCGTTCCGCGAAGACGAGAATCCGCGTCGTAATCTCGGCCGTATTCCGCGCACGAAGCGCCTAGTTTATGTTGCTTCTCCATCCGAACTTGTATCTCCGAATACTATCAAGCGTGCTATTGACGAAATGAATAGCTTTCAGGGCGGCTGGGATAAGGTAACTCTTCTTGGCTGGAACTTCCGTGGTGATCTCGGTGCTTATCTTGAAACTGTAAAAGAATACCAAGATAAAACTTTAACTATCGAGGTTATTCCACCAGATTTGCTCGACCAGCTTAAGAGTAAGTCAAGCTTCAAGAAACTAAGCGATAAAGTTGCTGTCGACCCAGATGGCACGGTTCGCACGCCAATTCGCTTCTCGTCGCTTCAGTATCTAACTGTAAAAGATCCAATTATTGACGGAAACAATATAACTATCGAGCTCGAAAACTATGTCATTCTTTCCTCAGACTCCTTGCCGCTCGATCAAAAGAACAAAGAGAAGATGAACGAGGTTATTGCTCGTGATCCTCTCGCTATGATTGAGTATTGGTCTGTTGATCCGAACTATGACGGCAATGTCTTCCGTAGTCAGTGGCAGGATTATCGCCAGAATACGGATAATGATGGTGATCCATTACATGTCATTACGAAGGTAACTCTTCCTTTGTCCGAATATCGCACTGGTTATGTCGCAGTGCGTGCCGTTGATGTCTTTGGTTTTGAAAGCGAAGTAATCATTAATATTGAGGATTAAGAATGGAAAACTATCCACCACTAAAGTTTGCAAAAGCTGTCACGGAGCGTGCAAATGCTGCCTGGGAAGACGGTAGCTTCCTAGAATCGGTTACGCCAACTACGCGCGCCTTGCTAAACTATTGGTTCGACGAAGCCTTTATAGATATGCGCGATCTAAACTTTCATATCGGCCAGCGCCAAGCAATCATGAATATTATCTATATTCATGAAGTCCTAAAGAAACATAAAGTTGCAGATGTTTATGCTGAAATCGCTCCGCAACTAATGCTCGAGCGTGGCTTTGGTATTGAGCAACTTGCTGACGATATCTATTCCTTCCCGAAATACTGTGTCAAAATGGCGACTGGTACCGGTAAAACCTGGGTGCTCGAAGCGCTAATTATCTGGCAATATCTTAACGCTCGCCACGGCGAGATGGGGAACTTTACGAAGAATTTTCTTTTGGTCGCGCCAGGTATTATTGTTTACGAACGTCTACTTGACGCTTTCTTGGGCAAGATGAACGATGATGGCCAAACGCGTAACTTCGAGACTTGTGATATTAAAAAGCAAGAAGATTTGTTCTTGCCAGAAGAATATCGCCAAGAGTTCTATGGTTTCTTGCAAAGTAGTGTTGCAGCTAAGGCTGAAATCGGCAGTAAGGTAACCGGTGACGGTTTGATTGCTATTACTAACTTCCATCTACTTATGGGTGCTGATGATCAGGATGAAGATTTGCCTGGTATCGAAGACGGCTGGCGCCTACCAGTAGCTCCTGGTATCGCGGCAGGTAACAGTCTGGATACTTTGGATAATTCCTTGAAGGGCAAGAAAGAGCTCGAATTCTTGCATAATCTTCCGGACCTCATGATGATTAATGACGAGGCGCACCATATTCATGACAATATGAAGAATGGCGAGAAGGAAGAGGTTGAGTGGCAGAAATCTCTCCGCTATATCGCCGAAGGTAAGGGTAACCGCGCGATGCAGTTAGACTTCTCGGCAACTCCGTATAATCAGAGGGGAAAGAAAAAGATTTTCTTCCCACACATTATTGTGGATTTTGACCTTGAGACCGCTATCCGTCGCGGCTTGGTTAAGACTCTTATGCTCTCCGAGCGCAAGGAACTTGCTGTTGAGCAGCTGGACTTTAAGGCCGAGCGTGACCAGAATGGTAACGTTATAGATTTGTCCGAAGGTCAGCGTCAGATGCTCCGTGCAGGTCTCGCGAAGCTAAAGAAGCTTGAAGAAGATTTTGCTCCAGTCGACCCAGATAAATGCCCGAAGATGATGGTGATGTGCGAAGATACGAATGTTGTCCCGCTCGTCGCGAAATTCTTGTATAGTGAGGGTCTCGATGAAGATGATTTCATAAAGATTGATAGTAACCAAAAAGGCATAGTCG
>DGRN01000019.1 GCA_002391075.1 Candidatus Saccharibacteria bacterium UBA4387
AAATATGGCTGCTCGAATTCGGCTTGCAGAATGGCTTTCCAGGATTCGTGCATCAGATATTCCAGAATTTTTTAAGCCGTTCGAAAACTTCGTCGGGTGTGCCGCTGGTGTCGAAGGTAGGAATTTTGTAGTCTTTGGCGACCTTGAGGTAGGCGTCGTTGAGCTTTTTCTGGAACTCGCCATCCTTTGACTTGAAAAATTCTTCGCTGCGTTTGCCTTGCGAAATGAGGCGTTTGGCGCGCTCCTCGTCGGAAAGGGTTAAAATGACGATTTTGTCGGGCTTGAAATAGTGCTCCGGCATCAAGTCGTGATGGAGTTTGGCGATGAGTTGGCGGCTTACGCCGGTGCCGTAGCCTTCGTAGATGATGGTTGAGAGCCAGTTGCGCGTAATGATGACGATGTCGTTGTTTTTGAGGGCTGGCTCTGCGTAGCGCTTCCATTGTTCATAGCGATTGACGAGGTAAAGGAGGACACGCGTGTGTGGATCGATAGGGCTTTGCTTGGTCGTGTAAAGCATCGTGTCGGCAATGCTGCGTAGGAATGGATCGTCGGAGTTGCTGGCGGATTCAGCGTATTGCACAACGTTTTTGCCCTGCGACTTGAAATATTCGACAAGCTTAGCGGCCTGCGTGTCTTTGCCAGTAGCGTCTTGACCTTCAATGACTATGAACATAACTCTCCTTTATTTAAGTTTAACATTTTGCGCAACTGGTGCGTAGTTAGTCTTCTTCGAGTAGTCGGAAATAGCAGGCCGGGCAAAGTGATTTGTATTTAATATCGCTGGTGCCGTCGTCGATAAGGATGTCTGGCCCGTCATTGACGAGCTTGCCGTTTAGGAAGCGGCAATTGAGGGTGGCTTTGCGGCCGCAGTCGCAGATGGTCTTAATTTCTTCGATTTTGTGCGCGATTTGAAGTAGGCGAGTTGCACCCTCGAAGCCTTTGTCGCTCAGGCGGAAGTTTAGACGAAGGCCGTAGCACATGACTGGTGTGTTAAGTTTGATGACGACCTGCATTAGCTGGTCGGCTTGCTCTGGCGTGAGAAATTGCGCTTCGTCGACCAGGACACAAGCAACGTGAATGTAATCTTGTTGGATTTTTTCAAAAATGTTATCTTCGCGCGTGAAGCAGAAATCGGTTTTTCGCTCTGGTCCGATGCGGGTTAGTAGTTTGGTTCCGTTTTTTGTATCGGTTGCTGGTTTAATAACGCAGACCTTCTGGCCGCGTTCTTCGTAATTGAATGCTACCTGCAAGAGCTGCATGGTTTTCCCGCAACCCATGGCGCCGTAGCGAAAATATAATTGTGGCACACTCCTCCTTTGTTGCTATTTTAGCACGAAATATGGCAAAGGGCTTATGCGGAAAGTGTTGTCTGACGGTAGCAGTTTTTAAATGGCGCAGCTTTAGTATGTTATCATAATAGATATGAAGGTAAAGATCTCAGTTCTAGTTCCGATATATAATGTCGAGGAATATCTTCCCGAGTGCTTGGATAGCTTGATTGGGCAGACTCTGAAAGAGCTAGAAATAATTTGTATAAATGATGGCTCGACGGATAGTTGTCCTGATATTTTGAAAGAATATGCCGAAAAAGATTCGCGCATTGTGATTATCAATAAGAAAAATTCTGGCTACGGCGATTCGATGAATAAGGGCCTCAAGAAGGCAACCGGCGAATATATTGGGATTGTGGAGTCGGATGACTTTATGAGCGCGGACGGTTTTGAGAAGATGTATCGACTGGCCGAGAAGCATAAAGTCGAGGTAGTAAAAAGTAATTTTTACGAATACTTTACTGATAAGTATGACGACGTAGCAAAGCGTAATCTTTTCCGCAAAGATGATGTGAATCGCGTAGTTGATCCGCGCAAGGATCGTGCGGTTATTTACGAGCAGCCGAGTATTTGGAGTGCAATTTATCGTCGCGATTTTCTTGAGCAGAATGATATTAAGTTTTTGCCGAGTCCGGGCGCATCGTATCAGGACGCGGGATTTAATTTTAAAGTCTGGGCTTGTGCGCGTAAGGCATATTTTACGGATGAGGCGTTCTTGCATTATCGTCAGGACAACCCGTCGTCGTCGATGAAAAGTAGCGGGAAGATTTTTGCCGTCAAGAATGAATATGACGAGGTGGAATCTTATCTCAAAAACCATAATTTGTACGAAGAGTATAAATATACGCTCGTAGCGATGCGCTTGAGCAGCTATGCGTGGAATATCAACCGTTTGACGAATAGCGCGGCGCGCGAGTTTATTCAGGAAGCGAAAAAAGATTATGCTCGCATGAAGGCGGAAGGCTTGTTCGATGAGGATAAGTTGGATGGCGTTGGTTTGCATAATGTGCGCCGAATGGAAAATTCGCATCCGGAAGCGTTCTTGAAGCTCCGTCCTTTCTTGTGTGGTCAACGTAACTTAAAAGCTAAAATTGCGGGTTTTGTGAAGAAGATAAGCCCTACATATAGAAGCTCGTCCGAGCTTGCAGCTTCCGTCGAAGAAGTACGCAGAAAACAGGAAGAAATTGAAGAGAAAGTGGATGCGATGCTCGAGGAGAAGAAAAAATGAGCGCAAAAGTCTCTGTAATAGTAGCGATTTACAATGTTGAAAAATATTTAAAACGTTGTTTGACGAGCTTAGCTAATCAGTCCATGGAAGATATTGAGATTATCTGCGTAAATGATGGCTCGAAAGACAAGAGTGTAGATATTGTAAAGGACTTTACGAAGAAAGATAAGCGTTTTGTGCTGGTTGATAAAGAGAATGGGGGCTTGTCCTCGGCGCGAAATGCGGGTTTGGAAAAGGTTCGTACGAAGTATGTCATGTTTTGTGATGGCGACGACTTTTACAGTCCGACAATGTGCGAGGAAATGTTTGATATGATTGAGCGCGACCAGAGCGATCTTTGTGCTTGTATGGCGAATATTATTTACGAGGCGCATGAGGAGCTGAAAGGAAGCGATGATCGCTACTACACGCTGAAATATGTTGGCAAAAAATATGTGCACGAATGCGCGATGTTGAATACTGATGTGTCGGCTTGGGATAAGATATTCCGCATGGATATTATTAATAAGTATAATATTCGTTTTCCTGACGGTTTGAACAACGAGGATTTCTACTTCTTCAACGCATACGCTTGCGTAAGTCGCACGATTACGTTTTTGTATAGGCGCCTGTATAATTATGTGCGTCGCGAGGGTTCGATTATGTCGAATAATTTTAAGGCGGAAAAGTGCTCGATGGATCATATGCTAGTGGTTGAAAGGTTGTTTGATTTCTATAAAGAGCGCGGCTTCTTGCAAAAGCATAAAAACTTGTTTTGGCGACAGTGGCTTGACGGCTATTGGTTCAGCTTGCGTTCTTCGCACAAAAAGTTTCATGATGATATAAGGAAGGCTGGTGCGGAATTTTTGAGTAGTCATTTAGCTGAGAATAAGCCTGATGATGCTGGCTTGCTTAGAGATTTGGAATGTGTTGCCGGGAAACGCTTTATTTATCGTGCGCGGCGCAAGGCAAAAGATATTTTTGGTCGCGGGTATGTTAATATAAACGCGTTGTTTCGTCGCAATAAATATCTGACGGATGTCACTCGTGATATTTCGATGAGGAGCGATGCGCTTTTGTTGAAATTGCAAGTATTGGAGAGTAAGGGCAAGAAATAAACCCCCCCTTCGCGAAGGGGGGGATTTTTAGAATTGGCGCTTGCTTTTTTCGCCAGTAGTGAGATTTTTGATTTCCACTTCTCTGCTGGCGGATTCTTGGTCGCCGATGACGATAGCGAAGCGCGCGAGTTTGGCTGCGCGGTTGAGACGGGCACCGAGTTTGCGCGTGTCGAAGTCGATATCGACTTTAAAGTTTTCGGCGCGGAGTGTTGCGGCGACGGTCATGGCGAATGGGATTTCGTTTTCGCTCATCGGTAAGATGCAATAATCTAGCGGAACGCTTTCGGCCTGCTCTTTTGCGAGCAACTTATATTCGTTCAGGACGAAGAATAGGCGCGTGAGGCCGATGCTGCCGCCGACGCCCGGGAATTTTTGCTCGGTGAAGTTGCTGGCGAGGTTTTCGTAGCGACCGCCGGAGCTGATGCTGCCGATTTCGCGGTAATCCTGTAGAAAAGTCTCAAAAACAGTGCCGGTGTAATAGTCCAGCCCGCGAATAATCATGAGGTCGATGGTGACTTTGTCGGTCATTTCTGGCTTAGCGCTAAGAATGCTGAAGACTTGCTTTAGCTCGTCGAGGCCTTCGCGGACATCTTCGAGCTTGCCGCTCAGAATTTCAGTTAGTTTCGCCTCAACGGTATCATAATCGCCTTTGGTAAACATGAAAGCGACGATTTTGGCGACTGTTTCTTCGGAAAGGTCAAGTTCTCGTAGCGCAGCTTCGGATTTTTCTTGCGGAACTTTTTCGGCATGGTCGATGATGTTTGCGATTTCGCCGCTTTGTGCCTCTGCTCCAATCGTAGCTAGAAAACCGGCTAAGACTTTGCGGTTGCTGATGCGAATGAGCATTTTTGGCAGATTGAAAGTTGCTAGCGCATCGTAAATACAGGCGATAACTTTGGCGTCGTAGGCGATGGGTAGCTTTTCGCGCCCGATAATGTCGCAGTCGCACTGATAGAATTCGCGGAAGCGGCCGCGTTGAGCGCGTTCTCCGCGGAAGTTTCGGTTGATTTGGGTGACCTGGAACGGGAAAGCTAAGTCGTTGTTGTGCTCGACGACGTAGCGAGCCAGAGGGACGGTGTGGTCGAAGCGTAAAGCCTGATCGGCAGAGTCGGCGCTCTCGGCGGTTTTGCTGACCATATAGATTTGCTTTTCGGTGTCGCCACCGGCTTTAGCTAGCAGGATGTCGGCGCGCTCGATAAAAGGCGTTTCGATATTCAGGAAGCCGTAATGGTGATATACGTCGCTAATATTTTGCTTGAGCTGGTCAAAAACGGCCTGCTCGGTTGGTAGGAGTTCTTGCATGCCAGAAAGTGGCGACGTATTATATTTTTTCATAAATATATTATAACATAATTTTGGCAAGAAAAATGCCGCACGAAGGGGTGTGCGGCGAATCCAGTAAGGGTTATGCGATTTGGGCCATTTTGCGGGTATTGTCGATGTTTTCGGTGCAGCCGCCTCCGAAATCATTCGAGGCGCGCAGAATGCCTTTTTGTACGATGCTCATGAAGGCCTCGACGACATCTGCGAAAAACTGCGTGCCGGCACCTGTGCGGATTTGCTCGACGGCCATTTCGAAATTCATGCGTTCGCGGTAGGGGCGATCGGAATACATGGCGTCGAATGCGTCGGCGACGGCGATAATTTGCGCAACGCGCGGGACACTGTTGGCTCTTAATCCATATGGGTAGCCTTTACCGTCTGGCCTTTCGTGATGGAAGGCGGCGGCCTGAGCTAGTTCGGGCGCGGATTTGATGCCTTTGAGTGCTTCATATCCACGGATAGGATGTTCGCGAATTGCTTTGCAATCTTGACGACTGAGACGTCCGTTTTTAAAGAGGACGTGCTTAGATATGGTGGTTTTGCCTATGTCGTGCAGCAAGGCGGCATAGTAATAGCGTTCGGTGATTTCTTCGCTGTAGCCGAGTTCAATGGTGAGGAGCTTAGTGTAATGTGCTACGCGAAAAGAATGGCTATTTGTATAGCTGTCGCTTGCGTCGACGAGGTGTGCGAAGGCGGCGGTGATTTCGCGGACGAGTTTACAGTTGCAAACATCTCCGTAATGTAGCGCCTCTTCGCGGGGCGATATAACTGGTTCCTCTGGGTTTTCGCTAGGGGTCATTGAGATTTTAACACCTCCGGTAAGATAGATTCCCGTTACTGGTAAATGTGCAACCGCTTCTGCTTATTTTTTGAGCGGATAAATGATATTTTACTATTATTCTGCGATAAGTCAAGGTTGTTTGGGGTTTGCGCTTTGTCTGAATCTGTGCTAAAATGGTCGTATTGGCGGCTCTGTAGCTCAGTTGGTAGAGCAGAGGCCTGAAGAGCCTTGTGTCGTTGGTTCAAGTCCGACCGGAGCCACCATATCGATGTTTTAAGGATGTCTGCGAGACATTCTTTTTTGTTGTTCGTGCAGAAAAATAGCCCACAGTCGAAACTGTGGGCTGGAGCTACTTGAAGTGCCACATGATTTTTGAAATCAGGCGACCTAAGGGGCCGGATTTGCTCGTATTGCTGGCGTGAGGCCTGCTCAAGTATGCTCTGAATGCGCCTTCGGCAAATTCGCCGGTGTCGAGGCATTTCGGCGAATGCTCGCCGACGTCATCTTGGCTTATGCCGGGTATGAAGGCACTATAGTGTCCCTGGTTGTAGCTAGCGGGCGTATGCCCATTGCCGAACGGGTGACTGTAGGTGCCTGTGCCATCTTGGCCTTGCTCGAGTGGATCGTTGGGGTCGCCGGCGTATCGGTAGGGGCGCTCTGACTTCGGCGAAAGTGGGCTGTTGGCGCCGCTGCCGCCTGAATTGTAGGGTTTGCCGGGATGATTCCCAAAGCCGCTGTGAAAACCGAGGGGGTCTGCATTAAAAGCGTCGCCCTTTTCGTCATTATCCCACACGGAGAAGACGACGTTTTTCAGTTTTTCGGCTTTTTCGTTTATTCCACGAAGGTGATCCTTGGTGGCCGACGCGAAGGCGTAGGCGACTTCCGACTGGTTTTGAGTTGCGATGAAAAGCATCGTAACAACGACAAATAGCATGAATGCAAGAGGTACGTAAGCCATCATATTAACACCTCCTTAAGGTAGATTTTTTGGGGAGGCTTACCGTATATATTATATACCGAAATGTCGAAAAAGTCAATATATGGATGGCTTGTGGCGGCTTGTTGGTGTAAAATGTAGAAAAGGGGTTAAAAATGGACAAGAAAATTTTTGATATTATCGAGGACGAGAAAAAACGCCAGAGTGAGGGGCTGGAGCTGATTCCGAGCGAAAATTATGTTTCGGCGGAGGTTTTGCGCGCGATGGGCTCGGTGCTAACGAATAAGTATTGCGAAGGCTATCCGAATTTTGAGGCGCTAGATGGCGATGATGACGCTGTTTTGGCGGGAACTGATGCTGGGCATCGCTATTACGGTGGACAGGAAAATACGAATCGGATTGAGCGTTTGGCGATTGCGCGAGCTTGCCGGCTGTTTGGCGCGGATCATGCGAATGTGCAGCCGCATTCTGGCGCGCAGGCGAATAATGCTGTGTATAATGCGTGGTTGCAGCCGGGCGATACTGTTTTGGGGATGAATTTGGCGCATGGCGGCCATTTGACGCATGGTTCGCCAGTCACACAAAGTGCAAAGTTCTATAATTTTGTGGCCTACGGCACGAAAGACGGCGACATTGACTATGATGATTTGGCGGAAAAGGCGCGCGAATATCAGCCGAAGATTATCTTGGTGGGATACTCTGCCTTTTCTAAGGTGCCGGATTTTGAACGAGTCGCGAAGATTGGCGCTGAGATACCAGACTGTCTGCTGATGGCGGATATGGCGCACGTGGCGGGGTTGATTGCGGGCGGCGTTCATCCGAATCCGCTGAAGTTTGGCTTTCATGTCATGACGACTACAACGCATAAGACTTTGCGCGGTCCGCGTGGCGGTTTGATTTTAAGTCGAGGCGTGGTTGGCAATCCGTTGAAACGGTGCGAGCACAAGCTTGAAAATATTCCGACTTTGATTGATCGCTCGGTCTTCCCTGGTACACAGGGTGGTCCGTTGATGCATGTGATTGCGGCGAAGGCGGTAGCTTTTTATGAAGCGCTCCAGCCGGAATTTAAAGAATATGCGGCCGAAGTTGTAAAGAATGCCAAGATTCTGGCGAGCGAATTGCAGAAACGCGGGTTTAAGCTTGTGGGTGGCGGAACGGAGAACCATTTGATTTTGGCTGACGTGAAGGCTTCGTTTGGCTATGACGGGAAGATCTTGGAGCGGGCGCTCGATCGTATAGGCCTGAATCTGAACGCTAATGCGATTCCGAACGACACTTTGCCGCCGTTCCGGCCTTCTGGCGTGCGTCTGGGGACGCCAGCGATCACGACGCGAGGTCTTGGTGCGGATGAAATGCTGCAAATTGCGGAATGGATGGGGCGAGTGGCGACGCTTTGTGTTGACGAAGAAAACCACGATGCGCAATTCGACAAGATGCGTGATGAGGTGCGCGAGCTTGCTTTGCGCTTCCCTTTGCCTAGCGAGGCGAAGAAATGAGAGAGCTGAAAATTGGGCGCGTCTATAAGCATTTTAAGGGAGATAAATACCTCGTCGTGGGCGTTGCGAAACATTCCGAAACAAAAGAAGAAATGGTGATTTATCGGCAATTGTACGGCGAGGGCGAGCTGTATGTGCGGCCGAAGGAAATGTTCTTGAGCGCGGTTGATCGAGACAAATATCCGAATGTGCCAGAAAAGTGGCGTTTTACTCTGCAGAAGATAGAAAGCAAAGCTGGCAAATTTAAAGAGCCCTAGGGGGCTCTTTTTAGAGATTAGTGCGATTTTTGAGCGCGCTGGTGAGGGTGATTTGGTCGGCGTATTCGAGGGAGACCCCAAGCGGCAAGCCGCGGGCGAGACGGGTGATTTTTAGTTCTGGGTATTTTTCGTGTAATAGTTTCTCGAGAAGAATGGCGGTAGATTCGCCCTCGACGGACGGGTTTGTGGCGATGATGACTTCAGTGACTGCGTCTTTTTCGACGCGCTCGAGCAGCTCTTTGATATGGAGCTTGTCGGCGGTGATGCCATCCATTGGAGAGATGGCGCCTCCGAGGACATGATATGTGCCGGCGAAGGATTTCGTGTGCTCGATGGCGTAAATGTCTAGCGGTTCCTCCACGACGAGTACAGTGGATTTGTCGCGAGATGGATCGGTATAAAGTGGCGAGATTTCCTCGTCGGAATCCATGATGGCGAAAGTGACGGGACAATTTTTGACGCCGTCGTGCAGGTTTTCTAGCGCTTCTGCGATGTTCTGGGCGATGTTTGGGTCGGATTTTAACAAAAAGTAAGCGTAGCGCTCGGCAGTGCGCGCGCCTACGCCGGGAAGCCGACCAAGGCTCTCGATGGCGTCATTCAAGGCTGTTGGAAGCATAGCATAATTATACTACAAAAAAGCTCCTCTTTCGGCGAGGAGCTTTTGCGAAATTACATTCCGAAGTTGCCGAGTGAGCCCATGAGCGGCTTCATCTTGTCGGTGGCGATTTCTTGGGCCTTGGCGTAGCCGTCACGCATGGCGTTTTCGATCCAGCGCTCAAGCTCATGAATGTCGTCGAGGTCGATTTTCTCTGGGTCGATTTCGACTTTCTTGATTTTTAGCTCGCCGGTGATTTGAATCACGACGGCGCCGTCGCCGGCCTCGACTTCGACGATTTCGTTCTTGAGTGCCTTTTGGGCTTTGCGAATTTCGTTAAGCATCTTCATTTGGTCCATTGTCTGACCCATACTATTCTCCTTCTGGTTCTGTTGGAATTTTTTCGTATATATATAGTCTATCAGAATTTAGGGCTTTGTGCGACGTGATAATCTGTTTTAGCTGCAGATTTGCGCTGTGTGTGGTCTTGCCGAGCAAGACGATGCGCGATTGCGGGTCGGCGGGTATTTCGTCGGCGACTTTGATTTGGTTGTAGTTTTCGAGTAGCTTGACGAAGTCGCGGTTTGGCGTCTCGCTGTCGATGACTAATGTGTCGTCTGGCTTGAGATTCTTGTCGAAGAGAACGATGTCGTTGTTGAAATTCTGCGCAATGATTGGCGTGTAATGGTAGCCGAAGATGAAATGCGTCAGGCCTGAAACTACGATAGTGCAGACTGCGACGGAGATCGGAATAGCGCCGACAATATGGGCGTATGGGTTTTCTGGGAAAAGCGAGCGCCATTTGCCGACGATTGACTCGAAGGCTGCGGCTGTGAAAATCGAAATCGGCACAATGACGACGATGGCGGCGGATTGGTTGAGACCGGAAATTAGAATCGAGAAAATGATGAGCAGGCTGACGACGTAATTTCTGGATGTGAAGAGTTTGCCGACGGATGCGAGTGCGCCAATGATGATTAGCGCTACGGTCGAAAGGCCGAAAAGTGGCGTTAAATAAATGCTGTTATATACGATGCTGAATGAGAAGAACGGCGCGAAGGCTTGCGTGATGTTCTGGATGGCGTGCGAGAAGCTGACGTCTTTTGCCCAAAACAGCTGTGCGATGACTTGATGGTTAGCGATTCCGGAAATAATTAGCGGAACGCAGAGGCCGGTGCCGAGTATGGCGCAAATGATCATCTTTGGAATGGAGAGTTGCTTTACGGCGAAGCGTAGATGTGGATGGATAATGCCGGCGATAATGATAGCTAAAACAACGTAGCAAAGATGTGGCGTGTAGATGCTAAGCGCTAGACAGGCAACGAAAAGCAAAACGAGGAGTAGCGGCGGCTTATTGTTGCCGACGATTTTAGAACCGGCCCAAAGAATAATACTGAGCCAGAATATGTACATGACGATTGGTGTGCCGAAGGTAGCAAGCGAAAGGAATGCGGTTGAGAGTGTGGTCATGATGGAGCCGATGATGGCGACGTCGGATTTGAACCAGCGGTTCAGGAGTAACACCATGAAAAATGCGGCAAGCGTGCCGAAAATGATGGACGGGAGTTTGATGGAATAAAGGGAGAGGCCGAGGAAATGCATGCTGGCTTTCTGGACGAGATGGTAGGGGGCGTCAATGATTTTGCCACTCTGAATAAAGTCGCTAGACAGCAGATTCGAATTGACGGCAGAGTCCATTTCTTCGCTGCTGATGCCGTTTGGTGCGATGCTTGGCAGGAAGCTAAGTAATGCAAAAAAGACGATGCCTAAAATAATATATCCGATAGTAAAGCGATTCCTGATAAGGAAAGGCTGTTTCTTATCTGTCTTCACTGCTCTGATTTTAGCATATATAGCACTTTGTGTCAAAAATGCTTATGCTTTAGCGCAGAAAAGAGGCGCCCGCTGTGGGCGCCTAGTGATTAAACCGGGATCTGTCTGATGTCTCTCTCGAAGAGCTTGAGGAGCTGACGGGCGATGGTGGGAAGGATTTTGAATTCGTTCGCCATGCTGATGGTGTTGGGGTTGGGCCCGCCGTTGCCTGCGGTGTATTTTGCGACGATTTCGCCGATATTGCCGCTGGTGGGCTTGCCGAGGATTGCGTTGGCGAGCTCATGCGCGTCATTTGTGATGTCGACGTATTTGTCGTATTGGGCGGTTGCGATCGTGACGTTCTCGTGATTGAACACGAAATACATTGCGATGCGGCGGAAGGCTGAATCGTCGTTGTCTTCCCTTGCGCCCACTGCGTTGTGCTTGGCAGAAGCATACATTGTGATGGCGGCTTGGTCGTACATGGGAATTCCTCCTTGACATAATCTCGGGCATTCGCCCGGATAAACGCGCGTTGAGTCAATGAGCATTTATCCGAGCGAATATTATGCTAAGGTGCAAAAACTACTAGAAATATACCATAAATGATATAAAAAGTCAAATCAGGCGTGCTCTTCGGTGTGGCGCGTGTCTAGAGATTCGAAGCGGACGTGTTTCTTGTCGAAATAGAGGCCAATGGAGCCGGTGGCGCCGCGGCGGTGTTTTGCTATGATGAGGTCGGCAATGTTTTGCCGGTCGGTGTCTGGATCGTAGTAGTCTTCGCGATATAGGAACATGACGATATCGGCGTCCTGCTCGATAGAACCCGATTCGCGGAGGTCCGACAGCATTGGGATTTTAACGTCGCGAGATTCGACGGAGCGGGAGAGCTGGGACAGCGCGATGACCGGAACGTCTAGCTCGCGCGCGATTAATTTGAGGCCGCGCGAAATCTCGGAGATTTCCTGGACGCGGTTGCCTTGTGATTGTTTGCTAGTGCCAGACATAAGCTGCAAATAGTCGACCACGATAAGCCCAATGTCGTGATCGTGTGCTACGCGACGCGCTTTGGTGCGCATGGATGTAACAGTGAGACCAGGCGTGTCGTCGATGAAGATGTCGGTTTCCGCTAGTTCGGCCATAGCTTGCGAGATTTTACTAAAATCGTCTGCACTGAAGCCGCCGGTTTCAAGTTTGAAAGATTCGACGCCGGATGCGTCAGCAAGCATACGGTTGATGAGCTGCTCTTTGCCCATCTCGAGCGAGAATATGAGAGTCGCTTTGTTGTTGTATTTGGCGACGTTGTGTGCGATATTGAGCGCGAAAGCGGTTTTGCCCATGGCTGGGCGGGCTGCGAGAATAATAAGATCGGATTTATGAAGGCCGGCCGTGGTTTTGTCGAGGTCGACGAAGCCGGTTTTGAGGCCTGCGATGGAGCCTTTGTTTTCGTAGAGTTTTTCGAGGCGATCAAAAGTATCGGATAGCGCATCGGAGATGGAAATCATTTCTCCTTTGGCAGTGCTTTCGGAAACCTTGAAGAGTGTGCGCTCTGCTTCGCCGAGCAGCTCTTGCGTTTCACTCTGCTCGTCGTAGGCGATTTCGGTAATTTCACTGCCTGCTTCAATGAGGCGGCGACGAATAGAATCGTCTTTGACGGTTTCGGCATAGGCTTTGGCGTGAGCGGCTGTTGGCACGTAGCCGGCCAATTCGGACAGATAGCTGGCTCCGCCGGCGCGTTCGGTCAGTTTTTTGCTACGCAGTTCCGTGCCGACGGTCAAAAGGTCGACTGGACGGTGTCGCTCGTACAAGCTGTACATTGCGCCATAAATTTGGCGGTGTCTATCGTCGTAAAAATCGTCTGGTTTGAGCATTTCGGTGACGTCTGGTAGACATTCTTCTGAAATCAAAATGGAACCCAGGAGCGATTTCTCCATGTCGAGATGCTGTGGCGGAATGCGGCCGCTAGTTTTGCCCTCGTTGTCTTCTTTTGCCTTAGGCATCGATTTGTACCTCCTCTCCTCCTCCCATTAGTTCCATAATTCCAGCGATTTCTGCATCTTTCATGAGCGTTTTGTCGTTGATTTCGACTGTAAAGCCTTCCGGCAAAACCTCAAGAATAACGGACTTTTTCTTGTCTAACTGGCGCTTTGAAAAATTCTTTTTTGCGTAAATCGTGAGTGTCTTGTCGACGATTTGATAGTCGGATTCGTGAATATACTCAAGGACTGGCAAGGCTTTTTCTTGAACATGTTGGGTGATTTGTTGCCAGATTTCTTCATCGCTAGCATCGTGATTGACGACGACAGCTGGCGCCGGGTCTGGCGCTGACGCTGGTTCTGCAGTAGGCTCCGTGGCGGCCGTCTCTTCTTTGGTGGCCTCTTCTGTTGGTTGCGCGGTGGTTGGTTTTGGCGTTTCGGGGGCTTTTGGGGCTGGCTTTGGTGTTTCGATTGTTTTGGGGGCTGGCTTCGGCGCGGCTGGCTGTTGGACAATTGCTTTTGGCGCTGGCGCATAACTTACGTTTTGAGGCGCGACGATTGGCGCTTTTTGTGCTAGCGCTAAGAGCAATTTAACTTGCGGGAAAGAGGCGCGCGATACATCGACCAGTTTGTCGAGTAAGGGCAAGAATACTGCCTGGGGTGCGGATAGAATAGTGTTTATGAGGGATTCTGTGATTGATTCGGCGCGAATGTTGGCATCGAATAGGTTTTGTAAGTGGGCGCGAATCGTGTCAATGTTTCCGTCGGTATAGGCGTC
>DGRN01000013.1 GCA_002391075.1 Candidatus Saccharibacteria bacterium UBA4387
GGCGCACAGCTCGGCATCATGTCCAGCCGCGACGCGCAACTTAAGGCACGCGATGCAGGATTGGACCTCGTCGAAATTTCATCGAACGCCAATCCGCCTGTAGTAAAAATCATCGACTGGGGCAAATACCAGTATCAAAAGATGAAAGAACAGAGCCGCGCCAAGAAGAACGCGAAAAGTAGCGAACTCAAACAAATCCGACTTGGTTTGAAAATTGGGGAAAACGACCTCAATATTAAAGTCCGCAAAACCCTCGAATTACTCGAAGGTGGCGACAGAGTCAAAATTATGATTATCTTCCGTGGTCGCGAAATCGCCCACAAAGAAATCGGCACCGAACTGATGAACAAAATCATCGAAAAGCTTGGTCCGGACATCGTAGTTGACGGCAAATCGCAAATGAGCGGACGCAACCTTATCTTCATGGTTCGCCATAAGTAGGTTGCCCAAAACGCCCACCGGTTCCCTACACCCCAAAGCGTTCAAAATATTAACTAAAGTAGGAAAAGGTACAAAATGCCAAAACTCAAAACCCACAAGGGTACTCAGAAGCGCGTACGCATCACGCCAACCGGCAAAATCATGCGCGAACGTGCTTACGGAAACCACATTCTTTCCAAGAAATCGAAGGCTCGCAAGCGCGTCATCAAGAGCACTGCGTCCATCAAGGGCCGCATCAAAAGAAACGTTAAAACTGCACTAGGAGCCTAAGATGAGAGTTAAAAGAGGTGTCGCCGCACACGCAAAGCACAAAAAGATTCTAAAAGCCGCCAAGGGCATGCAACATTACCGCACACGCAGCTTCCGTCTCGCGAAGCAAGGTGTTATCAAATCGTTGCAATACTCTTATCGCGACCGCCGCAATCGCAAACGCGATCTTCGCACCCTTTGGATTACGCGCATCAACAATGCCGCTCGTGAAAACGGTATCAGCTACAGCAAGCTTATTAACGGCATGAAGAATAAAGGCATCGAACTCGACCGCAAGGTCTTGGCCGAAATCGCCGTCAGCGATCCAAAAGCCTTTGCTGCTATCTGCGAAAGCGCAAAATAATATTCTATCATTCAAAATATCCGCACTACACTGGCGGATATTTTTGATGGCAAAAAATCAGGTCTCGCTGTCAAGTCCCATCAGACTTGACTTTTTACGCCAGATGTGCTATAATTAAAAGATACTGCAGCAAAAAACACTGCTTGGACCTTACCGCCCGACGAAAAGTCGAAAGGAGAATTGCTATGAAGAAGATCGACAAAAGACACGCATCCGCCCTCCACATCATCGAAGCCGCTAAGCATTGCGAGCGCAAGCCCCCGATGCCCCGCCCCAGCACCATCCCGAACAAGAAGCATCAGCAGCGCAAAAGCGCATGCCGCGGCAAATACCTCAGCATCTAGCTTCTCCCGCCCCGCCCCAGCGGGGCTTTTTATTTACAGCATCCAGCAATCTGCTCTGTTTTTGTCAACACAAAAAGCGCTATATATTATATAGCGCCAATTTTTCATCCTAAAAGCTCGTCTGATAAGCCGGGTTCTGTATCGAAAGCACAAAGAGGCTCCCAATTGTAGTCATCTATCTAGCTTCGCGATTGCTCACGAAGTCGAGCGGTGAGCGACCATCCGCGGATCACGGTATCTAGGTCTCCTTGCAGCCAATAGAGTTTACCTCACCCCGATGTCACCACCGAGATCTGTGGGCTCTTACCCCACTCTTTTCACCCTTACCCAAAGCCGAAGCATTGAGCGGTTTTGTTTCTGTGGCACTTTTCCTACGCTTGCGCGCGGTTGCCGTTAGCAACTATCGTATCCTATGCTGCCCGGACTTTCCTCTCGCCATTTTTCAGGCCAGCGACTACATCAACGAGCTTATCTCCATTTTAACAAAATTTGACAAAACTTTCAATACTTGGCATAATATCGACGCTTTCAAAACGCATTCATACTCATTTTGCGCCTATATTTTTAATGTCGCACAATATCATTCTCCGGCCGCCTGAACACATTTTTTAAGTAGCCTTCCCCGCCCCGAACTCTCAACCACAAATGCGTGAATACTAATATTCACCGCGCATTGTGTATTGATCAATAATTTTATTAACCTCCGCATCGGCCTCAACGTTTTGCGAACGCGGCACATGCACAAAGCTATAACTATCCAACTTACTGAGTAATTTTAGTATATCGTCGTGCACTTGCCACAAATCCGAATTTTTCACCTTGTATACGCCGTTCATCTGATTTACCATCATTAGACTGTCGCTCACAAAGCGCACACGTTTCAAGCCCAACTCAATCGCTTGCTCAATACCTTCCTTCAGACCATAATACTCAGCCAAGCGCGAGTTCGACATACCCAAAAATTCACCGCCCCTCTTAATTTCTCGCCCATCGGCACCCACAATATAGTACCCAAGGCCACTCGGGCCAGGATTCCCCCGGCTCCCACCATCGGTGTATATCGTAGCCGTATCGCTAATTGGCGCACGTTCACTTTCACCGACTCGCATCGTACGAGTCGACACCTCAACTGTCTTCGTCGTCATAATCTGCAACACCATCATCGTCGCCTCATCTAGCGTCATCGATGAAGTATCGCCAATCCCGACCCACTTATACGCCGAATAACGTTCGTTCACAATTTTTATTGCGTCATCACCCAATGTCACGTCATATACAATAAACAAGTTCCCCTGCCTCGACGCATCGCCCAGGTTCGTAAAAGTCACCGCATCCGCCAAGCGCACACTTTGCGCCTGCACTCCGGTATTTTCATAAATTACACGCGTCATCGCCTCTTCGGGCTGCTCGCCATAAATAATTTTGCCCGTCGGCAACTCATAATTGCTCAGCCCCTCAATGCGCCCCGCCGCTCTCTTGAGCAACAAAATATCACCATCTCGTCTGCATATCGCCGTCACCCGAATACGCTGTTTCATTACTAACATTTTAGCACAAAGACTATCAAAAAATCCCAGATCGACCCATTTTTTCCCGTATCAAAGACACGGTGGGTAAACTCTTATGTATCATCCCCACGAGGATAATACCACGAACTCCCTAAACATGATCATTCAGGAAAATCATGTAGTCAATCTAGGATTACCTTTATTATATCACACGATGCGCCAACGCCAAGCACAAGCTAAAAGCCCACGATTTTCTCGAACAAGCCCAAAATCGCATTCTCGACCAAGTACATATAGTTCGACAGCAAGCCACCGCAAACCACCACCAATACGAACACAAAAGTCGTACCATAGCGTTCAATTTTATCCATTACATCGCGCACAAAATTTGGCGCCAACGCATATAATACCCTGCTTCCATCCAATGGCGGCACCGGCAAGATATTAAAGGTCGCAAAACCCAAATTAACCATCGTCGCATGCGCTAATACAGACCACCCAGTCGCACACCACACGCAATGCGCCACAAAAGCCAAAACCAGATTCGTCAGCGGCCCCGCTATCGCCACCAGCGCCATGCTCCACTCGCCATGCTTCAGATTTCTCGGATTAATCGGCACCGGCTTAGCGCCACCAAATATCGGACCGCCCAGTACCGCCAAAATCAGCGGCAAAGCCACCGACATCCACGGATCAATATGTTTTAACGGATTCAGTGATAACCTGCCACTCAACCGCGCCGTATGATCGCCTTGCCACAACGCCACCACGCCATGCATTATCTCATGCAAAACCGTCGACACAATCACAATCACCAATGTCTCAAGAATTAAAAAAATAAGGCCATCCATGACCTTATTTTAGCAAATATTGTTCAATTATTTAATCAAACCCTTTTTGCGGAGTGTGCGCAAAGCGGAAGTCGATACATTCAAACGAACTTTCTGACCATCCACGACAAAGGTGCGCTTCTGAATGTTTGGCTTAAAAACCTTGCGAGTCTTATGCTGAGAAAAGCTCACATTGTGGCCATACATTTTTCCCTTACCGGTAATTTCACAAACTGCCATAATATATCTCTTAAATTTATTTTTCTAAACTATATCTTATTATACCGCAAATGTCCTACTTTCGCAAGAGGTAGCCATCGCATCGCCACCTATTCCTCTAGTCCAGCTTCCAAATCTCTAGCGTTGCCGGCAAAGATGACGCGTTCTTAATCTTTAGTTTCTTCTCTACCTTCACGCTAGCCTTAATTTCCGCAAAGTCCATATTCCCCATCGGGATTACGATTTTCGGCTCCACCACGCTCACAATCTTTGCGTTGGTTGTTCCCAGAATATCAATCGGGCCAAGATTATCCAAATCTTCCATCTGCGCTGTATTGCCGACCAAACCAATCTTAATCGTACTAACCGTTGCGCGATACATAATCCCACCATCCTTCAACGCTACGCCAGTCACCGCCAAATCGCCAATTTCAAACTCGCCAGCTCCTGCCAATACACCAACTTTCAAATCCGCCGCCACGGTCGACTGAGCAATATTTATATTCACAGTTTTATCCTTAAGGCGAATCGTCATTTCATCTGGATTTTTCAACTCAATTTCAAACATTTTTCTCCTTTCTACAGTATATTTTCCGGATCGTATTTATCGCTTACCTTCAAAGCCCAAATATCTAAAATAAATCTATCGCGAATACTTTTTCTATACAGGTAATCCTCGCGACTCATAATTGCATAATTCAGCGGTTTACCCTGCTTTTTCTCAACCAATTCAGCCCAGCGCGTCAACTTCCTCGAATGATCGTCGCCAACAATCAGCAAATCCAAACCTTCCTGCCCTGGCAAACGATTCAACACCAACAAAGCATCCAAGATATTTTCCACCGGACGAACCATATCTTCCCAAGAGTTTCGGCGCACTTCAATTTTTTGCACAGAATCAATTTTGCTCGAAAACATTTGCGCCATCGGTTTCGCAAAAGGATGTTTCAAATTCGCCGAATAATAAACTTTATTCTCATAGTTCTCGATTTTAACCAACCCAAGCGCGCTTAAATTGTTCAACTCGCGGCGCACGGAATTTATTTGTTCTTCAATCACGCGCGTAATCTCGCGCACATAATAAGATTTTTCAGGATTCTCAAAAAACAACGCCAATAACTTGGCTCTTGTTTTTGAACCAAATAATTTTTCCAATGGTAATGTTTTTGCTATACTCATCCTACCTCTAGTTTATCACAAAAAGAACACTAAAAATATCAATTTTATTTTGTGTACTGATTTATTATCCAGTCTTTCGCCTCATTTAGCGGCAACCAGTTAATATTTTTATTCCGCCTGAACCAAGTTAGTTGTCGCTTGGCTAAATGCCAGTCGTCTAGTACAAATATTTTTATCGCTTCTTCTCGACTTATCTTGCCACTCATCATATCTCGCACAATTGGATAAATATTCGAGCGCATCGACTGCAACTCCCAATCATATTTCTCCGCCAAACGCCGCGTCTCTTCCTCGATTGGCTGTTCAAAAAATTTCTCCGCCCGCAGCTGCAACCTTTTCCGCAATTGCTCACGTGACCAATCTATTCCAACGACCAAATAATTCTTGTTCATCTCCGCGCGATCGCTCTGTGTTCGCTTAGCTTCGCCCGAAAAATCGTAATCGTAAACCAAAGCGTCAACATACAAACCGGTCCCACCGGCAATTATCGGCAGACGCCCTCGCTCACGAATCTCGGCCATTTTTTCGCGCGCATATTTTACAAAATCATATACCGTAAACCGCTCATCTGACTCCACCAAGTCAATCCCCCAATGCGGCACACCCTGCATCTCTTCCAAGGTCGGCTTCGCTGTTCCTATATCCATCCCCTTATAAATCGCCCGCGAATCCGCCGAAATCACTTCCGCTGCAAAATCCCCCGCCTCTACGTCGCAACCGCGCAACCGAGACAATTCCAGCGCCACATCAATCGCCAACCCAGTTTTTCCAGATGCCGTCGGTCCAATAATGACCAGGATTTTCTCCTGGCCATTATTTCCGCGGCCTTGCGTATTTTTCAAGCAAAGCTCCTAATTATTTTTGACGTTCGCGATACGCGTAAGTTTCCGTATCTACCGAGACTACATCGCCAGTCTTAATGAAGGCCGGCACCTTAATCTCTACACCAGTTTCCAAACGAGCATCCTTCTGAACCGAAGTCGAGGTGTCACCCTTGACCGCCGTCTCAGTATACTCCACCGCCAACCAAACGTTCTTTGGCAAAACCAAGTTGATTGCCGTGTTGTTATAGAACTGGATATCTACTTCATTACCCTCTTTCAAGAAGTCCTTAGAATCGCCAACCATTTCAGCCGACAATTCATACTGGTCGAAAGTCGCAGGATTCATGAAATAGAACTTTTCGCCATCATTGTATAGATATTGCACAGTCTGGTTCGTAACCTCGGCCGGCTCAATCTTATCTTGACCCTTAAAGGTCTTCGGCAGTGACGCGCCCGTAATCAGGTTCTTTACCTTCACGTTCACGATACTACCGCCACGCCCCATCACTTTCTGCGAGTATTCAACCACTTTGTATGGCTGACCGTCTAGCGTAATGAGCGTATTTTTCTTCAAATCAGTTGGTCCGTACATCCCACCAACCTCTCTTAAGCGTTAGCGACAAATGGCATGAGCGCAAGGTGACGAGCACGCTTCACTGCTACTGCCAATTGGCGTTGCTGTTTTGCCGACAAACCGGTCTTCGAAATTGGCTCAATGCGGCCATATGCATCAACATAGCGCTGCAAAGTCTTTACATCGCGATAGTCGAAATACATATTTGGATCATTTTTGAATCTCTTCATATTTCTCCTTATTTAATTATTAGAATGGAATTTCGCTAAGATCAATCGCTTCATCTTCAGCGATATCATCTGGCGCGACGTCGTCCGAAGCAGCCTTCGACGCAGCTTTGCCGCCACGGCTACTTCCGCCTTCATAACTGCCGCCATCACCATTTCCACCGATGAAGTTAAAGTCTTCTACAACAATCTCAACACGAGAGCGCTTCTGCCCCTCTTTGTCTTCCCAGCTACGCTGTTCAAGACGACCAGAGACCAAGATGCCGCTCCCTTTCTTAACATATTGCGCGATGGTTTCACCCTGCTTCCCCCAAGCCGAACAATCAAAGAAAGAAACATTCTCGACTTGCGAACCAGAATTATCTCGATAGCTTCTATTTACCGCTACCGAAAAGCTACAAACCTGCGTACCGCTAGGCGTACTGCGTAATTCTGGATCACGTGTCACGTTTCCTACGATGATAACTTTGCTAAAACCCCGCGCCATATATTATTCCTCCTCTTTTGTTTCTTCTTGCGATGACTTGCGCTCTGCACGCTTGGCTGCCATCTTTTCGCGACGTGGATCTTTTGCTACTAGTAAATAGCGAAGAGCCTCATCCGTAATGTTGAGCACGGACGAAATCTTTGCCGGAGCTAGTGCAGGAAGTTCCAATTCGCAATAGTAATAAACCGCAAAATCCTGCTTTTTGATCGTATAGGCAAGACGTTTCTTGCCCTCGTTGGCTTCCTTGGTAATCTTACCACCGTTAGCCTCGATCAAAGCTTTGATCTTGTCGGTTGCCGGGCCCAAGTTCATCTCCAAATCTGGGTGAATGAGCACGGTTAATTCGTATTCTCGCATGAACACTCCTTTGGTTAAAGCAAAAGCACATTGTATTTGCATTAATTGTCTTTTGCTGAGCTAATATTCCCAACTATTTTAGCACAAACGCCCAAAAACTACAAGCTTTTCGACCCCTGTTTCGCCACCTATCCTATCGTTGTAATAATTACAACGTATTTCAATTACTGAATAAAATATTTATACGCTTCTGTCAATCCTGTTGTACTTTTTACAACATATCGCAATTTCAGCACAATAACTTATTCATAAATCGGACCGTCATCTGGGAAAGGATCCGAATCCCAGCCATCAGCATAGGAATTATCCTTAAAACCATCACCATCCATATCGCGCGAATCGTCGAACGTGTCCTCTTCGCCAAAATCATCAAAGTCATTTCTTATGCCATCGCCGTTCGTATCGCGTCCACCATAAGGATTAAAACCCAAATCATTCAAAAACCTCGACGGAAAATTGTACGTTCGTCCGCCATACATAAAGCGCGATTGCGCGTAGCTCAAGTACAACTCTTTCATGGCGCGCGTCATGCCAACGTAAGCCAACCGGCGCTCCTCCTCCACATCTTCCGGCGCCTCCTCTGACGCTCTCACATGCGGCATCAACCCCTCCTCCATGCCGACCAAAAACACTACCGGAAATTCCAAACCTTTCGCAGCGTGCAAGGTCATTAGAGTCACTGCCTCACCCGTTGCACTTTCGTCCGCCGAAGACATCAAAGCCGCATCCGCCAGAAACTCATCCAAAGTCGAATACGCGCCCGCCTCGCCAACCAAAGCCGTTAGGTTCTCGTTGCGTTCCTCCGCCTTCAACTTATCTCCATCTTCGAGATACTCCCGATAGCAAATTTTGCGCAACAATTCTTCAATCAAATCCGCCGGCGCCATTCCGCGTTCATTTTTTGTGCGCAAATCCTTCAATACCCCAAGAAAATTCTCGTACGCGCGTAAAATTTTTGGAGACAAAAGTTGTATCTCGCCGTTCAAAATTCTTTCCATCGACACCGCACCTATCCCTCGCGCCGGCACATTTACCACACGCTGCAAAGACACAACATCGTGCGGATTTACAATCAAATGCAGATACGCCACAATGTCCTTAATTTCTTTACGATCGTAGAATCTAACACCGCCAACTAATTTATACGGCAATCGGTACTCCATAAAGGCGCGCTCAAAGGCCTGCGACTGCGCATTCGTACGATAAAGCACCGCAAAATCCGACAATGGTCGCCCGCTTCGTTTAATCTGCATCGCAACCCACTGCGCCTCATCGTGCTCGTCGCGCGCGCCATGAATCTCAACCGGCTCGCCCTTCCCAGATTTCGTATACAATTCTTTATCGCTGCGCTGAGTATTTTTTGTAATCACTTTTTGCGCCGCATCCAAAATATTTTGCGTCGATCTGTAATTCTCCTCTAGCTTAATGACTT
Source organism: Candidatus Saccharibacteria bacterium UBA4387 (assembly GCA_002391075.1). Lineage (GTDB taxonomy): Bacteria > Patescibacteriota > Saccharimonadia > Saccharimonadales > Saccharimonadaceae > UBA2834. The sequence goes on from DGRN01000013.1 coordinate 9,036, forward strand.
TCGCCCCAGAAAAATCGCGCTCAAAATTTAATATGTTTGTAAAATCCGCACCACGCCATGAATAAATCGATTGCCAGTCATCGCCAACGCAACAAATATTACGCTCATCATTGACTAACATTTTTACAATCTCATACTGAATATGGTTCGTATCCTGATACTCGTCAATCAGAATATGCTTAAATTTTGTGCGCCATTTTTCACGCACATCCGGCTGCGTCCGCAGCATTTTCGCCACCTCTACCAACAAATCATCAAAATCAACCGCATCCGCCTTCTTGCGCATATCCTCATAACGCTCATAAATCTCCGCGATTTTCTTCTGATTCGGATAAACCGCATCGGCCGCATATTCATCCGGCCCAAGCCCATCATTCTTCGCTTTCGAAATTGCCGCCTCAGCCGCCTTCGGCTTCACGCTCTTATCCGTAATCTTCAAATCTTTCATCGCTCGCTTTATCAGTGCCAAGCGATCATCCGTGTCATAAATCGTAAAGCTCTTCGACAAGCCAACCCGTTCTGCCTCAATCCGCAGAATTTTCACACAAATCGAGTGAAAAGTTCCCATCCACGGCATGAACGAATACGAATTTTCCATCCCTAACAAGGTCGCCAAGCGCTCGCGCATCTCTCGCGCCGCCTTATTTGTAAAGGTCAACGCCAAAATCTCGCGCGGCGCCACGCCATTCGCAATCAAATTCGCAATCCGATGCGTCAAAGTCTTCGTCTTACCAGACCCCGCACCCGCCAAAATCAACACCGGCCCACTCAGCGTCTCCGCAGCCTCACGCTGCGCGTCATTCAAACCCTCCAAAATATCCATTCTTCTATTTTACCATCAAACCCCGCCCGCCAAAAAGCCCCTCCTCAGAGGGGCTAACATTGCCGGAGCTATTGCCACAATTTACTATTTATGACCGTCTCAGGGTCTAGCTCAACTATGCTACCGTTTCGGCTAATACCTGCTGCATAACCGCCATCACCGTTGCTCAAGCCGCTAAGCACCGCCACCAAATTCTTGCCCGTCACGATATTTTTCTTGAATTCCGTACGAACTTGATCTTTAATCACACCGCTCCTCATGTCATTGGCAATAGATAGCGTGCTCAAATCGCCATTCGCATCGACGAACCAGACATAGTAACCATCGAAGCTCTGGCCAAAGCCCATCTCGCCCAACGAAACAATATTCGTCAAATCAAGTTTGTAGCCCTCAAAGCTAAAGCTTTCTTGCTCCCAGAACGCAAACCCTTCTCTTAGGTCATCAGTTTTTATCGTCCATGTTCCCTTTTCGCCCAAAGCCTTCTCCGCATCGGCATCATAGCTCATTTTGAACTTAAGCATACCTTGCGTAATTTCATTCTTGTTTGGCCTAAAGTATACCTCGCCACTCTTAACTAGATAGAAGTCGCCATAATTAAACACGCGCACCAATCCAGTACGAACCAATTCGGCATTTTTATCTTCTATGTCGTTAATATCACCGCTTTCTTGTTTTTCGATCGCATCTTCAGCATCATCACTGACACACTTCTTGCCATTAGTCGTATCCGCAATCGCCGAATCGTTATTCTTTGCAACGAAAATCTCGTAGCAGTACAGGCCACCTAGTACCAAAGTACAAAGCGCCAGAAAAACCACCACCAGCACGAGGCCTGAACTCTTTTTCTGCGTCTGTGCGACCGGTTGAGCAGCCTGAAATTCACCCTTTTGTTCCATTGTTTCTCCTATTATTTTATTTATGTTTATTATAGACTATTTTGACTTGCGCGCCAACGTCGCTATTATTCCGCCAATCGCCACCAGGCACCAAATCCCGCAAAGGATAATCGAAAGCACCACCAAATCCCAGTTACTAAACACCATCGCCGAATCATTATTAAACGCTCCGAAGCCAGACAAGGTCCACCAGCCTAAAATCAGCCCGACCGCCACCATTACACTCGCAAAACGATGTTTCCCTAAAACCGTTTTCCTAAACTCAGCAATCTTATTCTTATTCTTTATTATCAGAGCCACACCCGCCAAACACAAAATTATCGCCAATATAATCAACGGCGAGTCATGATAATTATGCTTCGCAAACAGCAAATCCACTAGCTCCGAAATCGCCAGCAATCCGCCACAAATAATCATTATTATTCCAGCGCCAATCGCAATATTTCCATTCTTCTTTTTCATACTATTAATTATACTCGCAAAACGCTTATGTTTACCCCCACAAAAAGCCGCCCTTCGCGGAGCGGCTTTCAGTTTATTCGTCTTCCAATCCGAAAAACTCTTTGTCTGTATAGAAGCTACGCTCAATACTTTCCACCAAGAACTCGCGCAGATGCTTCAATTCCCATTGCGTCTGGTCGTCCTCATGCGCCCAAACACCATTCCATCGAATCGAAACCTCATGCGCCTCCGCATCCTTCGGACCAACAATAATAAGCAACGGAATCTTCATCTTTGTCGCCTCACGAATCTTCTTTCCAAGGCTCTCATTTCGATCATCCAGCGTATAGCGAATCTTGTAATCACGACCAAAGAAGAAATTTCTCGTCCCCTTTACAACATCTTCCACTTCTTTCGCATAATCCGCAACGTCGTCATTCAGGGTCAAAATACGCACCTGCTCTGGCGCCATCCATGCCGGGAACCAGCCGCCAGTATGCTCGATTAAAATGCTCATAAAACGCTCAATCGAACCAACCAAGGCACAGTGAATCATAACTGGCGTCTTTTTCGAGCCATCTTCCGCGGTATATTCAAGGCCAAAACGGGACGGCGTCGCATAGTCTAGCTGCACAGTCGCAACCTGCCATTCGCGTCCCAAGGCGTCCGTCGCCATGAAATCCATCTTCGGACCATACATCGCCGCTTCGCCAATTCCGATAAAATACTCAATTTTGTGCTCGTCAGCCATCGCCTGGATTGCACTCTGCGCCTTTTCCCACATTTCCGGCGTACCAGTATAGCCGTCGCTATCATCGCGAAAACTCAAACGCAGATGCAACTTCATATCGATGCGACCGTAAAGATCTTGCGCCGACTCAATCAACTCGCCAAAGACCTGGCCAATCTGATCTTCCGTGCAAAATACATGCGAATCATCCTGCGTAATCGAGCGCACACGGCTCAAACCGCCAAGCTCGCCCTTGCGTTCATCACGGTAAACCATCGTCGTTTCCAAAAACTTCACCGGCATCTCTTTGTAAGAGCGCGGACGCGAAGCAAAAATCTGCGTATGATGCGGGCAGTTCACTGGCTTTAGCGCCAAATGGTCGCCAGATTCCTGGCTTTCGAATTGCAACATTTCCGGGAATTTCTCATAGTGCCCTGAGGTTTTATACAAATCAACCAACGCAATGTGCGGAATGCAAACCTTCTGATAACCGCGCTCAATTCGATAACTCTGCGCAAAATCATTCAAAATATCGCGCAAAGCCGTACCACGCGGCGTAAACATCGGCAAACCAGAGCCAACCAAATCCGAGAAGCAGAACAAATCCAACTCCTTACCAAGCTTGCGGTGATCGCGCTTCTTCGCCTCTTCTTGCTTCGCCTGATACTCTTTTAGTTCTTCCTCAGTCTCGAAAGCCAAGCCATAAATACGCGTCAACATCTCGCGCTTTTCGTCGCCACGCCAATACGCGCCAGCAACTTTGTCCAACTTAAACGCGCCAACTTTCCCAGTCGACTCTACATGCGGCCCCTTGCACAAATCTTCAAAGTCACCCAAAGTGTAGAACGAAATCGTCTCATCTTCCGGCAAATCATTGATCAGCTCTTCCTTGAACTTCTGACCGTTTTCCTTCGCCCAAGCCAAAGCTTCGTCACGCGACTTCTCCGAATAAGCAATCGGCAAATCTTTATTGATAATCTTGCGCATTTCCTTTTCGATTTTCTTGAAATCTTCCTCGGAAACTTTCACGCCGCCAAAATCAATATCATAATAAAAGCCATTATCAATCGCCGGGCCAACCCCAAACCGAATTGTTGTTGTGCCAGAATACAAATTCTTAATCGCCGCGGCCATAATATGGCTGAGCGAATGACGCTGTTTCATAACATTTGATTCTTCTGACATCGCTGCCCTTTCTTGATTAATTTTTACATCTGTAATTATACCATATTTTCCTCTCTGCGGCAGCCATGATGTGTTAAAATAAAAACTAGGAAAAGCGCAAACATAAACACCCATGAAAATCACAATTCCGCCAGAAGAAATCACCGCTTGGCTCAAGCGACTCAAGCTCAACCGACTCAACATCGTCGAAGCCATCACTCCTACTAACATTTTTGGCGCAAAAGAATACTTCATCGAACAAGCCCTTCAGTCCAAATTCCCAAACATCCAACTTCAATACGACCGCCGCAAACTCAGCAAATGCTGCGTCGAAGACTCGACCATCTCTATCGCCAAACAACACATTCTGGACAATATCATTCCCGAAAGTCCCGCCGATAATACCGTCTACGAAATCCTGCACAACAGGCTCAATCAGCTGCATTTCGCAAACAACCTTGTTCATAGCGTCCTAAGCAAATCCACTCAATCAACCAAAGACGCCGTCCATGCCCTCTACGGCATCGTCGAGCAAAACGAATTTACCGAGGCAGCCCGCGCGCCGCGCACTCACGACCATTCGCAGTTAACCGACGAAGATCTCATCAAAAAGCTAAAAAACCAAAAATTCAACGCCTTAGACATCGCTTTCTTTTTCCAGCAGGCCCTAAATTATTGCGGCATCAAAAACTGGCGCGTCGACATCGGCCCGCAATACAGCTCCATCGACGCACGCGACCTTAACTTTGACGGCGAACCAACTCTCGGCATCCCACAAGATCGCGTCGTTGACGGCCTCAAACTCGCCTCGCTCGTTGGACACGAAATCAACTGTCACATCCGCAACGTCGAAAACTCACGCGCCTGGTTCGACGACAACCTTGACGCCGACAATCCACTCCGCCCACTCATTCCATTCCTTAGTAAAAGTTTCAGCGAAAAAGAATACGAAGGCGTCGCAAAAATCGCCGACCATTACACTACCGGCAAAAGCCCTACCCCAGATTACATCGTGACCATCTCCTTCGCACAAAACGTCAACTCTTGGTCGCAAGTCGCCAAACATTGTTACTACAACGCCCTCGCAAAAGGCAAAACGCCAGAACAAGCCGCCCAGCGCGCCTGGATTTTCACCTATCGTACCCTCCGCGGCGTCAGCGACACCGCAAACACCGAAGGCTACGCTTTCACGAAGGATGCCGGCTATCTCCTCGGCTATAAACGCATGCAAAAACTAGCAGAACTTAACCCGCTCTACCTAGATTTCGCCTCAGTTACCGAATCAGATGCGCGCGCCTTCATCGGCGCATCATCCGAACTCGCGCCGCGCTACCCAGACCGCAAAGCCGCAACCTGGATTGCCGAAAACCTGCTTTCAAGATTTTGATTTCTTTTTCGCGCCCAGCGCCTCGACAGCGCCAGCAAACAGCGCCAGCAACGCGCCGCTCAGCAAATAGCCGCCCAAAACATCCGTAAACCAATGCACTCCCGCAAAAATCCTACCGCACGGCACCAGAATTGCCAATAAGACACACGCCACCTGCACAGCTACGCATGCTTTTCGATTCTTAATATATTTTTTCGCCAAAATCAGCATCGCGCCGGTTGTCACGCAACTTACCAGCGTATGCGTTGACGGAAATGACGCCTCCAAAGCACCGTCAGCCTCCAAAACCGGCCTAAAATTAATCCGCACTTTCTCAAACAACACATACAGAACCGCCATCGCCGCATACAAACCAAGCAAAGCAAACAGCTCTTTATCGATTTTCGCAAGCTTTTTTCGTTGCACCAACTGTATCACGCCAATCACAGCAAAAATCACCACAGTCGCCAAAGCCAACACAATCGCCACGTCGGTAATCTTATCCCAAATCTCATGCGTCCCAAAAAAGCCGAATACAGCACCATTCAGACCAGCCAAACCAATCGAACTTTCGTTCGGCCCAATCGCACGCACATCAACAAGTTTCAGCGCCACCGCCAACCAAATAAACAACACTGCGAAAACGCCACTAATTATAAATTTTTTCTTCATCCTTCTATTTTCCTATGAATCACCTCGTAGCGCAACTGCACATACGAATCGTTCAACGCACGGCATTCCAACAATTTCATCGGCCGAATCAAGTCCAATTCGGCCGGCGAAGAAATCGCATCGCCGTCTATCAAAGTTGCCGTATCGCGCCCGCCCACCAATACTGGCGCCACAACAATGTTTACGAAATCGATCAAGTCCGCCCGCAAAAATGCGCCATTCAGACTACCGCCAGACTGAATCGTCAGACGCTCAGCGCCAAACTTTTCGCCAACATCAGCCAAAACCCGGCCCAAATCCAGCTCCTCATACTGCAAAATTTCCAGATTTTCATGCTTAGCACGCATAGCAAAGGCCGGATGTTCCGGATTCGTCGTCACCAAAATCAGCCGCCCAACCCAATGCAGCAAATAGTTAATCCCCCGCTCCGTCAAATGCGGCGCATTATCAATAATCACAAAAGTTACCACGTCTATTTTCTCTGGCAACTCCACGCGCTCATTCACGCCAATTTTGGCCATCACGCGCCCAGTGTTCAAAGAAAACGTATCAGTTTCCGACTCAATATCGTAATACTGCTGCAATCCCTCGCGCAGCCCCGGAATCATCTTCCAGTCGCGATCTACGTCCAGCGCGTCACTATTCCCGCTATTGATTTTCCCATCCAGCGATTCAAGCATGAACAAGGTTGTAATTGGCCTACTCATCTTTTCTCCTTCTTTTTTATTTTACCAAAAAGCCTGATTCGCTGACACCATTCAAATCTTGCCCCAGCCTTTGCGCCGGAGCGATTTTTGTGTTACAATGTGCACATTGGGTCGCTAGCTCAGTTGCCCTGTCCGAGACGCGAATGCGTCGAGACAGTCAAAAACAAGCGCCTTGGCGCTCTAGCCAACTGAGATACCACTCATTTTACAATTCGTTGGGTCGCTAGCTCAGTTGGCTAGAGCGCCTCGTTTACACCGAGGAGGTCGGGGGTTCGAGCCCCTCGCGACCCACCAAGCAATGAAAACTATCCCGCAGGGATATTTTTTATTGCTTGGCAAGATTGGCGCAAGGGGTGAGAACCCGTGGTTCGCGCGAGCAAGCTTCCGAGTGAAGCAAAAATATTTATATTTTTATTTCCGAGGAAGCGCAGTGAAGCAAGGCTTTTCAGAGAAAAGCCGCCGCCCCTCGCGACCCACCAGATTTTATACAACTCGGCATTTTGGCCGATTTTTTCTTAGAATTATATAATTAACAAAAGAGATATTAAAAAGTTAAGCATTCGGCGTTTTTCGGAAGGGTCGATTCGATGAGAGAAGCCACAAATACTAAACGATTTGCGCAAAAGATCGTAAAAAGAATTAGCAACAAAGTCAAAAAAGATAAGAAAAAACCAGTCGGAAATCAAAACTGCCTGCTATGCACATGGTGCGCCGAAGCTCAATTTAGAGGCATCGATGTTCTACCTAGACCCGTATACTCCCCTAGAGATGTCGTTTTTAGATTCACGAATGCGAACATAGTTAAATATGCTAGAAAAATACATTTTCGCAATAAAAATGAATTGACCCAGAAGGTTTCGGGCGGAAAAAGGTTTTACTGCCATGTAAACTGGAAGGATTCTTCTGGTGGGCATGAATTTATGCTGCTAAACATCAATGGCGAGATATACGTCATGGATTCGCAAGCGGGCTTACTGGCAAACATCGACAGTAACGACGGTGATTATTATTTTAGGGATATAAATTATAAGAACTCCTTCATAGTGAGGTTGGACAATAAAGAGTTAAACGAAAGCATACTAAAATATAACAGCGCCAATTTTACTATAGATTTCGATGAGACTGAAGATTTGAAGTATCTGTAAAAAATGTCTTTTAAATCCCTTATCTAATTACAAATCAATTTTTTGCAGGATCCATATAATGATTATACTATAAGGACTAATTGGATTTTTTAAACCACCTCATAAAAATAGAGAGCTATTTTTATGCCATGAACTTCGCAATTTCCAAATCGCGTTTATCTGAAAAATAGCCACTATAGCTATTAGCTTTGTTTTTCAATTCCTCTTTTTCGGCAATAAACTGGTCTAGCGTCATCCAAATTGGCCTAAAATCATCCGCGTTTTCGTCTTCCGTATAATTTGTCCCAACTTCTTTCCCTAAGGAAGCGCTAAACACATAAGAAACGGCTTTATTCCAATCGTGGTGATTTTGAGCATCTTCACGTTTTTCCAAGACATAACCAATCGGCTCTATATCCGTTATTAAGAAACCCGCCTCTTCTTGAATTTCTCTACGCAATGCATCTGTTATTGTTTCCTCATCATTTATGCCACCACCCGGAATCTGTACGTAGCCATACTTTTCAGATTTAATAACACATATTTCGCCCTTATCATTTTTCAATACACAACGCACATTAAATCTGATCTTATCGCCTTTTACAGGTTTCGGGTTGTCAAAACCAAAATCACCGTCCGATATTTCGGCTATTAACCGCCAATCTATTTGGCGCTCTTCTTTAGTTGCATTATTAGGAAATAATAGTCCAGTAGTCACATTCATATTATAGCGTTTTGTATCGATTCCCTATTCTCGCCCGTTCACGTCAAAATATTCCAACAACAACCTCGCCGCACGGCTATAGTAATATTCACCATCAAAATGTGCACGATTTGCCATCATCTCACTCAAATCACTACCACTAGGAAACGGCGCCAGCTGATCCACATATCCGCCCCACTCTTCCCAATCGTTCACCACGTACTCGTCCAAATCATCAACATTCAGATAAATATTTGCGCAATTTGCCGAATTCGCCCTGCACTCTCCCTGAAACGGCCCAAACAAATCATCAATCTTTCGCGCATCATAATCCATCATTGTTAGCGCAATCGCCGACATCCGCAAAGCCTCCGCATAACCCACATATTGCGCCAAGCTGTCACCACTCCAAATTCCCGCCATAATCGCGCAAAAAGTCGCTTCATCTTCCCTCAACAGCCCCTTCATATGACAAAGCTCATGCGTCACCGTATTCAACAGCTCCCCATTACTATACCCCTCACTCGCCGTCACCCTATACGGAAAAGTCATACCCGTATAGTCGAACTCGCCAATTTCCAACTTCCGCACAATTCCACCCTGCAAAAAATCAAATTTATCTGCCGCATTTCGCAAATTCGCCACCGCTACATTAATCACGTCATCCTTATCATCGCCAAGCTCCGCCAAAAGCGCCCCTTTGGATAACTTTTTTGTCCGATTTCGAAAATATAAAGCCAAATCATACAAATCATCCGCCGAATAACTCGCCTCTTCTCGCCCCGAAAAATACAACGAATTTAGTTTACTCGTAGTCGACTCCTGGTAGTAGTTAATCAACGGAACAAAAGCCGCCACTGCCACAACCCCCACCGTCGCCACTGCAAAACTTCTCCCAATTTTCGGAATAAAAACCGTCAGCAGCCCAAGCACCGCCAAAATCGTCATCAGTACAAAATAATTAATCGAAATATACTGAAACGCAAGATACATCGCGCCATCCACTACGCGCACAACATGCAACCACCACCAGTTCGCAAAATCCGGCGAAAAATTACTCACAATCAACGCAATTATCGCTCCGAGTAAAATACCAACACTCAAGCCAAAAAATATCTTAGCCGCCAAATTTACCTTAGATTTCTGCATACAATTTTTCGTAATCTTTAAAATGCGGCAAATCATATACCGCCGCCCTGCTCGTCCTCACGTACAGCGCAATTATGCACAAAGCCTTCTTGTAGTCCAGCGGATAAGTATCGAACACTCCAAAAATTTGTTCGCTTGTCAAATCTTGAAATATTTTCGGATTCGACAATATCGCAAAATAGTAATCATATAGCGGATCGCCAATCAGCGGCATCGGGTCAATTACTCGAATACGCCCATTCTGAATCAAAAAATTATGCGCACCAAAATCACCATGCAATAAATATTTATCCGGCGCCACATCTCCGATTTTCGCCAAAGCCTCATAAACTTTAACTTGCGATGTATTCGGCAAGCGTCGCGCCGCATATTCTATCTCGTCTTGCAAAAAGTCCCGCCAGCTCGCCTTAGTATCACCCAAAAACCCATATCCATCGCTATCATATTTTGAATAACTTTTTACAATCTCTTCTACCTGCTTCAGCACATCTTTTTGCTCAATATCCGAATCGCGCAAATGCACGCCATCAATAAACTCAAAACATTCATAACCTAGTTCAATCGACGAACACAAAATTTTCTGAAATGCGTCATTCGTCGTTCTGCTCAGAAACTCTCTTTGTCGAGCAACGGTTGCCGCATCCGTAATTTTAACCAAGAACTCGTCTTCCGCGCTAAACACTCGCGCACTCGTCGCGCCGTCTGTATACAAAATTAGCTCAGATCCAAACAAATCCACACCAATCCGCTTCTGTATATCATCAAACACCATCATCCGTTCAATCAATGCCGCCACCGAAGAAATCTGATGGTCCGGCCGATGTTCGCTGCGCAAATGCTCATACGCCGTATCCATAATGTAGCCATTAAACTCATGAATCATATCCTGATCATTCGCCCCATCGCCAACCGTAATCACGCGCTCGCCAGGATAATTCTTCAAAATCCGATGAATCGCGCGCTCCTTACCCGCGTCGGCCGCCATCACATCCACCGCCCCCTTGTGCGTCTCTTTCAAAAACTGCATATGCGCACTTTTAACCGGCACCATATTGTGCCCGCCAAAAATCGTCAGGCGCTCCGACCCAAAATGCCCCCGCAAGGCCGCCAGCGTCTGCTCCATAATCTCAGGATTC
>DGRN01000012.1:0-705 GCA_002391075.1 Candidatus Saccharibacteria bacterium UBA4387
GGCATTTCAATCAATAGCATCACGGACAAAACCCCAATTCCACACGGTGGTTGCCGTCCTAAGGGAGAAAGGAAACCATAATGGCACGCGATATTTCACCAATTGGCAAACAATCTCGCCGTGAAGGTTATGCACTTGCTCCAAAAGCGCAAAAAATCATGGCAAAGAAGTCTGGTATTCCAGGCCAACACGCAGATATGCGCATTCGCGGCGGTAGTCTTTATTTGACTCAGCTCCGTGAAAAGCAGAAAGTTCGCCGCATTTACGGCCTTCTCGAAGCTCAATTCGCAAAGCTCATGCGTGAAGCACAACGTACACCAGGTAAAACTGGCTAAAAACTTCTCGAATATCTCGAACGCCGCGCTGATAACGTAGTTTATCGTGCAGGTTTCGCGTCTACTCGTCGCGCCGCACGTCAGCTCGTCTCTCACGGTCATTTTACCCTTAACGGTAAACGTATTGATATTCCATCTATCCGCTTAAGTGCCGGTGATGTTCTTGAAGTACGTCCAAAATCTAAGAAAAACACTTACTTTAATAACATTGAAAACATTGTTGGCGCCACTAGCCAAGCTCCACTTTCCTGGATGAAGGCTGACGTCAAGAAGATGAAAATTGAAATTACTGGTACACCAAAGCGCGAAGAAGCAGAGGTGGGCATCAACGAACAATTAATCGTCGAGTATTACTCACGCTAAAGGAGAA
>DGRN01000012.1:816-34864 GCA_002391075.1 Candidatus Saccharibacteria bacterium UBA4387
AACAGTTCCAGCTTTGTTATCAAGCCGCTCTACTACGGCTACGGTAACACTCTAGGCAATTCACTACGTCGTGTTCTACTTTCTAGCATCAAAGGCGCCGCGATTACGGCTTTCCGCATCGAAGGCACCAATCACGAGTTCTCGGCTGTCCCGGGCATCGTCGAAGATACCGTGGACATTATGCTTAACTTGAAAAATATTCATGTTAAGAGCCATACCGACGCTCCAGTCGATCTTCATCTCGAGAAGAAGGGCACCGGCCCAGTTCTCGCAGGAGACATCAAACTTCCTGCAGAAATCGAAATCGCCAACCCGCAGCAAATCATCTGCAACATTGACGATCCAAACTTTACTCTCAAGATGGATATGACCGTTGACACGGGTCGCGGCTACCTCAGCATCGAGCAATCTAGCGAAGATCGCGTTCACAGCGACATGATCGCACTTGACGCCGTCTTTACGCCAGTTTTGCGCGTTCGCTACAACGCCGAAAACACCCGCGTCGGCCAAGATACTAACCTGCAGCAGCTCACTCTTACGATTGATACCGATGGCACAATGACGCCACGCGAAGCTTTCGAAGAAGCCGCCGCAATCTTGGTCAATCAGTACAAAGCTCTCGCCGGTAGCACTACCGTCGAAAGCGCACCAGCTCCAACCGCTGGCAAGAACGAAGACGATTCCGGACTCGCAGTTCCGATTGAAGATCTCAATCTTTCAGCTCGCACCGCGAACGCATTGTTGAACAATGACATCCGCACAGTCCGCGACCTCGTCGCATTATCAGAAAGCGATCTCAAAGAGCTCAAAGGCTTTGGCGCCAAAGCGCTCGACGAAGTTCGCGAGAAACTTACGGAGTTAAAAGTTTAAATGCATCGCCATGGATACAAAGGGCGCAAGTTCGGTCGTGAAACCGACCAACGCACCGCACTCACACGCGGCCTGATGCGCTCCCTATTTAAATATAAGTCAATTAACACTACTCTAGCTAAGGCAAAGGAAATCCGCCGCCCAGCCGAGAAACTGATCACGATTGCAAAGAAAGGCGATTTGGCAGCACGCCGCCTCGTCATCGCTCGCTTGAACGATCAGGAAACTGGCAACGAACTAGTCGACATCATCGCGCCACAAATCAAGCGCGATAGCGGCTATCTTCGCATTGAGCGCACCGGTTTTCGCCGCGGAGACAACAGCGAAATGGCTACGATCTCTTTCGTAGACGACATTACTGCTGAAGCTCCAAAAGCTGAAAAGGCTAAAAAAGCCGAAGCTAAAGCAGAGAAGAAAGAGGAGAAATAAGCATGAAAACTTATTCCCAGAAATCTTCTGAAATCAACCGCGAATGGTGGATTATCGACGCCAGCACTTTGCCACTCGGCAAACTCGCAGTCGTCATCGCGGACAAGCTTATGGGTAAATCCAAAGTTACCTATACGCCACATACCGACAACGGTGACTATGTCGTCGTTACGAACGCCAAGAACATTAAAGTTACTGGCGACAAAATGACCGACAAGCACTACTATCGCCACTCTGGCTTCCCGGGCGGCCTCATCGATCTGACTTTGCAAGAAGTTATCGAAAAAGACCCAGCCATCGCAGTCAAAGAGGCTGTCAAAGGTATGCTTCCAAAGAATAAGTTGCAAGCCGACCGCTTGGCTCGTCTTCGCGTCTTCCCAGGCGCAGAGCATGCTCATACGGCACAACAGCCAAAGGAGATTAAGTAATGCCTGCTAAGAACGCAAAGTACACTTACGGTAACGGCAGCCGCAAGGCCGCAACCGCAACCGCTCGCCTCTACAAAGGCAAGGGTGAAATTACCATCAACGACAAGCCAGCCCTCGAATACTTGAGCGGCAACAAAGTCTTGATGGCCGAAATCACCGATCCACTCGCAATGACCCAAAAGCAGAAAGAATACGATATCACTGTTTTAGTCAAGGGTGGCGGTATCGCCGGACAAGTCGACGCAATCAAGCTAGCAATTTCTCGCGCATTGGTTCTAGAATTCCCAGAATTCCGCCCAGTGCTCAAGAAGGCCGGTCTCATGAAGCGCGACCCACGCGAAAAAGAGCGCAAACACTACGGTCTCCGCAGCGCGCGCAAACGCGAACAGTTCAGCAAGCGCTAAATCTCAGCGCAATCAAAAAGTCCCCGACCAGGGGATTTTTTGTTGCTTGGCGTAAATTACTTAATAACCTCGTAATCACTCAAATTGTAGCCATACTTTTCCAACTCGGCTTTCGCCTCATTGATCCTATTCGACGTAACCTCAAGGCAGAAAAACTTTTCGCAGCGGCTATCGTCTTCCAAGAACATAATTGCGCCATCCCTAATTTTTCCAAATTCCTCAAACTCAAAACTTAGCGGCAAAATATCCTTCACGGACAACATTTTTTCGGTTTTCCGCAAGAAATCATTCGCCTCAGCATCGTCCGCTTTCGCAATCATCTTCAAAATCTCATAGCTACGTCGATTCGCGAGATAAGCGTCAAAATTTCCATCAGACGGGCGCAAATAGCGCTCGACTTTCTGGCTAGAAAAATTCTTTAGCTTAATATCTTCTTCGATACTATCAAATCCATCGGCACTAAGCTTCAGTTTACCTTCTTTGCAATCCGCCGCCCCTTCCAAAATAGACAACTCCTTGCCGCTGTACTCAACTTTCGCACTAATCGGCGTCACCACAAACGAATAGCCAGGCCGGCTTTTCTGCACGATATAATTAATCAAAAAAATCAAAGCCACGATAATCGCAACCGAGCAAACAACAATCAATATAAGTTTTCGATCAATCTTTGCACTCATAGTCATATTTTAACATACCGAATATGCTAAAATACTATTATGAGCGTAAGAAAGACAACCATAGTTTTTGGAGCATTAATCATCGCGGTAGCGTTAACTTGCGTAGGAACACAAAAAGCCCACGCCTACAGGTGCATCAACGGTACGGTCGCAGGCGACCAAAAACTCCTGGCCAAGTACGGTAATCTTTTTGTTCATTTTTACGACGAATGTGCGCAAAAAGAGGCAGAAACCAACGGCACAGCCACATATTACGGCAACAAAAAGCCAAACAGCGCGCTCGCAGTTTACGGCGCATCTATTGAAGCGCAAAATCAAAACATCCTCGCTTCAAAAATCCAAAACTATAACGACCATCGCGTCCTGCTCGAAAATTATTCCATCCAGACCATCGCAGAAGATTTCGAGCAAAAAACCATCAACGCTACCGATCATTACGTCATGATAGACGCCGAATCACTCCTGGACGAACCTGCCGAAATAATCGAAAAATCACTCAAAAAAATCTCCAAACACGCCGGCGAGCAGAACTATCTCATCGTCATCTCTCCGCGCAAACTAAACGAGCAAAACAACAATCTGTATCAAAACCTAAAAAGCGCCACCGCTAAAATCTCAAACGCCGAATTTATCGACTGGATTAGCTACGCCGAAAACTCCGACGACAAAAACGCCCTCTACGACGGCGAAAAACTCTCAAGCTTCGGCGAAATGAAATACGCCAACCTCGTTAACGACTCTTTCATCGGCGGCATCACGCACACCGAAATTAAGAACAACGACTCCATCATTTGGGACTATTTCGCAGATTCGCAAATTGCCAATTTCGCCGACACGCCAGAAGCTATCGCCTCGCTCATCGCGGCGGCCGAACAACTCACGAGCGCCAACCCATTCTATCGCAACACGCTCACTAACCAAATTGGCCTTTTCGCAGCAGTCGATACCGAACTCGAAAAATACCTGGCCGAACACGATCTCGCCAATCTTTGGAACACCCAGCAAGATTACGACACGACCCAAAAAATGATTTACGCGCAACTCGATTTTGCCTTCCGAAAGAACGGTCAGGCCATAGAAAGCTCTCGGCTCCAACGCAAACTAGCAAAATATCTCGAATATGTCCAAAATCACCACGGCAACAGCATCCAGGGCGCGCTCGAAAATTACACCAACGAACTTTACGACATTTTCCCAGAGCTTAACGCCAA
This sequence comes from Candidatus Saccharibacteria bacterium UBA4387, assembly GCA_002391075.1. Taxonomy (GTDB): domain Bacteria; phylum Patescibacteriota; class Saccharimonadia; order Saccharimonadales; family Saccharimonadaceae; genus UBA2834. The sequence goes on from DGRN01000012.1 coordinate 4,836, forward strand.
AAAACCACTGGTTGCCGACACTACCTCGCTTTATTACGACGCCTTCCTCATTAGCCGCGATTACACTGGCACAAACGACAACATCATCGCAAACAAAGAACTTAGCCAGCGCAAAAATAGCCCAATCAATGCTTCGACCAACATCGTCCGTAAAGTCGTCAACGGCAAAATCCTAATGCTCAATCAAACTTTCGGCGAAAGCACCACTTTCCCAGCCACCACCGACAAGCGCGACATCAAGGATATTAGCATTTACTTCAAAAACAAATCCGAGTTGCATCCCGAAGCTGATTACGCCAAAAATCCGCACATCGTCTACGACATTAGCACCGGAAAAGCCACTCAATACGTCAATCTTCTAAAGAATTCCTACTACGCACAAGATTTCGCCAATTCCGATATCAAAATCCTAATCACGACCAGCAAGGACCTTAGTGACGCACAGTTCTACGTCGAAGTCGCCAATTCTCAAACCGAAAACTGGCTGCCGCTGGCCAAAATTATCCTCGCAATCAGCGACGCATATGATTTTGAATTCGACAAGAACATCAACTATCTCGTTCGCGACACCGCCAAAGACTACACCGCCAGCTCCAGCATTATTATTAACTCAAAAGACGCCATCGTAAATCCAAACACCGCAAAAGGCCTCATCGATGCCGCCCTCAATCAACAGCTAGACAGCTACCGAGGCGTCGAAAGGAATTAAATGGCAAGCAAAAAAATCGACGGTAACAACAAATTCTCAATGTTTATGGCGCTAGCCGCGACGATACTAATCGTTATCGTTGTCATTCTGATCAACAGAGACAGCACTACTAATTTCAGTGTCATCCGAGATATTATTTCCGGCCTCGAGTACGGACGTTTCGAAAACCGCTCCGAGGCTGTAAAAATCAATATCCCTGACGATCTTTTCGACGATTACTATTTCCCAAACCAAGGCGAACAAATCCTAGCGCAGATCACAACATTTTTCAACGTCACGCACAGAGATTTCGAGTCGGTCAGCTACGTCAGAAATAGCTTCAAATCCACGACAGACGAGCAAAGCTTCAATCTAGAGTCGAACACTGGCGAAAAATACAAAGTCACTCTCAAGCCAAACCAAGCCGATTTTGAACTCAAAATCCACAACTATAACGACGAAATTTTCGCATACAATAGCGCCGATCATCATTACGTTACCAAAAATCCCCTAAACCTCGCCAATGCTTTGCTACCCGTCACGATTCCAACTAAATCCGACTCCAATATCAGCATTTCCAGCACCGACAGCAAAAAGCTGAACATCGCAAAAGAGAATTGCAACCTCAGCGACGACGAAGCCGTAGAGCTAAGCAAAAACTGGCTCAAATCCAACGACTACGCGCCCGAAAATTTCGAGTTCTCAACCGCCTGCGATTAAGTCCAACGAAAGCAAAACCGCAATCAAACCAAGTTTAACGCAAGTAGCATAAGACATGATCGAAAGATTTATCGAAGCACAGAGGCAAACACACGCAGCCGCACTGCAAGAGCTCAAATCCGGACGCAAGACAACTCACTGGTCTTGGTGGGAAATACCGCAAATTGCAGGCCTTGGGAGCTCCGCAACATCTCAGAAATATGCAATAAAAGACATGGCGGAAGCGCATGAATATTTAGAAAACGACGAGCTGCGCTTGCATTTATACGAGATATGCGAAGCGCTCATGTCCATTGACTCATCGGACGCGGAGCAAGTTATGGGCTATCCAGATAACCTAAAACTTCAATCGTGCATGACATTATTTCATGTCGCCTCGCTAGACTGCAAATACTTTTCTGCGGTATTGGAAAAATATTATGGCGGCAAAATGGACGAAGCGACACTAGGCATTCTAGGCCTGCCACAAGCGCAAACACGAAACGAATAACAAAAAAGCGCCTGCCGAAACAGACGCTTTTTCTATCAACATTTCGCTCAAACCCTCTGAGCAAAAATTCAAAACAAAAAAAATGGTGGAGCACAGGAGATTCGAACTCCTCACCTCTTCCATGCCATGGAAGCGCTCTACCAAATGAGCTAGTGCCCCGATGCAAAAATTATATCACATCGTTCGCAAGCTTTCAAGAAAAAGCCCCAGCACAATGGCCAGGGCAATTCTGTTGTTATTCGCGCCGCGCATCGAACCAGTGGCCAGAAGCCGCAATGCAGCCGAGCCATCTCTCGCGCTCTTCATAATCCGAAAAGCAGGCCAAAGCGACCATCCGCGCATGATCCGGATTGATGCAATAGTAGTTCAGCTCATCTGCACGCATGATATCGAAGCTCAGATAGCTCGCCTCGCCGTGAACCGGAATATCCATTAGCTCAAAACGAACAACGCTGCCCTTGATCTGCGTGATTTGCGCCGGCCGATAGCAAGCACCGTAATTATCCTGCCGAACATAGCAGAGGTCGCCAAAATAATCGTCGATATCTCTCAAATTCGGCAAAATCGGCCTCCACTCAGCGTTTTTTGTCAGCCGCTTCAGCACGGTAATATAGCCATCAGCGCGCTCAAGCTCCCTACGGACAATTTCGTAGCCTCTACTGCTCGAACCGCCCTTTTTCAGCATCCTATCACGCCTCTTCAGCAGATCCGCTCGGGCATGTTTCCAGAAACGCAGCATAACTGTCAAGGTTTCGCTGCCGAATTGAGCCAGCTCTTTCGCCGACCCATCGAAGCTGGCCCGTGCAAAATTTTTGTCAAAAATCCCACTCAGTTTAGACATGACAAGCACCCCTTTCTGCCTTTTCAAGAGACGTGCACGCAAGCGCGCTCAGCGCCGCACTGACACTATCATCATCTTCGCAAGTCGCAAAGAATAGCGCCGCATAATCCAGGTCACTCTTCAGTGAAGCCAAGTCGCTACGACTCAAAATCTCCGCAGAGCGCACCTCGTATCCGGCAATACATTCTTCGTCGCCACAAACAATTTTCACTTCCAGTTCGCAGCCGGTCTTCTTCTCGACTCGCCCACTTACGAAGCAAAAATTCTTTATCGCCTCAAACTCTTTCGGCCTAACGAAGCAGTAAACCTCTTCGCCGGCAGCAAAGTAATCGTCCCTGCGCATATAGTGGAGCAGGGCCTTCTCCTCGCTGCGCTCAACCAGTTCGGTCAGCTGTTTAATCTTCGACTCGATCTTTTTGTCTTCATCCATGCAATACTGCACTCGGCTCTCATACGAACCGTAGCGCTTCTGCATCTTTTTATACTCGCGGAGCGCAATCTGATTGATTTTCCGCGCATAGCGCCAATCCTCAATCATCTGCCGCAGATTACTTGACCCAAGCCAAACGAGGCCGTCAAAAGTAGTCGCATAAAGCGGCCGCCAGACAGTCGGAATCAACGAGTCTGCGTCCATTTTCTTGCCTCTCATAACAACACCCCCATTTTTAAGTTACATTACCGAAGTAATAAATATATCATAAAATAAAACAGGGTAAAAAGCAAGCCCCGACTAGGTCGAGGCTTTTTGGGTGGCTTAATAGAGATCTTTCACCTTCTCGGGAACTTCCATGCCGACATCAGCATACGCCGCCTCGACAATCCCAATCAGATATTCACGCCCAACAATCCCAGAAGTATTGTCAAGCGCATGTGCAAAGCAGACATCGATAGACCTTTTCGCGTCCGTCAGCTCCGAATAATGCTTATCAGCCGGCGACATACCGCCAGTCTCACGCTTCGACGTTATATCCGTAACCTCAAAGCCGTTCTTAATCAGATAGAGCTGACCAAGCAAAAAGTCAAACTTATCCACCAGATAGCAAACATCGTCCTTCGACTGCAGCGACCTGAAACATTTCTCCCTGCGCTTACGAGCCTTCTTCGGAAAGTCCTTCAAGTACTCCCGCATTAACTCCAGCTCACGCTCGTCTTTTGCGACAGTATCAGCCGAGCCATCATCACAAATATCCAAAATTACCAGCTCTCCAAGTTCGTGGTCGGACATACAGTCGTAATGACGCTTCTTAATAAAGCCAAACTTTTTCGGGAAGAAATCTTTCAGCAAGGACAGTATTACAACGCTACTGTGGCTATGTTCATAATCATTCTGCGGGTGAGAGCCGACCACCGACTTTGCGTCGTGAACGGCATAGTAACCGAGCCGCCAAAAGCCAGCACGATTTATCCAGGCCAAATCCATGTTCTTGCAGTATTTCGCCCAGATGATGCAAAACTTATCTCTCTTCTTCAAAAATACCACTCCTTTCAAGGAACACCACCCTAGAACTCCATTTTACACTAGACCGCAAAATAGCACAAAATTGCGAGAATTAGTATAATGTGATAAAATAACCTTATGGTTTACCTTTCAGCATTTATACCATATTGGCGTCAGTGAGCCCCGCAAAGCGCAAGCGCTTGCATTTTTACGCAAAATATGATATAATGAAAGGATATTTATTCTTATGCAAACTATTTTAACCGGCATTCGCACTAACGAAGAACCGACCATCGGTAATTTTCTCGGCTCTTATCTGCCGATGATTCGCCTTTCTCACGAACATGGCGCAAATTCAAATATCAACATGTTCATTCCGGACTTGCATTCTTTCACCACGCCAATCGACCACAGTAAATTCTATGACCAGACCATCAAGGGTGTAAAATACTACATCGCCGCCGGTCTAGACACCGACAATCCAAACATCCACATCTATCGCCAGTCACGCGTCCCGGCGCACTGCGAGCTTGCATGGATACTAGATTGCTTCACGCCATTCGGCGAAGCGAGCCGCATGACCCAGTTCAAAGAAAAATCAGAAGAGCACAAAGACTCCGTCACGGTCGGCTTGTTCAACTATCCAGTTCTAATGGCCGCAGATATTCTACTCTATGACGCAAAATACGTCCCGCTAGGCGAGGATCAGTTTCAGCATCTAGAGCTTGCTCGAAACATCGCCATTCGCATGAACAACAAATTCAAAGAAGACCTCTTTACATTGCCAGCCTCCGAGGCGGAGCAGGTCAAATTCATGCACCTAGAGAAGGCTTTGCGTATCCGTAGCCTCACCGAACCAACCAAGAAAATGAGCAAGTCCAGCAAGAACGAAAAATCCAAAATTTCGCTCAGCGACGATCCGAAAGCCGCAGCCAAGAAAATCATGTCCGCCACCACAGATAGCGAAGGCGTCATTCGTTTTGATATGATTAACCAGCCGGGCATCAGCAACCTCATGCTAATCGAAGCGCTATTCACTAATCGCGAGCTTCAAGACGTTATCTCAGATTATGCCGGCGAAACCCGCTACGGCGAACTAAAGAGCAAGGTTGCAGACACGGTTTCGCACTTCTTGGCAGACTTCCAAGAAAAAGTCGCCGGCATCACCGACGAACAGGTCGAAGAAGTTCTCGCTAAGGGCGAAGCATACGCCAACGAAGTCTCCAATCAGAAACTGCAACAGGTTCAAAAAGTATTAGGACTACGCAAATGACACGCAAAAAAATCGACAAAAAATACAGCAGCAAAAGCGCCGTAATCCACTACGGCGCAGACATTCTGGATTCACCAGATTACGCCAAGTGCGCAGAATTCATTCAGCACGGCAACACTAGCGTCCGCGAACATGAAATCTCAGTCGCGATGACTAGTGTCGCTATCGCGCGCCGCCTGCCTTTCAAATTCAGCTTCAGCTCGCTCGTCCGCGGCTCGCTTTTGCACGACTTCTTCCTTTACGACTGGCATAAAACCGATAATACGGTTCGCAATCACGCACAAAATCACGCTAGCTACGCCCTGAAGAATGCTGCGGAACGCTTCTCGATCAACCCAATCGAGGCCGACATGATCAAAAAACATATGTTCCCAGTCAATCTCGCGTTACCAAAATATCGCGAGACTGTCATTCTAACCATCGCAGACAAAATCTGCAGTTTCAAAGAAACACTCTCTCGGAAATCGCTCCAATAAAAATATCGCCGTTAATCCGGCGATATTTTTCTATTCTTTTGCTTCGGTAATTTTATCGATAATCGTAGAGCGCTCGTCCGTATGCTCAATCGTGACGTATGCGGCCTTGTAATTATCCTTAATTTCGATTTTTGGCATTACTTCATCGATATAGCCGCGAGCTTCCCATTCCGCATAATAAGCCAAAATCTTGTCGGCTAACTCGTACTTATCGAGTTCATCTTCATTCGCAACGCGCAATTTGCCGCTTGAACCTCGCACCAACTCTTCGTTAGCCAAGGAAATAGCCTTATCAGCTACATTCTCGACATAATCATCCGTAGGACTAATCTGAACACTGCATAGACGGCCAACAAATTCTTCAGGCGATACTTTTTCAGAAACCTTAAACACAATACCGCGATTGTCAGTCACTTTCCAAACCGCCAATCCGCTAATCTCGCCTTCGCACGAGGACGAATGATACATACCGGCCTTATCTTCCTCGATCATAAATACCTCGTTCGGATACCTCGACGCAAGATATTTCTCGACGCCATCGCGCGAAATAATCGAACGATCCGACGAAATGTTAATTGCTAATTGCGGGTGCAACAAACCGTGCATCCAAACACCGCAAAGCAAAAAAGCAATAGACAGTACGACTACCACCACAATCGCAAGCGGCCAATTGTTTTGAGATTTCTTCTTAACCATAAGCATATTATACTATATGTTAATATAAATATGTATGTTTGAATTTTTCGCTACGTATTTTCTATATTTTCTAGCCTACAGTTTCTTTGGCTGGTTTTTCGAGGTCTGCATCTCTCTAGTGCGACTCCACAAATTCGTCAATCGCGGCTTTCTAAACGGACCATATTGCCCAATTTACGGCGTCGGCGCCCTGATTTTCCTTCAACTTCAACTTTTTACGACTCGCCCAATCGAACTTTTCTTCATCGGCGCCATTGCAGCTTGCTCGCTCGAATACTTTGTTTCGTGGCTAATGGAAAAACTCTTCAAGGCACGCTGGTGGGACTATTCAGAGTGGCCGCTGCACATCAACGGCCGCGTCTGCCTCTATGGCTTCCTTGCATTTGGCGGCTTTTCGGCCATTTTGCCATATATTCACGCACCGCTATCTAGCTTCATTCTGAGCATTCCAACAAATATCAAGTATCCGCTGGCCATTATCTTGGCAATATTCTTCATAATCGACATCGCCACTTCGAATGCCGCCATGGCGCAGCTCAACAAAATGCTGCAAAAATACCAAAAACATTTCAAACTACCAATCTTCATCGAAAAGCAGCTTCAACGCGGCCGCGAAGCTTTCACTTTCCAGCAGCGCCGCATCCTTAAGGCCTTCCCATATTTCTCGTCTATCAAATACGCCGAACCACTAAAACGCCTTCAAAAAATCAACGAAAAAGCCAAAAAGCAATTCGAAAAAACTAAGTTCAAGCCCATGAAAAAAGCTTAAGCATTTAATAAATCTAATGTTTTTTGCTAAAATATAAGATATGGCAAAAAAATTCAGCAAGCCGGAACTATCACGCAAAATCAACGGAGATATTCCTTTTGACGCCAAAAAATCGCCAGAGCTTGACGAAGTTCCAACCATGCGCCTTGACATGGCTTTGCTGGAAAACTACCCGCGCTACAGCCGCGCAACAATTCAGAAATTCATCAAAGACGGCAGGGCGAAAGTTGCCGGCGAGACAATTCTAAAACCGAACTACATCGTAGATGAAAACGAAGAACTCGAATTAGACCTCCCGCCAGAAATCCAACCAGAAAAACCGCCGGTCATCTACGAAGACGACAATGTTATCGTTTTCAATAAACCAGCCGGCATGTTATCTATCAAAAAAGGCCAATTCAGCCCAGAGCAGGCCATCGAAGACTTCGGCGAAATCGTCCACCGACTCGATCGCGACACATCGGGCGTAATAATTGTCGCCAAAAACCTAGAGACCAAAGCCTATCTCCAGAAGCAGTTCCAAGAGCGCAAAACGCACAAAACCTATTTTGCTGTCACAGAAGGAATTCCGCAGCCGAACAAGGCCATCATCAGCGTACCGCTAGCGCGAAACCTCAAAAAACCAACCACCTTTATTCCAGACAAAAACGGGCGCGAAGCAATAACCGAATATTCCGTCGTCGACAACAGTGACACGCGTGCCCTTGTGTGCCTAAAGCCAAAAACCGGTCGCACTCATCAATTGCGTATTCACATGGCTTATCTAAAGACGCCAATTCTCGGCGACAAAGTCTATAATCCATCGTCAACCAAGGCCGACCGCATGTATTTGCACGCGGCATCGCTAGAAATCACCATTCCGGGCGGCCAGCGCATGACTTTCACGGCCGAAATGCCAGAAGATTTTCGCAATGCTCTTAGATGACGACTCGAAAATCCCCAGCATTGTCCTCAAAAGCAACTTCGTAATTATCGAGCTCCCGCCAAACTCTGACCACGGCGCATACCTGCCAAAGGCGCAACGAATTCAACCAGCGAACGACAAAAATGAAATCAACATCGACTCGATTCGCGAACTGTCAAACATCACCCGCGCCAAACAAAACGAAGATCTAATCATCGTCGCCGAACACGCAGAAAATATCGGCAACAACGCCGCCAACGCATTTCTTAAGGCGTTAGAGGAACCAAACGACAAAATCCACTACGTATTTTTGACCGAAAAAATATCCGAAATCCTGCCGACTATCCGCTCTCGCGCCCAAATTTTTTACCTACCGAGCCAACTAAAAATATCCGACCCACCACAACTCGACGAGAAATCCAAAGCCGCCGCCCGCGACTTCATCTCTGCCAACCCCAAAAAACTCTGCGAAATCGCCGACAAAATCGCCAAACTCAAGGACGGCAAACGCGAAGCAGCCCTAAAACTAGTTTCTGACGCCATCCTACTGAGCTACAAATCCTATTTCATCACCGGCAACGAAAAGCTCCTCTCCAAACTTGAAAAATTAAGCGATTGCTACGACGCACTCAGCTCAAACGGCAACATTCGCCTCCAGCTAATCGCACATATGCTATAATATACATATGCTTTCATCTGCACTTATTTTATGTTTTGCTTTATTTGTCGCTCTTTTTGTTTCTACTTACAGCAGAGAAGAGCGCGAAGTTGAGGAACCTTCCAAAAACCCACAGATGAAGAAACTTTGGAATGTCGCACAAACCGCCATGCGCGAACGAAAACCGCTCCGTGCCGAGAAAGCCCTCCTCACGATCCTCAAATTCGACGAGAAAAACGCCGCCGCCTACAATCGCCTCGGCATCCTTTACGCGCGCGAAAAGTATTTCAAAGAGGCCATCGACTGCTTCGAAATCGCACAAAGCCTAGACAATAATGCTTCCAGCCTGCATAACGTCGGTCTCATTTACTATGAAACCGGCAAATACGAACAGGCCGCAACTGCATTCCAGCAAGCCATCGACCTCGAGGGCGACCAGCCGGCTCGCTATATCGCACTCGCCAAGGCACTCGAAAAACTCGGCAAGCGCAAACAGGCCATCGAGGCGCTAGAAAATGCCTACAGTTTCGATCCAAACATCAGCGTTTTGCGCCACATGCTGGAATTCTACGAAAACATCAACGACGAAGAAAACATCGAAAAAGTCAAAGCTCGCATCGCCGAGCTTCAAGAGAGCAGCGCCAAGCCAAAACGCACTAGCCGCAAAACCGTCAAGACTAAAGCTACGCGCAGCACCAAAAAAGCCGCCACAGAAAGCAAAACTATCAAACGCCCCAAAACCGCCACTGCGATTCCAGTTTCCGGTGACAAAAACAAGCGCACAACCCTTTCCAAAAGCAGAAAAATCAGTTAAAATATCTGTATGCCGCAATAGCTCAGTTGGTAGAGCAGCCGCCTTGTAAGCGGCAGGTCATCGGTTCAAGTCCGATTTGCGGCTCCATATTTTTTTCGAAACGGCGTCGGCCATTTTTTGTTTGCCAGCAAAACATTTGACTATTATCGCGGTCTGTGATATAATATCTATATGGGCCTGTTCGCAGACTCAAATCTTACCTAAGGGGATGATCCTCTTGTACATTAAACACGCACTCAAAACAATCGCCGAAGGACTCCTTGAGCTCTTTGGCTGCCTCGTCCTGTTCGTCAAGAGCAGCATCGACAAGCTTGTGGCTGCATGGAACCGTAGTACACCTGAGACCAAAAGGTCTATCAAGTGCACTGCTTTCGTCATTGCAACCGCAATCGTCGCACTCGCCCCCATCACACTCGCAAAACGCGCCCATGACCTCAAATCCATTGCGGCGACCGAGTACAACATCGAGTACGACCACAAAACAGAGAGAATCCAGTTCTACCAGACAGGCACAAACACTTACGTGCTCGTGGTTAAAAAGGGTGACCTTTATAACCTCGGAAAGGGCGTCTACCATGACGACCCTAAGCGCTATGTTTATGACTTTATCTGGTACAGAGACTTGTCGCTTGCGACCGGCCTTATCACTCTGATTGTCGGATTCTGTTGCTACCTCTACTACAGCTACAGCAAGCCCGACGAACTCGACGATTGACAACCCCGCCCGCCTTAACCGGCGGGCATTTTTCTTTGCAAAAAATCCAACCTTATGCTAATATAAATACATCGCTGGGATAGCGAAGTGGTCAAACGCATCAGACTGTAAATCTGCCGGCTTCGGCCTTCGTAGGTTCGACTCCTACTCCCAGCACCATTTTGGAAATAAAAACGACTCCGCAAGGAGTCATTTTTTAGTTTCAAAACCATGTTAGGCGTAGGAGAAGAACCGCAGGTTCGGACGAGGTAGGAGCCGAGCGAAGCAGAAATGCTCGCATTTCTATCTCCGAGGCGACGCCCCGAGTCAAGCAAATCTCGAAGAGATTTGCGCTCTCCTACTCCCAGCACCAAGAAAAGTCCCGAACATTAGTTCGGGCTTTTTCTTGTATCAGATGAATCCAATATCTTACATTCCCACAAACGCGGAAGAGCCATTTTGACTATCAAAACCCAAATTGCTAAAATAATACATAAGCATAAGTATAAAGAGAGAAAAAATGGAGCCAAATAACTTTAACCCAAATTTTAACAACGCGCCAAATCCGATGGCCGGGCCGAACCCAATGACTGGACCAAATCCGATGGCCAATCCGAATCCAATGATGGTGCCAAATCCAAACCCGATGTCAGTGCAAAACCAAACTATGGCGCAAAATTTTGCCGTCGAACCGCCAATGATGAGCGCGCCGCAGAACCAGGCCATTCCAAGCCAAAACCCGTTCGATGCCGCCGCTGGCGAAATACTAGCTCAAGAACAGAGAGAACAGCAGTCGCAAATCGAGCAGACGCCAACCGCCCAAGAAAACCTCGCGCAAAGCCAAGCCTCACAACCAGTGCCGCAACCAACGGCTCAAACGCAGAGCAACGCACAAAACAAAAAATCTTTCTACACTCTCTTGCCAATTTTTATTCTTTTCCTCATTTCATTCGGCGCCATCGCTTTTAGCGTCGCACAATACACTCGCGCAGAAAACAACCTCAAGCGCGTCAACGAGCTCCAAGAACAGCTAGATGCCGCAAATAAATCCGCAGCAGACCAGATTAGCCCGCTCGAAAACGAAGAAATCACTGAAAAAGTCGAAAATTTCTTCAAATTACTTAGGCTTTCGCAAACCAGCACCCGCGAATCCGTGCTAGAATACATCGGCGTCAACGGTTTCGCGTCCACCGAGAAAGACGACAATGGTCGCATTATTTCTCCAGCCAAATTCAGCAGCGTACGAAACGCCATGCGAAAATTCGCAACCGACGGCCTCGCCAACGACTGGAACATTTACCGCGGCCTCTACAACGAGAGCGGCGACCTTCGCTACGAACCAGCCGCCGAAGGAGAATCAAACGGCGTCAAATACAAAGACACCGTCGATACCATCAAGCTAATCAAGGCAGACAACCTCCACTACGAGCTCAGCATTACAACCACCACCACAAAATCCGACCAAATCACTAACGAACATACCGACGTTAAATCTTACGACGTTTACTTCATTATCGACAAGGATAACAAATACGTCCTAAACCAGATCGTCGAAAATAACTAGAGAGCGGCCGCAAGGCCCTCTCTTTTTATCGAATGCGCTTGACGCGCACGCAATCTTATGCTAAAATATGCACAATTCGCATCGTAAAACACCCGATGCACGGAGGTACCGTGGCGGGCGTTTTTTGTAGGCGGAATTTTGCAGGAATAATCAAATGGAACAAAATTCGGACAACAACTACAACATCATCGCGCGCCGCGTATTGGCAGTCGCCCCATTTTTACAAACGCGCAAAAACTCCCAAAATCAAAAACCCTATTCCAAACTAATCAACAAAATCATCAGCAATAACCGCAAAGTCAGGCCATCGACGCGCCAACTTTTTGCCGCAAATCGCAAAACCTTCAACAAACATGCGCTCAGCCATGCCGCTTTCGCCAAAATGAGCCCAAACAGCTACTTTGATGCGCAGATCGACTATGATGGCACACTTCGCTCAATCGATCTTGAGATTCTCAATCCAAAACACGGCATCGGGCACTCCATTTACCTTGCAATCAAGCGCCTCTTCGATATTATCTGCGGCGCCATCGGCTGCACCCTCTTGATTCCGCTCACTATTTTCGTCAAACTCGGCAACATCCTGACGGGCGACTTCGCGCCAGTTTTCTACCACACCAAGCGCGTCGGCAAAGACGGCGAAGAGTTCAATTTTTACAAATTCCGCAGCATGATTCGCACAAAAGACGGCGAAAACGCCGAGAAACTCGTCGAACAAATGCTAGAAGAGCATCCAGAGCTACGCGAACAATGGGAAAAGCATCGCAAAATCGACAACGACCCACGCGTAACCAAAATGGGCAAGTTAATTCGCAAAACCAGCATCGACGAATTCCCGCAATTCATCAACATTTTGCGCGGCGACATGTCAATGATAGGCCCACGCCCATTAATGGTCGGCGAGCTAGACGAGCACTACGGCAGTCACGAAACCTACGAATCCGTCAAGCCAGGCCTCATTGGCTGGTGGGCTGCGAACGGCCGCAGCGAAATCGCATACAACGAACGCCTACAGCTCGAATATTTTTACGTCAACAACCAAAGCCTCGCCCTTGATATCAAAACAATTTTCAAAACCGCTGCTGGAATGTTACGCGGCAAAGGCGCAAAGTAGAGCCGTCGCGTCTACAGGCATAGCCTTATCGCTAAACTCCAAAATCGCTTTCATAAAATCAAAAAATTGATAAGACACCGCAAGGCCAATCACGATCACTATCACGTCCGCAACTATCAAAATCACTGCTTTTCGCTCGATTCTTTTTTCTTCATCGGCCGTCGGACGATTAATTTCCCATCTATCTCGCGCCGCCCTAATTAGATTCAGAACCGCCGCAACGATAGTCAAAATCGGATAGCCGAACACGAATAGTCCTGGCATCGACAGTACGAAAGAAATCAGGAACAGCGCAAAACTCGCCAAACACCAAGGGAGCAGACCGTTCAGCCGCCGCTGCCTAATCAAATTTCTACGAACGCGTAGACACAAAAATGCCACCAAATACCAAATACATACGCTAGTCAGCAAAATCGGCGAAAGTGTATAGACGAGCTGAATAACAGTACCGCCGCCCATGCCGTTCATGTTTCCAGAAAGCGCCGAAAAGACCATCATCGCAGCCAAAACCCAGTAGCCAACAAAACCGACCGTCGCAATTCGCCCCATCCAACTGCCCACCTTGCCGGTATCGCCAATATCCATCGGTTCGCGCGCTTGCTTGTTCAACTCCAGCGCCTCCTCCAGCTTCGATTTTTTGCTACTTTTCAGCTGCCTCTTCATTTTTTCGCGCACCACTTCCGAATCCTTGATGCCAGTCGACTTATTCTTTGCGCGTTTTTTCTTACTCATACTCATATCTTAGCATAAGCGAGCATCCAATCACTAAAATCTCTGCTACAATATATTTATGCTTTGGAAACTAATTCTACTAGTTGTCATAACCCTAATTATTATCATTCCGCTATTCGTCTTTCTCCTGACCGGCATTTTGGGCGCACCGTACGTACCGAGCGAAAAACCAGACATTCGCAAGGCCTTCACCGATCTTTATCCGCTCGACGAAAATGAATACATCGTCGACCTCGGTTGCGGCGACGGCGTCGTCGTAGATACCGCCACGGAATTCGGCGCGAAAGCCGTCGGCGTAGAGATTAACCCCTTCATGGTCTGGTTCTGCCGATGGCATTTCAGAAAAAACAAAAACGCCCGCTTCGTTCATGGCGACATGTACCGCTACAAGCTGCCTGCCAAAACCACCGCAGTCTACATGTATATGCTTCCGCTCGGCCTCGAAGCTACCTTCAAGCATCTTCGCAAAGAAGCCACTCGTTTAGACAAAACCATCTATCTCATCTCGAACGCCTTCGACCTAAAAAACGAGAAACCCTACAAGCACGAACCGCCTTTCTACCTATACAAAATCAAACCATACAAAGACGACGATAAAGAACCGGCAGAGCCAGCAAAGATTGCAAAAGCCACAAGCGCAAAACATTGACTTTTTCGCTCAAAAATGATATAATGAAGGCATAGTCCATCGATCTATCAAGGGAGGTGAAGAATATGATGGCATGCACATTTATCACATTGTTGCTGCTAGTCGTCTATGTTCAATCCAGAGCAAATCCGCAAAACCAGCTCGCCGCCGAGGGAGGCCCCATTCAGACCGCAAAGGCAAACACGCCCAAAAACATCTATCTCATCGGTGACGGCCCAATGGGTCACGGCCCAATGGGACACGGCCGCGGATTTGGCAACGCCGGACCACCAAGGATGGGTTTTGGCGGGCCGCCGCCAATCTTTATGCCGCTAGGCTTGCATGGCCTCCACGGCATTGACGGCAACCCTAACGGAACCAACAATACCGACCCGATAGCATATTCGTTCGGTGCAGTTATTTTCATTCGTCTATACAGGAAAATAAAGGGCATTCCGGCCTGGCTCCGGTGGCGGTTTCGCTAGCGCAACAAGCCCGCAGTTTCACTGCGGGCTTTCCTCATATTTGCGCAAACTCACATTTTAGGGTATAATATATGTACTATGGTAAAAACAAGTCCAGAGAAGACATCGAAAAGAATCGATAAAATCTCGCATAAAACCACCAAAAACATGCCATCATTACGCAACATTGGCATACTTTTTGCAAGCATCCAGCTTATCGCATTCGTAGCATTCATCGTCACGATCACTAAGCTAAATCTTTTGCACGAATGGCAGCTCGTCATCGTAAGCTTTTTCGCCGTCGCGGCACAAATCTTCACTTTTTCAAAAGCTCTCAGCAGCCGCTCGAAAAAGGGCGTCAAAATCTTCGCAATCATCCTGTCAGCCATTCTCAGCCTTATCTTTTTCATTGGCCAAAATTACAGCCGCAAAACCATCGATCTAATCCAAGGCGCAACCGGTGTCCATTACGAAACGCAAAATTACTCCGTTCTCGTGCTTAAAACCAGCGGCTACAACGAGATTTCGCAGCTACGCAACCAAAACATCGGCTACTTGACCAGCAATCCAAACTTCGAGGACACCAGAACCACGCTTCACAATGTCATCAATCATCACGTCCAGAGCTACGACGATCTCGCTTCTATGATTTCCAGCATTTACGCATTTCAGACTTCCGCCATCGTCCTGAACGATAACTATCTCGAATACATCGAGGAAAGCGACAGTGAATTTATTAATGAATCCAAAATTATTTACACTTTCGAAGTACGCAAAGAAGCCGACGATAAGCCAACCCAAGTCGACGTCAAAACCGAGCCTTTCGCAATCTATCTCAGCGGTAGCGACTCGCGCGGCGCTATCTCCGACACTGCACGCAGCGACGTCAATATCGTTATCGTGGTCCGCCCGCAAGACGGCAAAATTCTGCTCGTTAACATCCCGCGCGACTACTACGTCCAGCTTCACGGCACCACCGGCACTCGCGACAAGCTTACTCACGCCGGCGTTTATGGCATCGATATGAGCCGCAAAACCATCGAAGATTTACTAGGCATCGAAATTAACTACACCGCCAAAGTCGGCTTTAACACCGTCATAAAGGTCGTAGATGCGCTCGGCGGCATCGATATCGACTCAGATCAAGAATTTACAGCTCACACGAATAAAACCTGCCATTTCAAATACGGCGTCCAGCACGTCGACAGCACTTGCGCACTCGCATTCTCGCGCGAACGCTACGCATACGCCACCGGCGACCGCCACCGCGGCGAAAACCAACAGGCCGTCATTACCGCCATCATCGAAAAACTCTCCAATCCAAAATACATGCTAAAATACACCGACATCATCAACGCCGCGCAAGGTTCCTTCGAGACCAATCTGAGCTACGACGAAATCACAAACTTTGCCAAACAACAGCTTAGCTCGCTAAAGAACTGGGAAGTCGAATCCATCGCGTTAGATGGTTCTGGCGCCATGATGCCAACATACAGTATGGGCGCACGCAAGCTCTACGTCATGATTCAAAATCAGTCCACCATCTCTGCCGCCCAGGCCAAAATCAAAGAATATCTCGCAAAATAAAGCAATTGCCGCATTCACAAGATGCGGCTTTTTGTCACCGCAAAACCGCACCCTTGCATTTTTTGCAAAAATATGCTATAATGATTGAAGAATATTAATAATTCTGTTGTTTGCTGGTTTTTGATCGCTGCAACGAATAATTGGGAAAAGATTAAATGGACGAAATTGATATTAAAGATTTTCTTAAATATCTGAAAAAATACGCGCTGGTCGGCATTATTTTGGCTGTTGTCGCCACGACTGGCACCGCAATTTATGACGTAAACATTAAAACGAAGCTCTACAAAAGCTCGACGACCATCGTTTTGACGCAAGACGCCAACAAAGAGAACGCCGCTACTACGACATTAAACGACATCAATCTCAACCAAAAGCTTATTGCGACCTATAGCGAAATTGTTAAGTCAAAATTGATTCTTCAGAAAACTATCGACGAGCTCGAGCTAGATACCGACGCCGAAAAACTCGCCAAGCAAATTACCGTCACCGCCGTCGAGGACACGGAAATTATCCGCATCACGGTCAACGACGCCGACAATGAAAAATCCGCCAAGATCGCCAACTCCATAGCAGAGAATTTTGCCGCAACCGTCCACGACAAATTCGGTCTCAACAACGCCACCATTCTTGACGTTGCCGAAGTTAGCGAAAGCCCAAGCAACAACACAACTCTCCGCGACTGCGCCATCGCAGCATTCATCGCCATTTTCGGCGTTATCGCCATCGCCTTCATTATCTACTACTTCGACGACAGCATAAAAAACAGCGAGGAACTCGAAGCCGAAACAAAACTCCCAATCGCCGGCAAAGTTCTCAAGAGCGACGTCAAGCTAAAGCAAGGCCAGAGCGAAATCTTGGTCGAAGACTATCCAAAGTCCGCCGTTAGCGAAAACATCAAATCTCTACGCACGAACCTGCAATTTGCAGCCGTCGACAAAGAATTCAAAACCATTCTTGTCACCAGTTCCATTCCGAGCGAAGGCAAGAGCTTCGTTTCATCTAACCTTGCCGCTTCTTTCGCGCAAGCTGGCAAAAAAGTCCTCGTCGTCGACTGCGATCTGCGTAAGGGCCGTCTACACAAAATCTTCGGCTTACCAAACACGCTGGGTCTATCACTGCTCCTGACCGACGATATTGCTCACTATAAAAAGTACGTCCAAAAGACCAAAATCAAGAACCTCAGCATTATTGCTCATGGTGCGTTCCCGCCGAATCCTAGCGAATTGCTCGGTTCACAGAAGAACAAAGACCTCATCGAAACGCTCAAGAAAAACTTCGACCTCGTCATTTTCGACGGCGCTCCATGCAACAGCGTAACCGATTCAGTCATTATGGCGACTTTGTCCGATCAAGTTTTGATTGTTGCTCGCGACGGATTTACGCCACGCGCCGCGCTAGAATCAACTCGCAATGCGCTCGACAAAATTAAAGCCCCAATCGCTGGCCTCGTCCTCAACGCTGTCAACAAAAGCTCTACGAAGTACTACAGCTACTACGGAGAAAAATAATGATCGATTTGCATTCCCATATCTTACCGGGAATCGATGATGGCGCAAAAACTTTCGAAGACAGCATCGCGATTTTGCGCGGTTTATCAGAGCAGGGCGTTAGCGAAGTCGTCTTGACGCCACATTACGTCGTCGACACGAGCTATGTCAGCACACGCACGGCCAACAAAAAACTTTTTGAACAGCTCAAACTGAAAATCAAAGAAGCCTGCATCCCAATCGAAATTTATCTCGCCAATGAAATCTACATCGACCGCGATATTGCCAGCCTCATCAAGCGACGCCGAATTTCGCCAATCAACGGCACAAAATATCTCCTCATCGAACTGCCAATGAGCGGCAAATTTAATGATTACGAAGATATTTTTCTCTCGCTTCAGCAATCCGGCTGGAAGATAATCCTTGCGCATCCGGAACGCTATCACGCGATGCAGAAAGATTATTCCAAGCTGACCGCGCTTCATGAGCAAGGCATCCTATTCCAGAGCAACCTCGGCAGCATCATTGGTCAGTACGACAGCGCAGCCAAGAAAACCGCCAAGAAACTCCTCAAAGACAAGCTCGTCTATTGCTTTGGCACCGACATTCATCACGTGCGCGACTTTTCCGAAATCGCCAAAGCGCAGAAAAAACTACGCAAATACTACGACGAATCAGAGCTCGAAGACATCCTGACAAACAACGCCAAAAGCATAATCAATTCCTAGAAAAACGCGCCGCTATGCTAAAATAAAGTTAATGTTTAAAACTTGGTGGCGCGACTATAAAAAATTGTTCGATACCGACCCAAAATGGCTTAGTATCTGGCTCACGATTTATTTTGCTTTTTTGATGCTCGACCTATTCTATCCAACTTTCGGTGGTACCAGCATCATAAAATACGCCGGCATCTTTAGCTGCATCATTTATGTTTACCAGAAAAATCGCCAAGACACGCCGCTGATTTTGGCACTTTTGCTGACTTTTCTGGCCGACACAATTCTTGTCTGGACAGACATGGAGGTTTTTGGTGTCATCATTTTCGTTTTCGCGCAATTCATGCATATCTTGCGCCAATCCGACAAGCCACCAAAAGACATTATCGGCTTCTCGATTATCATCATTTTCCTATACGCCTTCGCGCGCCAATACGGTTTTACGCCGCTCTATGCCATCGGCACGATTTACGCTATCGAGATCATGCTAAATCTCGCCCTCAGCGCCAAACGTTACAATAAACACCGCAACCTACTGCGCGTCCGCTGCGGATTTTATGGCTTCTTGGCATTTATCACCTGCGACACGTGCGTCGGCCTGCGCCACTTGGCACTGGACGGCGTCCTTCCGCCACAAATCCTACCAATCACATCATTTTTGGTGTGGTTTTTCTATTTTCCATCACAAGTTTTGCTCGCCAACAGCTCCACAATCGAGCCAAAAGAGCGTAAAGTTGCAAGAAAATCATCCGTGCGCTAAACTAAAGATATGAATGGGAAGTCTAAACCATACGCTATCTTAGTTTTCGGTGCGCCAATGAGCGGAAAAACCGTTTTTTCTGAACAATTCAGCGAAAAATACAATGCGCCATTTCTGAATCTGGCCGAACTCCGCGAGCAATATAATGTCAGCCGCAAAGCCTGCATCACTCTTATCACGCAAATCGCAAAATGCAAGCAAACCCTAGTCATCGAAGGCGCCATCGAAACCGAAAAACAGCGCAACGAAATCCGCGACATCCTCACAAAAGCCGGCTACATGCCAGTCCTAATCTGGGTACAGACCGACCTAAACGCCATCAAACAGCGCATGCGCCGTAAATACAAGACAATTGCGGACGCAAAAACCGCACTTGCTGAATCTTACAAGAAGATCGAAGCGCCGGCCGACCACGAAGATCCGCTCGTCATCTCTGGAAAACACATGTTCCAAACCCAATGCCGCAACGTACTGCTCGGGCTTTCGGAACGCAAAAACGCGCCTAAAAAATGACCTTCAACGACCCCGAATTTGGCGAGGTCGTAGTGCGGCACAATGCCTGGGTTCGCGGGTATAAAATTTCTGTCGCCACCTCCGGCCACCTTACGATTACCGTTGCGCCAGGCATCGGCGTATTTTTGGCGAAGCGCTTCATCAACGCCTCACGCGAGGACATCCGCAACAAACTAGATGTCAAAGACCCCTCAACACAACGCGCCCGAGACGCACAGAAAAAGCTGCTCACCAAAAAAGCGCGCGACTACTTGCCATACCGGCTTGAATTTTGGGCCAAAAAATACGGCTACCAGTATTCCGGCATCCGTCTCTCGCACGCAAACACGCGCTGGGGCTCGCGCAGTTCCAGCGGCACCATCTCGCTAAACATCGGCCTCATGAAAGTGCCCGAGCCCTTGCGCGACTACGTAATTTTGCACGAGCTGGCTCACATTAATCATATGGACCATTCGCCAGATTTTTGGGCCGAAGTCGCAGAACACGACCCCAACTACAAGCGACACCGCGCACAACTCAAGCAATTCTCGCCTGGGGTCTAGTACGGAATTTTCAAACTTACATTCGTATCGTAACCATAACGCGCCCGCACTTCGTAGCCTTTTTTCTTGAGACTCTCTCGCGTCTTTTCTTCCAGCGTGCGCCCACTGTTTTTTATATTCAGCACAATATCATCCGCCGTCATCGACTGCGAAATCGTTATATGGTCACCATCGCCGCAATCCTGCAGGGCGCGCTCTATCTGAGATTGAAAAAAATCATAAACGCTCTGCAACTTTTTCTCCGGAATTCGCACTGACGGATGCTGAATATCCAGCCCCAGTGAAATCCCGCGCTGCTCGCAAATACTCAGCAGCTCTTGATACAACATCCCGATAATATCCGCGACGGTTTTCACGGATGCAAAATCTCCAAAGCAAAGCCACCGCCCGGCGCCATATAGACCTCAAGCCTGTCGCCTTTGCGCAAAATTTTATCCTCAATGACGTAAGCAAGCTGGTTTTCGCGATAATGTGCATCTTCCGCATCACGATATAGCTTCGCCTTATAATTCACGCCTTCTTCCAAAAAGTCGAGATACAATTCCACGCGACGCCCCTCTTCATTAGTTACGCCGCCAACATACCAATCCTTTTTCTTCCATGCCTGGCGCGCCACCACAAAACTTTTGCCGATTTCGCCAAACAAAGGCACAGACTTTTCCCAAGACAGCGGCACATTCCGAATAAAATTAAACAAATCCGGATAGTTATCCTTATAGAATTGCGGACGATCCGCCGCCATCTGCATCGACGAATAAATCGTCACGTAATACGCGATTTGCCGCGTAATCGTAGTTGCCATACGCTTCGTGTAGTTGCACACGTCAAAAATTCCGCTCGTGTAGTCCATTCCGCCCGCCAGCAAGCGAGTGTAGGGCAAGAAACAAGCATGCGACGGCACTAGCGCCCCGCCTTCGTATTCCTGACCACGCGCACCCTCACGCGTCATCAAATTCGGCCAAGTCCGCTCAATACCAGTGCTCTTAATTGGCTCATGCACATCCAGCATAATGTGATACTTTGCCGCGAGCTCTAGCGCGCGCTGATAGTGCAACACGCCAAGCTGCGAATGATGGAACTCGCGCTTACCGTTGATAACCATGCGAGAGCCGGCGTAGCCAGATTTAATGTAGCGCACGCCATACTTATTCAAATACTTATACGAATCTTCGAGCTGCGATTCATAGTTATCTACGAATCCGACCGTTTCGTGATGCCCAATCAATTCCACGCCATTTTCGCGTCCATAATCGGTAATTTCCTGAATATTGAAGTCCGGCGTCGAAACCATAAACTTATTATTCACGCCATTCTGAAGCCAGTCACCCTCCCAGCCATCATTCCAGCCTTCAATCAGCAGTCCTTTGATACCTAAATCGCGGCAATAATCGATGTATTGTTTGGCATGCTCGGTTGTCGCACCATGCCTATCGCCAGGCGCCCAAGTCCATTCACCCACATACATCGCCCACCAAATGCCAAGAAACTTAATCGGCTCAACCCAATCAAAATCTTCGCGCGGCGCCTCATTTAAGTTCAACATCAAGCGACTCGTCGTCAAATCTAGCGCGTCATTCTCGATAATCATCATGCGCCACGGCGTCGAAAACGGCAACGAAACATGCGCCCGAGCGCCATCCGAAAGCGGCGTAATGTCCGAGCAGAGCGAACCGCGCTTATTCAACTTCACGGTCATCGAACCATAGTTATATAGCGCCGCCTCGTGCAAAGCCACATAATGCCCAGCCGTCGTCAAAATCGTCAGCGGCGTATGCACCGATTCTTTCAGGTCGCGCACGCGATGTTCATGATAGTCATACTCATAGCGATCCGGCTGAAATGCCGGAATGCTCCAAGATCTACAATTCGTGTCAAAACTAAACTCCGTCAGCTCATCGAGAATCGTGATTTGCGACATTTCCGGTTGCGCCGGAATCTCGTAGCGGAACGCGATCCCGTCGTCATAGGCACGAAAACGCAAGGTCAACAGGCGCGCCGGCTTCACGACTTCCTCGAGATAAATCACGGTTTCATTATAGTTGTCGCGAATTACGCGCTGCTCACCCCACTTCGCCTCCCACGTCTGGTCAGTCGTACGATTGTAGGCGCGCACCACACACAAACCTTCGCCCAGCGGATGCATATCTTGCAGTTCCATGCCCAATCGCGAGCGCCGCACGATCATTTTTCCATCTTTTTCTACCTCGTAAAAAATCCGCCCGTGCTCCAATACGAAAGATAAATTAATCCGACCATTCGGAGATTTCACCTCGTAAATCGCATCTGTTTTCTGCTTTTTGAACAGCCCACCCCAAAAACTCATAAAACCTCCAAATCTAACATAAGTACATTGTAGCATAAAGTTGTATAATAATTCTAATGCTTTGGATAATTCTATGCGTCGCGACCGCAATTATTTACTCAATTAGCACCTTTTTTGATAACTACGTCATTGACGTTTTTTATAAATCCAAAACACCTCAAGCCGTCAAAACCGTAAACGGCCGCATTTATCTGATTTTTGCCGCCATTTTGCTACCACTCTTCGCGAAAGATATCGGCAGCATAAATAACGCCATTTTAGCAACCTTCGCCGGCTTTATCATGTCACTCGCCGGCATCCCATACATTCTGGGCTTCAAGAACGAGGAATCCACCGGCGCCGCCGTTTATTTCCAGATGCAGCCACTAATTATGCTCATCGCCGACATCGCCTTCCTTGGCAAAGATTTCTCGCCAATGCAAGGCCTCGGCTTCATCGTCACGCTTTGCGCACCGCTCGTCATCATTTTTTCGAACCGCCGCAAAAGCGCACGCGAGCACAGCCTCTTTTCGGCCGGCATGTTCCTAACTCATGTCACACTTGCCTCTGTTTCCGGCGCCATTTTCGCAAGCATCGGCAACCGCGCCAGCGCATTCTCCGTTTTCGCATTCTGGATTCTCGGACGCGGTATCAGCGACTTCCTCATGAGCTTCACTCCATCGTGGCGCAAGCGCTTCAAATATGTCCGCAGAAGATACGGTCTCAAAATGCTCGTCCCGCACATTTTCAACGTCACGATTTGCGTCGTTGCGGATTTCCTCTTCAGGTTCGCCTTCACCATTACCGCCACTTCGCTCGCCTCCGTTGTTACCAATGCGCTAGAGTTAATTTTCACTTTCGTCCTCGGCATCATCCTAACCCTAATCATTCCAAAATTTGGCCGCGAAGAACTAACAAAACGCAAGATCATTGCGCATGCTATCGCCGTCGCTTTCGCTATTGCCGGGATCATCATTCTGAAATAAACACTTATGCTATAATTGCATTAAATTAACACAGGAGCAACAATGTCAAAAAACAGAAGTAGGGGGGGCTTTACAATCATTGAGGTCGTGCTAGTTCTAGCAATCGCCGGCCTCATCTTCTTGATGGTCTTCATCGCACTGCCAGCCCTGCAGCGTGGCCAACGCAATACTCAGCGCAAGAACGACTTGAGCCGCATCGTAACCGCCGTTTCTTCTTATCAGGCCAACAATAGTAACAAATTACCATTCAAAACAACTGGTACATACAAACTGGGGAACAATAGTACCGACACGGAAAAAGAAATAAATCCATTCGTACAGCGTTATATCATCGCGGGCGGAGATAACGCCCAGTTTCAAGACCCAGACGGAGAGTCGTATATTATGGCCTATGGCGGGAATTTCACTGGCAATGATAATACTAGTCCATTCGGAAACGCCAACGGCTTGTTAATGTTTATAGGCGCGCCAACAGAATCGTCTACAACCGTAAAAAATCAAGCCTATGACACTAGTAAACTACCGTTCAATCACTATATTTACGTAGCCACACAAGCAAAGTGTGGCTCATCGGAAGGCACCCTATCAAAAGGCTCCGGAAAAAATGATTTTGCCTTGATGTATGTTCTCGAAGGCGGCTCAGTTACCTGCGCCGACAACCAATAGCCCAACCAAGTAGCACCAGAAGGTGCTACTTTTTTACAAAATAATATACAATAAAACCATGAACATTATAGAATCAATCATCGGAATACTACTAGTCGCCGCCGTGCTTTTCTACGGCTACCGACTCAAGCGCGTGGCGTTCGCCATCATCTGGTTCGCGCTAGGTTACTCAATCATCAAGACCATTCTGCCAGACTACATTCAGGGCGATTTCTTGCGCACACTCGTGCCGGTCTGCGGAGGCCTCTTGCTCGCACTCATCGGCATCAGCATCGAGCGTTTCGCCGTCTTCGCCACCACAGCCGTCGCCACCTATTCCATCGCCGCCGAAGTCATCGGCACCTCCACATGGGCCGAAATCGGCATCGCAATCGCCATCGCAGTAATCGTCGGCGGCATCGCGGTTGCCTTGATGAAGCCGGCAATCATCGCCGCCACTGCCTGCGCCGCCGCGCACGTCATCGCGCGCTCGCTTATTAGCCTTATCGGCCTCGCGCACGACCCGTGGTATCTAATTCTTCTAGTCGTAATCGCCGCAATTGGCGCACTATATCAGTTCAAAAACACCCGGACGCTATAAAAATCACCCCGCGCGAGCGGGGTATTTTTTAAGCCTTTTTCACTTCGCCATAGCAACTCATAATCAAATCTTTGACCAGTTTTTTCGACTCTTCGTCCACATCCTTATTAAAGCGACTCACCACCCGCAAAATATTACGTGGATTCTTTAGCTGAATCGTCTCCAGAACGCCGGCTTTCTGCATCGTTCCGAAAATCGCCATGCCAATTCGCTTTCGCTGCGCGTCGCTATGCGTATCCAACCAACGAATAATGCTTTTTTCGATCGCCGCCGACTTCGGACTCAAGGCTCCACGCACAAGTTTACTATCCTCGATCTGCCAAGTCGATATCGCATGCGATACTGGCGCCATCTTCGAAGATTTAATTACCCGATAACTATCGTGCCGCAACATTACGCCAAAAAACGAGGTCTCTGGCACAATATGAACATATTTTGACTTAATACTCCTGTATCGCGCCGACTCAAACTCTCGCTTCCTCAGACCAGGACCGTCATTGCTATAAACACGCAAAATCTTGCGCTTCTTCCAACGACTCATAAACATCGCCGATACCAAAGCCAAATTTCCACCCTTAGAATGGCCGCCCACAATCACATCAGGCCCAAAAGTCTTAATATTTCGATTCAAATATTCAACCGCCTGTACATGCGACGGGACAGGGAAGAAGCAGGCCAAATCCACGTCCTCTTTCCATCCAGAAATCAGCTGATCCGTCCCCTCGAAAGCCACATAAATCAAGTCTGGCAAAATCTCAAAAGTCATCGCGCCAAACTGCATATCCGAATTCACGTTATAGTCGTAGTCGGTAATGCGCAAATCTTTATAACGCGGCGCCGCCATAACTACCTCGAGCATTTTATAGGCATCCGCCATCGCAATACCCAGCTTTTTTACGTCAGCATAATGATGCGTCTGCGTATATTCCGCCCCAATCTCACCAATCGTATGGCGTCCGTCATCTACCTTCGTATCGCGCAAATCGCAATAGGCTAGCTCAGAAAAAATCAGATTATCAATCTCATTAAAGCGTTTTTGACTGAAAGTCTTGTCGCCATACTTTTTTATGTAATCAAACACATTCGCCATTGCTTAAATTATACATCATATTGACTATTATTCCAATTCATGATATAATATAAGAATGCACCTTACCATTTCGCCAAAGGAGGCTTCACTATGGACGAAAAGTTACTCACATCGGTCGCCAACATGCTCCGCAAAGGAAAGGCGCCCTTAGAGAAACTGCCCGAACTCTTGCGCATCGAGCTTGCCGAAAAAATCGACTTGCTCCCGCAGCGCGACCGCGAAATCCTACTCTTGTATTGCAACCCCGACAAGCCACGCAATATGTCACAAATCGCAAAGCTATACGACGTCACACACCAGCGCATCGAACAAATCATCAAGCGCGCCCTGCGAACTATACCTCAGCACCAGCACCTCTACCTGCTCACGCTCGACAATGAGCAAAGCATCGCAGAGAACTGCAGCCTGACAACCAAACTCATCCAAGCAGAAATCGACAAAAAACTCGCAGAAGAGAAGTGCGCAAACATGCACGAAAACATTTGCGCTCTGTTGCGCAACTACGAGAACAGTCTAAACCTTTCTCCGGTCGACATCCATGACGAACTCGTCAACATTATCTACGGGAACAACAAGCCCGAGCACGATCCGTCCAAACGCTACGAGCAGAGAATCAACCGCGACGCTTTCGTCGAGTTTTGCGCTCTGCCAATCGACGCTACGCCCGAACAGCTCATCCCCATTGTCCGCAAACTCTACCCCGAATCGCCTTGCGTTTCCCAACTCGCCAAAAACACCCTCCAAAACAAAGAGCGCGTCAAGCAAATCTTATTCGAAAGATATATAGACACCATGGGCGAGCTCCTGGAGCAATGCCTCTATCACAAACTCATGCGCCTGCCACGCATCGGCGAAAGCAACGACAAAGCCATCCGCGAAATGTTCTGCAGAATACTCGGAACTCATTTTTACCGCGATTTAGAATACCACGAATGGCAATATCGGCCCCGCAAATAGCGGGGCTTTTTCTTTTAGGCGTGATGATACGGATGACCCGCGCAAATTTCCTGCGCCCGATAAATCTGCTCCGCTAAAATTAGTCGACAAATCTGGTGCGGGAAAACCAATTTCGACAGGCTCCAAATCACATTCGTACGCGCCTGCATTTCTGGCGAAAAATGTCCAAATGCACCACCCAAAACCAACACAACCTCGCGCCCAGATTCCAACGGAGCCCGCAAAGTCTCCGCCAGAGCAGGGGAGTCCAAAATTTTACCGCGCTCGTCTAGCAAAATCACAAAAACATCACGCGGCAGCTTTAGCACCTTCTCATCTAGCTTATCTTCATCTACAAATTGCCACTCAATCAAAAACGGTTTCCGCAAGCGCTTTTCATACTCAGCACAAGCTTCCACCAACCACCCATTATGCTTCTTACCGCCGGCCAATATCTTTATCATATCTATATTATACCATAAACACATTGACTTTTATAGTGTTTTGTGCTATAATTATGTTATGTGCCTAGAAGCACATACTATCATATCGCTCTTTAAGGAGGAATTGCCATGTTCACAGCAGGTGAAGCTCAGGAAATCGCCAGCGTTATCGTTGGCCATGAAGTTACTCTTTCTGACACACAGGAAGAGTATACCGCAATACTGTTCAATGAGTTACCAGAATGGTGCCAGAAGGCCCTGACCTCTGGTACCCCCGGCGACCATCTCAAAATCGCGCGGAAGCGCAAAGAAGAAGCTCTCACGATCGCGAGAGAACTGTTCGACATAACCGTATTGACACTATCAGAAAAACCCATCTCCGAGCTGCTCGAACTCAGCGGAATGCGCCTCGACGAATCTTCCTATAACTGCATTGTCTCAGAGATCTGTTATAAAGCATTGGAAAAGATCAACGTTGACCGCTATCCCGACGAGGCTGTTCTTACCGGTTTCAGGTCTAGGTTATCTGAACCGGCAAGCGCGGCAATCTACGATGCCTACCGGCTGCTTGCTCGCAAAGCATACACGAGCGAGCTTACAAGTTTCAGAAGGGCAATCACCCGCCGCTTCCCGCTGTCCATCACGTCTTACAGGCATGCGCTGAATTACGCGTTTAGCATAGCGCAAAACAACGCAATAGGCAAAGGACATCATTATGCCAGCGCAGTAAAGGGAACCATCGGCAAATATAAGACGGACTTGCACGATATGCATTGCAGTAATACACGGCTGGCGCGGCGGACACTGCTCATCAAAGACCTGCCGCTTGACGCTGACAACAGCGATCTGTGCTGGGCGCTCGGCATTGACAGCACGACGGGGCTTAGCGGCCTGCCGATCAGCGATGCAAAGGTCAGACGAAGCCTGCTCAGCGCAGGTCTTACTACGGTCGGCGAAATGCTGAACTGGCCGGCGCTTGAAGGCACTGTTGGTCCGGTCGATAATGCTGTTATAGAGACAAGACAGTGGCTCAGCAACATCAAATAATCGCAAAGACCTCCTTATCTTAAGACCTGCTCCGGCAGGTCTTTTTTCTTGCTATTTCGTACCGAATCTGATATAATACTCCCAGTTACCAAAGACAGCGGCGGTCGATTATCGACTTAATCATGCCGCCGAGGAATTATTTCTTATAATTTGGTGACGCATGCCCGCTCGCAAGAGCAGGACGTTTAACATTCTGGCTATACTAACACACCAAAAGGAGATTTCTATCTATGGCAATTAGCAAAGATAAGAAACAACAATTGGTTGCCGACTTAAACGAGTTACTTTCCGACGCCAAAATGACTGTTTTTGCAAAATACCAGGGCCTCACGGTCAAGGAAATGCAAGAACTTCGTGCGGCTGCTCGCGAAAACAATGTAAAGATTAAAATCGTCAAGAACCGCCTTGTTCGTGTCGCTATGAGCGAAATCGCCGTCTACAAAGACACCGATACGAACGCCCTCGAAGGCCAGCTTCTCTACGCTGTTTCCAACGAAGACGAAGTTGCGCCAGCACAGGTTTTGGCAAAATTCGCCAAAGACCATGCTGCGCTCGAGCTAAAAGGTGCTTTCAGCGGCGAAGGTGCTGCTCTTAGCGAGCAGGAAGTCGTCGAGCTCTCCAAGCTCCCAAGCAGAGAACAGCTCATCGGACAGGTTGTCGACATGCTCCTCAGCCCAGTCAACGACATCACCAACGGCCTTTCTGGCAACTTACACGCATTGCTCGACGGCATTGCCGACAAAGCAGGCAACTAATTTATTTTATTTCGCGCACTACTGCGCAAGCTATTAACCTTAAATCGAAAAGGAGTCTATCATGGCTGCTGATGTAAAGAAAATCGCAGAGGAATTGGTTAAACTCACCGTCCTCGAAGTTAACGAGTTGAAGAATGTCCTTAAGGACGAATATGGCATCGAGCCGGCTGCTGCTGCAGTCGCCGTTGCTGCCGCTCCTGCTGAAGCTGGCGCTGCCGCTGATGAGAAGAGCGAATTTGACGTTGTCTTGAAAGACGCTGGCGCTCAGAAGATCGCCGTCATCAAGGCTGTCAAGGAAGCTACCGGTCTTGGCCTCGGTGAAGCTAAGGCTATCGTTGATGGTGCTCCAGCCACCGTCAAAGAGAAAGTTGCTAAGGACGAAGCTGAAGCTCTCAAGAAGAGCCTCGAAGAAGCCGGCGCAACCGTCGAACTCGCCTAAGTTCTATCAAATTATTAGCCAGAATGTTTCAAAATCGAGCTCGCAAGGGCTCTTTTTTGATGCCGTCTCCTTGACTAGTTTTTGCGCAGGTAGTGTAATGGAATCAAGCCACCAGGCCAACCATGTGCACGACGCAAGTTCTTTAAAAGGAGGAGATACAGGATGAAAACGCCCGCCAACATGAAGCTGGCCAACATGATGCTTCAGCTTATCAACA
>DGRN01000007.1 GCA_002391075.1 Candidatus Saccharibacteria bacterium UBA4387
CATAGACGAACCGTGTCCGCATCGCTATCAATCACATATATTCCGCGCAACTTATTTACGAGAATCACGCCGTTGTATCCGCCATCGCGCCCAATCACGTTGCTGCCGCCGCCCAGTACGTAGGTTGGCAAGCCTTTCTCGGCCGCAAAATGATACGCCTCGGCCAAATCCTTATCCTCTTCAATCTCTATGACATAGCGAGCCGCCCCACCTAGGCGCATTGTCGTTAATTCAGATATTGGCACATTTTCGCGTATTTTCATATCTAAATTATACCATCGCGTCGCCACGCTCAAAACATAAGCGAAAAACAGAAATGCCGGCGACCATCCCACGGCATATAATTGACTTTTTGCGCCAAATGTGCTATAATAAGCTTGCGGGCTTGCCCCACTTTTGTTCTTTAAGGCTACCTCCGTTTTGTGCCTTATTTTGCTCGCAGTTTTGCGGGTAAATAGGGTACAAAACTATATCTTACAGGAGGTTATACTCATGATTACTGCTATTTCAACGTATCTGAACGCTGCCAGTCTGACCATGTATCTTACGCGAGTGCTGAAACACGACACGATTTTTGCCCTGATGGAGTTCGCTAACGGCGGCAGCCCGGCCCAAATCGATTACGAACTGAACTTTTCGTTAAAGAGCTTAGAGGCGCTGAACCGTGAACTTTCGTGCGGACAGTTTTCTAGGGAGACTATCAGCCGGATCTTTCCTGGTGATATCTGCGCGCCGACGGGTCAGCGCGTTCCTGTCTACGACTTCTGTGTCGGCTACTTCTATGATGATGACGACCCCATCGCGATCGGCCACTTCGGCGAATGTATCAGCAAATGGTTCGAAAATCAGTTCGGCGATTCGGTCGAGGCATCCCGCATGTACCGCGCTATACGCACGGGGGACATGGGCGAGCTGAGATCCATCGGCACCCGAATCCGCTACGAAAGCGAACATCATCCGGAGCGTTACGTGGAAGGCATGGTCAATGTGCTTTCTGGCATCATGGCTCGCAAAATCCAGCTCGAAAAGCGCCTCGACCGCGGTCCTGCGCGCAGCTCCGTTCTCCCCGAAGACGACAGTCGTGAGGGTGTGATTGAGCAAAACTTCGTCCGCTACGCGAAATACAGCACGGCCGGAGTTATTGATGGCCTCAATGTCCTGCTGCCTTACCTTATGGTTATGTGCGGCGACACGCGCATGGGATACGACTCGTTCCTGCGTACTATCAAGATCCCTGACATCCTGCTGGCCTATCACGAAAGAGCAGAGCAGCTCATCGCAGACCGCGACGCCACCGCTCTGACGGTTGCTATGCACGAATGCCCCAGCCATTATCTGCACGCCGCTCTTCCGGATAAGTATTATTCCGGCGTGGCACCCCGCTTTATCAGCGACGTGCGTTATGCGAAGGTGGAATTCAAGTTCCCGGCCGTTTCGCTCAGCGTGACGCCCGACCAGCTGCTGGGCTTTCTCGAGCAGATCTTCGGTACTGACCAGCTTCCCCCTGAACTCCGCGACATGTTCGGAGGCTGCGATAGTGACGACGAAGAGGAAGAAGAGTAAGAAGAGTAAGCGAATGCCTAAACTGTGCCCCGTTCCGACGGGGTGCTTTTTTCTGCCTAATCTGATAATATATCTATATGCACCCGTAGCTCAGTGGATTAGAGCACTGGTCTTCGGAACCAGGTGTCGTAGGTTCGAATCCTATCGGGTGTACCATCAAAAAAAGAGCGCTTGCGCTCGTTTTTTTTGTGGTGCGCCCGCTTTCTGTAAGAAAGGGATTTTCTTTGAAAATCCATAGGATTTGAACCGTTTGGTTCGCCAATGCCCGGTTCGAGCAAAGCGAGAACAACGGCGCATTGTTTATATCCTATCGGGTGCACCATGATGAAATTTAGTCCTCTTTGAGGTCTTTTTTCTGTTTATGCTAAACTGAAATTATGGCAATCCTTCAAGTAGAACATCTTAGCAAGCAATACGGCAAAGGTGATAATCTCGTCATGGCCGTCAATGACGTCAGTTTCGAGGTACAGCAAGGCGAATTTGTTGCAATCATCGGTGCGAGCGGTTCCGGTAAATCAACCTTACTTCACATGCTTGGAGGTGTCGACAATCCGAGTAGTGGCGAAATCATCATTGGCGGGCAAAATATCTCGCGTTTTAGCGCGGACAAACTTGCCGTTTTTCGCCGTCGTAATATCGGTATTATTTATCAGTTTTATAATTTAATTCCAGTGCTGAACGTTCGCGAAAACATTACACTTCCGGCCGATTTAGACAAGCGCAAAATCGACGAGCAATACTTGACCGAACTGATTGATACGCTCGGGCTAAAAGAACGCGTTGGTCATCTTCCGAATCAACTTTCCGGCGGCCAGCAGCAGCGCGTTGCGATTGGGCGAGCACTGTTTATGCGGCCGGCGTTAATTCTCGCCGATGAACCTACTGGAAATCTCGACTCAAAAGCTAGCGAAGAGATTGTTAGACTTTTGCGCAAGGCGAACGAGCAATATGGCCAGACTATCATCATGGTGACGCACGACATGAAAATCGCCGAATATGCCACGCGGATTATCGAATTTAACGATGGTAAAATAACTGCCGATCGTCAAAATAATCGGGTCGGAGACTCCGTAGATGCGCATCGTCAATAAAATCTCCATTCGCAACCTCCGGCAAAACCGCCAGCGCACTATGATGACAATCGCCGGCGCCGCCTTGTCGTTCGCTCTGATTCTGACCACGATTTTTATGACTGCTAGCTTTTACGATTCGCTTGAGCGCTCTTTTATCGCGACGCACGGCACCGCGCACGCGGCTTTCGAAAGTGTGCCAGCCAATCAAATTCAACTAATCAAATCGGAGCCGACCGTCGAAGTCCTGTATTATTCGAAGCCTTTCACGAAAGAGCGTGTTGGTGAGAAAAACTATCAATACTATACGCTATATGCACCGGTCGGACTCTATCCGCTAGATGCCTACGATAAAATCGAATCACTTGACGCAAAAACGCGCGCCAGTGATGAGCCCTACAATGTTTTTATAAGATATCGCGACACTAGTATCGATGGCGTCGAGTATGCGAATAAGACCGTCCGCCATGCGCTTATGGATGCCGGACTTGATGATGTGTCGATTCGCACGAATTATGACCTACTCAATGCGCAGGGTCACACCGAGGAAACTAGCAAGCTTCTTGCGGTCTGTATTGCAATTATAGTCCTAGGCTTTTTGTCTATTGCGGCAATTTTCTTCATTCGCAACTCGTTTACGATTTCCGCTACGGAGCGCATTCGGGATTTTGGTGTTCTTGCTAGCATTGGCGCGCGTCCTCGGCAGATTCGGGGCATGGTGTTCTATGAAGCTTTCTACATTGCGCTTTTTGCAATTCCGCTTAGCATTGCGCTTAGTATTGCGGGCACGCTTGGTCTGATTTTTGCGACCAATCACTTCATTGGCGGCACGCTCGGTTTTGCCGTGAGTCTTTCGCTCCCGTGGCAGGGAATCGCTGTAATAGTTGCACTCGGTCTTGTCATTCTGATATTGGCTGCCGCCAGCGCGGCTACACTCGCAGGTCGCTGCAGCCCAATTGCGGCGCTTCGTAGCAGTAACGACATCAAAATTAAGGCCAAGAAGGTTCATACTTCGGCGATTATTCGGAAGATTTGGGGCATTGGCGGCGTTCTTGCTAGCAAAAATCTCAAGCGCAGCCGCAATAAGTATCGGACGACGGTCGTTTCGATAGTCGTGAGTGTCGCTCTCTTTGTTGGCATGGGCTCATTTGTCCAGTATATTCAGAAAGCCATGGACGAAATCTCATCGCAACTCGCCGCAAATATTACGATAACGGGCGCACTT
Source organism: Candidatus Saccharibacteria bacterium UBA4387 (assembly GCA_002391075.1). Classification (GTDB taxonomy): domain Bacteria; phylum Patescibacteriota; class Saccharimonadia; order Saccharimonadales; family Saccharimonadaceae; genus UBA2834. Next base: position 3,859 of record DGRN01000007.1, read on the forward strand.
TCGCCGAAGGATTTTCGCAAGATGGCGACCAAGCTGAGCTTGCGCGATTTTGAATATTTTGGCATCATCGAGACTAAAATGGACGAATCGTCCAGCAATCAACTCGGCATTAGGACTGTCTCTCGCGAAGCATTTACGCGCTACGCACAGAAGCTCGGCTATGGCGGCTCGGATTTCTCTAATCTCGCCATCTTAAAAAATCGCGCAGATACCGCAAGTGGCATTCGCGTGGGTTACGAAGCTAATGCGGGCGACACTATTAAGCTCTCGATTATTGACCCTGCTTTCTATGCGGATATTATTGACGACGTAACGGAGGTCATCTCGACCGACGATTATGTTCGCGATGTCAAAGTTACTGTCGGCCTGACTACTGGCGAGGTTATCATGCAGGGTGACGAGCAGGCGAATTTTAACTGCATTTTCATATCCGAAGATCATCCAATAGCGAAGCAATACATGCCGAGCACTACGCGAAACCTTTCTTTCCAGTATCGAATTATGGACGAGGGGCGGTTCGATGATGTCGATAATTATCTTTCGGCCAAGTTCAATCGGGCAGAGGATTTTATCGAAACTACGAATATGGAGATAATTAATCAGTCGACGAAGAACCTGCTTTATTTGGCCGAGTTCTTCATCTTTGGCTTTATTGCTGTGCTGGCAATTATTGGCGCCACGAATATCTTCAACACGATTACGACCAATATTGCATCGCGCGCAAAAGAATTTGCCATTTTGCGCTCAGTCGGCATGACGAAAAAGGAATTTGACAATATGATTCGCCTCGAAAGTATTTTCTATAGTTTCCGGGCGCTCTTCATCGGAATAATTTGCGGCCTTGGCGTAACGCTGCTGATTCGACAGACATTTTGGAGTGCCGACGAATCGAATGTGGATTTTATCATGCCATGGACCTCAATTATAATCTCGATTATAGCCGTCTTAATTATTGTCTTCTTCGTGATGCGCTTTTCGATTCGCCGCATCGAAGAGAAAAATATCATCGAAACCATCCGCTCGGAAAGCTACTAGTGCGAGGCGAGAAAAATCCCGACCATTCCGGCCGGGATTATTTCTTAGGGTAAGGGAATCAGCTCGTCCGCGAACAGTCTCCGCACAACAATCACCACCGGAACTTCAAAATCGTCGCAATATTTCGTAATCGGCATGATTGTCTGGGCGCGAGCGCGGTAGACCTCGGCAAAGTCTGCATCTGTCATTTTGCGATTAGTCTTGAAGCATTCGTGCTCGATCTCGGATTTTTTGTTGAGGAAAATTCGACCGTCAAACACATAAACACCATCGCTCGACTTCGGCAAGACTTGCGCCTTGTAGGTTGCTGCCCAGAAATGCCCAGGTGTGCGCGGCGCGCCGTTGTTGTCGGCCAGTCCACACCAAGTGCAGGGCATAGCTGCAATTTTGTCGAAATCTCGGTTGCTGTCGCGATATTCCTCGGGCATCAATCGAGCATCCTTTGGCTCGAGCTGAAAAGCGGTTTTGTCTCCGAGCGCACGTGCCTCAACTAAGTTCGCATAATCGACGCTTGATAAATAAGTTGCCAGCATTTTCTTGAATGGTAATTGAAAATTCTGACTAGCGACGCTACTTTTAAGGATATTCATAAAACTCACTCCTTCCCATATCTTAAAGTGCGTCAATCGACGCTTAAATTATGGCATAAAATGCGCAAGAAAGCAATTAGCGCAACATCGCACGTGAAAAAGCGCAAGCGAAAAGCAGTAAACTTTGGAGTACCATTAAAAAGAGCGCTTGCGCTCGTTTTTTGTGGTGCACCCGCTTTCTGGTGTGCCAATGTAGCAAAAAGCCCCCAACGTTGCGTTGGAGGCTATTTGTGAGTTTTGCTTACAATTGAGAAACCTGGTCGCGGTAGGCACAGAGCCTTGCCAACTCGGCCGCTTCAGAGACGCTTCTTGTTCCGGACTCGAGCTTGAGCTTCTGCTGGATGCCACTGGTCGCTTCGTCCAGCAGCCGTTTTAAAACAACCACTTCGCGCACGCAGATAACGTTCCAGTAGCTGTCGTCTTGGTGGCCTTTGATAGCTTCTGCCCTCAGTTCAATCAAGCGGAGTTTCGCACTCGTTCGTTGCTCGAAGCTGATTGCCTCGGCGATGCCGCGACAACGCAGCTTTATCTCGTGCAGTCGTGCGGTCTCGGACTCATAGATGTTCCAGATCGTCTGGGCGCCAGAGCTGCCGTCGTTTGGGATGAGCGGAATCATTTCGTTCCAGTACTCATCAGAAGTCTCGCGGTCGAGTCCTCGCCCGGTCATCGCTGTGGAAAGACTAGTTCCACAACTCATGATATATGATGCGTAAGCCTCGAAATTCGGATGCTTGTGCGGCGAATGGATCAGCTCGGCTGTCTGCGTGGCGACCTTGATGATCTGCTTAATCTGAAACTCAACCGCCGGATCCAGCGGAAACTTACTGCACTCCGCCCAATCAAGGGCGTCTGTGCCGATCTTGCTGAGCGAGATGCAGTTGTCGCGAATAATAGAATTGAGTTCGGAGTGAACGGTCGGCTTGTCTAGTTCAATGGCTCTCGTCAGGAAATCCAGCGTCTTCGCAGGGCTGCAGGAATAATTTTTAGCCGAGCTATTGGCCTTAAGGGATTCCAGAAGCTGCTTTGCGCTAAGAGCTAGCGTATCCTGCGGATTCGCAACGAGAAGCTCCGCAATCAGGTCTTCGCAATTCCCGAAATAATCGGCGAGAAGGAAGACATCGTTTGCGTACTCAGAAACAAGCATGACGCGCTCGCGAAGGTTGTATGCGGACAAGGGCAAAGATAACACTTTCATTGTAATGCTCCTCTCTTGATAAGGTTCATTGCGCTCGGTTGTCGCAATCTAATGCTATTTTAGAATATTGCGAATCGAAAGGTCTAGCATAAGCATTTTACGACGTCGCGCCTGCCTCGAAAAGCCATTAGCGTCATGCTATAATAAGGCCGATGGAACTTGAGCGTGTAAAATGCAAACAATGCGGGCGTAGCATTTGCGTCCCGGTAGGCGTGAAGTGGCCAATCTGTTACGAATGTAGTCGGCGCAACAATATTTCCGGCGAAGTGCATAGTTTGCATCATTACGAAGCGACAAGAAGCGACAAAAATAAGCGTCTTACGATAATTTTGTGCTGCCTGGGCTTTATCGGCGCAGGCGGAATGCATGATTTCTATCTCGGCCACTACGCTCGCGCAGGTGTAAAAATGCTAACCGCAAACTGGTTTCTAATCGGTACGATAGTCGATCTTATCAAAATTTGCCAAAACAAATACCGCGACGCCGAAAACAAATTCGTACGCGCTTAGCCGCCGCGTTTATTACTTTGCGTCCCCGTGCTATAATCACAGATATGCACCCGTAGCTCAGTGGATAGAGCACTGGTTTCCGGTACCAGGTGTCGTGGGTTCGACTCCCGCCGGGTGTACCAAAACTGGGCTGTGGCCCGATTTTTTATGCGCGTTGGACAAAACGTAGCTCTTATGCTTTACTAAAAGTAACTAAACAAAGACAAAATATGCGCAAAATTCTCACTTTCTTAGCAACAATCATTTTCGCCGCTGGCCTAATTAGCGTGCCGGCGAACGCGGTCAGTAATCCGTCTCTTAGCGACAACCCAGAAAGCCCGCAAAGCATCGACATTCGTCGTAAAATCACCAACGTTAGCGAGCCGGTCACGAACCGTTTCGACTACGAAATTTTCGACGCAGAAAATAGCGGCTTAATCCAGCATATCACCGAAGATATTTACTTAGATTTTCACGAGGCGGAACCTGACGAGAATGGCGCGGTCGAGCTGGTTGACAGTTTCGACTTATCTGACATGACCTTTTTCGGCCTTGGCGGCGTCCGTCTGCTCGGTTTGCGCGAGGTGAAAAGCTCGAACCCGGAAGATTATCCGGTTAGCGACCAAGTTTATTATTTCAAAGTCGCAATGAAGGGCGAAGTAGACGAATATGGCTGGCAAACCGGTAATTTTACGCCGACTCTAATCTTGCCATTCGAGGACGAAGCTGGTGCAAAATATGATGTCGCCGAATTCTCGGAAAGCTTCTTGCGTACACATATCGAACTTCAAGCCCCATCGGTCGGTGACGGCATCAAGGAGTCTGATGTTTTCCGCTATGAAGTGACGATTTTTGGCGATGACGGCGAAACTTACGACATTATCGCGCCAAAAGGAAATTATGAATTCGAAGACAAAAACGTCAAGTCCGACAAAAAATGCCAAGCTGGCGAAGTCTGCGTCGTCTATCTCTCCCCTGGCGAATTCGCAACCATTGGCCTCAGCACTGACGGCGACGATCAAATTCGCAACAGCACTCACTACCAGATTAAAATGACAGTCTCGCAAAAAGAGGTCGTCATCGACGGCGAAACCACTCCAGAACCGGAGCCAATCAACATCAAGCCGGATACCATCAAGACCGGCATCGAAGTTTCGATTATTCCATTTGCGTTCTTGGCGCTCATGGCAATTCTCGGAATCGCCATCGTCTGCAAATCTCCAAAATAATTGCAAAGCGCTTGCAGAATCAAAAAGCTTGTGCTATACTAACGGCAAAGCATAAACAAGAGAAAAATAAATATGTCAAAAATCAAATACATCGCCGGCGCCGCATTGACTATCGCGCTTGGCTTTGCAATCAACCAAAACGTATCGGCCGTAACATTTGACGGCTCATCGAATGTTCCGTTCACTAGAAAAATCACGGGCGTCTACACTAATCCAGAACATCAATATCAATATACCGTCACTACCGCAAACAGTGAATTGGGCAATCTTCCTACAGGCATTAGCTGTACCGTCGATGACGACAGCATCGTCGATAATGTTGCAGAATCCGAAGGCTGCGAATTAGATCTTTCGGACATCACGATCTCGAAGCCAGGCAAGTATGTTGTCACGCTCAAAGAAACCGGCGGCGGTAGCGCAGTCTATCCTTCGGATGCTGCCGACAGCTACGATGTCCATATCTGGTATCAGAATGATTTGAATGCCGACGGCACTCCGAAGACTAGCCGCAAGGCCTCGATCAAGTATATCAAGAAAAATGACGTCAAGGTTGCCAATGTCGTCTTTACTAGCGAGGCTGACTTGCCGGCCACTAAGCTTACCGTCGATAACAAAATCAAGGGCGCCTTCGCAAACGCGAACGATAGCTTCGACTACACCGTTACGGTCGACGGCAGAGCAAAAGACAATAGTAATCTCTGGATCTCCAACGCGTCCACCGGCGCAAAGCTTAGTGAATGTACTTACGATAGCTCTACGCAAAAAAGCACTTGTACCTTTAGCCTCAAGCATGGCGAATCGGTCGAAATCGGCGTACAGAATGGCGTATCTCAGGTCCCGCAAGGCGTCAACTACGAAGTGAAGCAGACTATCAAGAATGACTACACTTTGGAAATCGACGGCACTAGCTCCACCAGCGGCAAAACCACAAAGACCGTCCAGGCTGACGCAAACAACAACGTGACACACTTCATCAATACTTCCTCTATCTCCGACGTCGTTGACTCCAAGGCCTTCTTCAGCATTTTGCCATACATTGTGCTCGCTATCGCCGCCACCATCGCTATCTACGCAGTGCGCAAGAGCAAGCAAAACAAATAGAAAATCGAATTTTCTCTTGTCGAAATACTCGGGTTCGCGCCCGGGTATTTTTGTTCTATTTTGCAAGCGCGCTGCAAGTGATATAATAGTCCCATGAGACGCAAACTGCTTATGCTTTTGCTAAAAATTATTATCGTCGAGGCTGTAATTTACATCCTCTTTTTCCAAGTTTTCGGCCTTGCTCGCGTAAAGACTAACGCCATGCTACCAAATATCAACGGTGGCGACTTGGCGCTTTTCTTCCATCTTGACGACAACTACGAAACTGATGACGTTGCGACATACATCAAGGACGGCAAGCGGCTTTTTTCGCGCGTAATCGCAAAGGCTGGTGACGTCGTGAGCGTTCGGGAAGGGCAATTTTTTGTCAACGATCGCCCCATCGATAGCATGAAAATTTTTACCGGTGAAATTGGCGAAAAATCTGGCATAAAATTCCCGTACCGCGTCGGCGACAACGAAGTTTTCATCGTAAATGACAACCGTGACGAGCCGGCCGACTCGCGCAAATTCGGCTCCATCGACATTCGCGAACTCGATGGCAAAGTTATCGGCATAGTTCGGACGCGAGGTATTTAGGTGGCGCAATCGTATCTGACCGAGGCCATCCCTAAAAAGCCCGAACCCGGCACGAAGGCTGTAAATATTGCAGCTGCCATTGTCGACCGCATTTTTATCTACTTTTTTGCGCTAATTCTTCTTTTTTGCCTCTATGCGATTTATGATGCGCTCATGGTCTATCGCGAGGCCGAAGTCCCGGTCGAAGTGCGCCGTTTTACGTCGAAAACCGAAAACGACAAAACTTCCGAGGTTGATTTTACGGCTCTCAAAAACATCAACGACGAAATCATCGCCTGGATTCAAATTGACGATACCGACGTAGATTTTCCGGTTACGTATACCGATAACAACAATTTCTATCTGTCGCACAGTTATACGAAAGATTACTCGCTCGCTGGTAGTATTTTTCTCGACGCTCGCAATGCCGCTGATTTTAGTGACGATTATAGTGTGATTTACGGCCACAACATGAACGGCGAAATGATGTTTGGTAGTCTCTTCAATTTTGCCGATACTGACTATTTTAATTCGCATCAGAACGGCCGACTTTTAACTCCCGACGCCAAGCACGAGCTCAAAGTTATCGCCGCGCTAAAGACCGATCGCGCAGACGGCAAAATCTATAGCATCCAAACTCTGCGCAAAGAGCACAATGCTCAAATCCTCGATTATCTAAAGCAGTTCGCCATACAGACGCGAATTGACGACACGGATTACCAAAAACAAATCGTCGCACTCTCGACCTGCTACGACAAAGATGGCGGCCGCATGGTAATATTCGCCACTTACGGCGAACTACCAGTCACCGAACCGACTTCCGCAACGGCGGAAGCTCCTGCCGAAAACTAGCCAACTTTATATAAGAAATGCGCGCGATACGCTTTCACTGGCTCCATGCCCGGAATCTGAAAAGCGTTCGAAATAATATGAATCGGATGCCCAATGCGTTTGGCTTCCTTTTCGACGTGTCGCACAATCGCCTTGATGTCGCGCGAATCGCCGAAAACATAAACTACCGTCGTCTCTTTTGGCAATTTCGCCGTATAAATATTGCCGAAAACCACCTTCGCATCCTTATATTTGCGCAGTCGCAGACGGCTAAACCAAATCAAGAACGAATTAATCTCGATGCCATACGCTTTGGCGCCATGTTTACAGGCATGCTCCAGCACAACTCCGTTGCCAGACCCCAAATCTACCACCAAGTCTTTCTTTCCCAGCTTATATAGAGTCGTAAAAGAATGTTCGATTTCCGTGCTATTCGACGGCACAAACGGCGCGCCAATAAAAACCGTGCACAAGAAAATCAGTATGACTGTCCAAAACAGAGCCAAAAACGCTATCCCCAAAATCACTAAAACATTCATGCCAGCTGCTCCTTAATCATCTCGGCCGTAATTTCCACCTTCGCACCCGAATCAATTTCGCCGCTCAGCACGAGCTTCGCCATGATATTTTCAACGGTCTGTTGCACGATACGCCGCATCGGCCGCGCGCCCAACTTCGGGTCGTATCCGCTTTCGACCAACAGCGGAATTGCGGCCGGCTCCACGCTTACTACAATCTTCCGCGGCTCCAGCGTTTTGTTGATCGATTTTATAATCAGCTGCACGATTTGCTCCAGCTGTTCCTTGTTCAGCGGCTCGAAAATACAAATCTCATCAAAACGATTCAAAAACTCCGGTTTAAAGTCGCCATTCGCAATCAGCTGATCGACCAGACGCTCCTTAATTGCTGCCCCGGTCAGTCCCTCGTCAATATACTTGCGGATTTCGTTTGCTCCCGCGTTGCTTGTCATTACGATAATTGTGTCACGGAAGCTAACTTCATGGTTTCGCGCGTCGCGCAAAACGCCCTCGTCCAGCAGCTGCAACAAAGTCGTCAAAACCAATGGGTGCGCCTTCTCGATTTCGTCTAATAGCACCACCGAAAACGGCCGTTTTGTTACCTGCGCCGTTAAGCTCATCTCGTCGCTCGCGCCATCGGCGATCAGCCTCTGCACGTCTGTTGCTTCCACGAATTCGTTCAAATCCACGCGCACCATGTTCTGTTCGCCCTTGAAATAGACTTCGCCAATCGATTTTGCCAATTCGGTCTTACCGACGCCGGTCGGCCCCAAGAACAGGAAGGTGCCAATCGGCCGCCCTTCGTTGCGCACGCCCGCCGCCGAACGACGCAACGCATCGCTCACCGCCTTCACGGCGCTTTCCTGACCAATCATCCGCTCGTGAATCAAAGCCTCAAGATTCAGCAATCTCTCGCGGTCTTCCTTTTCTTGTGTGCCTTGCAACTTCACGCCGTAGGTCGCCTCAATCGCCCGCTGCACCGAAGTATCATCAACGCGCCCATTTTGCGCATGCGCCGCGGCCACCTCCAGCAAATTTACCGCCCGCCCAGGCATCACCAGGTCGTGAATATACCGCTCGGACAACCGATACGCCTCTTTTAGCGCCCAAATCGTATAGTAAACGTGATTTTGCCCCTCGAAAATAATCGCGCGATCCTGCATTACCTTCATGGTCGCCTCTTCGCTCGCCGGCTCAATCATAATCTTGTTCAGTGCATTCGTCAGCTGGCTCTTGCGCGCCGAAATCTCCAAGAAACGCTGCTGATCCATCGTCAAAATCATACGTACGCGCCCACCCTCAATTACCGGCGTCAAGAGATTCGAAATATCAACCGAACCGACCGCTTCTTCAAAGAAGAGCTGCGCATTGTCCAGCCAAAGAATAATATTTTTCGCATTGTAGGCTTCATTGATGATGTGCGTCATCAGGTTTTCGATCTGGCCTCGTCCGCCACCCGCTCCAATCAGCGCGCTCGCGTCCAGCTTATAAATCTGCCTATATTTCAGGTCTGCACTAATCTTGTTCGCCGCATTCACAATCGTCTCGGCAAAATCCGCCACAATCGTCGAGCGCCCGCTGCCTTCCGGCCCAATCAGCGCCACGTTCTGCCGTCCACCTTTCGAGAAAAAGTCCACCATCTGCTGCACGATTTCCTGATGCAACTTTATTGATGAATTGATACTGCCGCGCGCATCAAACTGCATCGAAATATTCGTCGCAAATCGCGAAAGAATCGGCGTATAGCCAAACATTAAATCGCGCGCCATGCCGCCAGTGTGCGACGGCATATGTATACTTTTCAGCAAATTATTCAAATAATTAAACCACAACACGCCGCCAATTAAATCGCTCAGCTCTAGTTTCATCTTCTTGAGCATCTCTTCGTAGCCGGGCGTCATAACTATCAGCGTAATCGCCAGCACGCCACCAGAAATCTGCGCCGAATCTGTCTGCGCCCGAATCTCGCGCGACTTTTCAAAAACGTCTTCCGCCTTAAACTCGAAGCGCTCGGCGATATAATCTAACAGATCACGCCCCAATCCGTATCGCGCTGCCAAAAATCGCGCACTTCGCGTCTCGAAAATCGCATTCACGATGTCTTTTGTCGTCGGTTTCGCCGGCAAACTGCGCAAAACTTCTCTCGACAGCAAATCGTTAATATCTTCGCTTTTGCCGGCCGGCACCTTCGAGATTTCGTAATTAATATAGAAAATCAGCATCAAAAACGGCGCCGCACAGCCAATCAAAGTCCAACCCCAAGCGTTTCCGACCAATATCAAGGCTCCGCCGCCTGCAACTAGACCCAAAATTAACACTACTAGCAACAAAAGGAACGGTCCCGTCGCTGCGAATTTCCCAAATCGCGCCTCTCGCGCTCGTCGACTCATGTGCTTAAACTGATTCATTGCAACAAGCTCCCAAAACTAAAACCAGCCACGCTCAGGCAAATCCCAACAATCGGCAAAACCGGCAAAACTGGCCACAAAATCGCAAACAGCGTGCCCAAAACCACCTCCAAAATCGTCAAAATCGTCCCCACTGTAATAATTCCGACCCGCACGAAAAATCCAATCGTCCGCGACAGCAAATTATCCAAAATCGAATTCAAAACCGACACCGGATCCGTCCGCCCGCTAGTATCGTTCGCCGAAATCTGTCGAAAAGGTTGAAACAAGGTCCGCAGCAACAAGCCAATCGAGAAAAACTCGAAAGTGCTATGGATTCTATTTTTGAATCGTTTCAAATAAAGCCCCCAGCCGTGCAAATACCACCACTGGATCAAATCTAACGCTAGCATAAGTATATTATAGCAAAGCAGAGCAAGAAAAACGCCTCCATTGCGGAGGCGCACAAATCTTAGCCAGAAAATATATCATACCACCGCCGTGCGGCTTCGCGCCGCGAATCGGCTGCTTGATAATATAGGCCGGCATAAGGGGCATATTCTTGAATCGTGCTCGAGCCGCCCACTGCGCGTTCGTAGTGGACGAGGAAAATCTCTGCCGATTCTTCTGGTGATTGTGCGGAGTACAGCTCCTCGTACCAGGTGCTGTCGTCTGGATTCATTGTGTATTGCATCATGATATCAAGGAATGCTCGGAAATCGTCCTTGTTTGCAAAACGACAACCGCCGTCATACTGGTAATCGCCGCCCAGATATTGCGAAAGCCCCGCATCTGCCATCTCGTCGAACATCTCCTGCCTGCGCGGACAATTCATTAGCATGAACAGGCCGTAGTAGTCGTTTTGACAGAGAGTCGGTTGCAGGCCAGATTCGGCCTCGGCATTTGCCACAACGCCGGCGATCTGCGCGTCCGTATAACCGAGTGGCGCCAGGAAATCCCTGATACCAAATGCGACATCTTCGCTAGTCGGATAGAACGGCTCCGCATTTTCGGTCGTTGTCGTTTCTGTTGTCGTGCTTGATGCGGTCGTGCTGCTTGTCGATGTACTTGTTGTCGTGCTTGCTGCAGTCGTGGTCGTGACCGTAGTCGTCTCGGTGCTTGCCGTGCTTTCGGTCGTCTCCGTCATGGTGATGATTCCAGCATCCGCAGTCATGCGGTCGGGCTCATCCGGTTCGGTGTCCATCGTGATTCCCATAAACATGGTAATTGCCATGAATGCGGTCACGATGATGGCGATGAATTTCTCCATCAGTCAATCACGCTCCTTATAAAAATGTTCACGGTGCAAAAATGCCCGTCCTTCTATTATATCACGAATAGCCAAAATAGTCAAGCGCGCCCAGATATTTGTCGCCGCAGAAAATGTCGCCCCAGAGCGGGGCGACTGTCTTATTCTTCAGTCTGATCGGTGGATTTTTTAGGATGGTTTTTGAGCCACTCGGCGCGTTCTTCTTCGCTCATCGCGTCGAGCTTTTCCTTCATTTTCTCCTTGCGCTCAGCCTTCTTTTGCTCCCATTCCTCGTCGGTCATGTCTGCCGGCTTTTCGTGACGCTCTTTGCGCGTACCTTTCTTTGGATGGTTTTTGAGCCACTCGGCGCGTTCTTCTTCGCTCATCGCGTCGAGCTTTTCCTTAATTTCAGCCTTTTTCTCCTCGCTTAGAGCAGGGCGGTCATTTGTCGCGTCGTTCTCGAGCGCACTAACCGGCAGGCAACGCACAATTGTTGCGCCACCGGCCAATCCAGCCGTGATGGCCAGGGCGGCAATAACTTTTTTATGTGCTTTCTTCATAAAATCTCCTTAGTTACAAAGCGATTTTATCCGCGCAAGCTGAAAAGGAAATGAAAATCAGCGCAAAAACCCATTTACGATTTGCGACTCCGCCTGCGCCCGACTCAGGCCAAGCGACATCAGCTTCGTAATCTGCTCGCCGGCAATTTTCCCAATCGCCGCCTCATGAATTAACTCGGCGTCCGGACATTGCGCATCGAGTGACGGAATAGCAGAAACTTGCGCCTTGTTCATAATAATCGCATCGCACTCAGAGTGGCCGCGGCAGGCATTTTTGCCCGTAATTTGCGACCGAAATAGCTGCCTCGATTCGTCTTGCGCAACCGAACGCGAAACAATATCGGCCACACTATTGCGTCCCGCCAGCTCCACGCGAATCGTGCTTTCGGCATCTTGTCGTCCGTGCGTCAGCAAGCGCTCGCGAATTAGAATCTTTGCGTCATTCGCCAGCAGAGCCGACGTTTCTCGCCGCGTCGAATCCACTCCGCGCAATTGCTCGGTCTGAATCTCGACGTAGCTGCCAGGCTCTTGCTCGACTCTCGTCACGGGATTCAAAATCTTGCCAGCTCCAGGCCCGGCACCATAATGCTTCTCGATGTAGCGCACGCGCGAATTTTTGCCAACGTAAAAACTATGCACGCCATCATGCACGGAATCTTTCGTTCCGCAGTTGTAAATCCCGCAGCCGGCCACAATCGTAACCTCGCAATCCTGACCAATGTAGAAATTATTTCGCACCAATTCCGTCAAACCGCTTGCGCTTATTATGACTGGAATATGTACGACCTCTCCGTGCGTATGGGGTGCCACATGAATGTTCAAACCATCCGGCGACGTGCTGACTTCGATATTTGTCGAACTTTGCCGCCCGACCGATTTTCCGTTGAGGCGAAAATTGTAGGCGCCCTCTGGCCGACCATCGATTCCGGCCACTTCGCGCAAAATTTGCTGCTCGATTTCGTCCAAATCCATCATAGCGCCAGCTCCTCCTTCAAGTCTTCCGGGCGGCCTTGCGCCTGAATCTTGCCGTCCTTCAAAATTACCACCCGATCCGCAATATTCAAAATGCTTTTTTGATGCGAAATCACGACGACTGCGCAATCTGGCTTTTTGTGCAACTTGCGAAAAACGTCCGTCAGCCGCGCAAAACTCCAAATATCGATTCCGGCCTCTGGCTCATCGAAGACCATCAGTTTAGCACCGCGCGCTAGCACCGATGCAATCTCAACTCGTTTCAACTCGCCGCCAGACAGGGAATTATCTATCTGCCGCTCCAAGTAATCCTGACTCAAACCGACCGTCGCCAGCAGCTTTTCGTAGTCGGTGCCCGTGTCTTGCAAAAAAGTTTCTTTCGCCGTGGCGGCCACCTGCAGCAAGTCGCGCACGCTCAGCCCCTTAAAGTACACTGGTTGCTGAAAAGAGTATGCGATGCCTAACTTTGCGCGTTCCGTAATTGTTTTCTCTGTTATGTCCTGTCCGTTAAAAATCAGCTTGCCGGCGCTGGCGCGATTTATGCCCATAATCAGGCGCGCTAGGCTCGATTTTCCGGATCCGTTCGGCCCAGTAATCGCCACGAATTCTCCGGCCTTGACACTCAAAGACAAATCTTGGATAATAGCGCGTCGCTTCGCGCCATTTTTTACTACAAATTCTATATTTTGCAAATCCAACATTATCTTAATCCTATCACAAAAAGAATAGGCCTCGCACTAGCGAAGCCTATTCGAATAACCATAAGAAGTAAACAGTATCGTAGTTTTTGCGTTCATCTGTCCGATCATTGCATCTCGAAACTACGATTATGCTCTAATTATAGCATACTATGCCGAAAATGTCAATACCTGAGCCTAAAATCGCAAAAATGTCTCGACTATTCGCCGCTACTTAACCTTGTGCCATAATATAAAACAGAAGTTAATAAAGCGCAGAAAGGAATAAAATGACGCTCCAGCTCAGTCAAGAATGGGATAAAGTTTTCCCAAAAAGCGAAAACGTTGACCACAGAAAAGTGATCTTTAAGAATCATTTTGGCATCGAACTCGCTGCGGATTTATATACGCCGAAAAACCAAGACGGCAAACTGCCGGCGATCGCAATTACTGGGCCATACGGCGCGGTAAAAGAGCAATCATCGGGTCTCTATGCGCAAACTTTGGCTGAGCGCGGCTTTCTGACACTTGCTTTTGATCCGTCATTCACAGGCGAATCCGGCGGTGAGCCTCGCTATATGACCTCGCCGGATCTAAATGTTGAAGATTTTCAGGCGGCAGTAGATTTTTTGTCCAATCTCGCCGAAGTTGACGCCGACAAAATTGCGTTACTCGGTATTTGTGGCTGGGGCGGCATGGTGCTGCAAACGGCCTGCTTTGAAACTCGCGTAAAGGCTGTAATCTCTAGCACGATGTATGACATGACGCGTGCGGCCGGCAATGGCTATTTCGACGCTGACGACTCCAAGGCAGCTCGCGACAAGCTACGTCAGTCTATCAACGCTCAACGTACGCAAGATTTTAAAACTGGCGAATACGCGCTGGCTGGCGGCGTAATCGACCCAGTTCCAGACGACGCGCCGCAATTTCTCAAAGATTATCACGCCTACTACAAAACTCCGCGCGGCTACCATGCTCGCAGCCTAAATTCTAACGGTGGCTGGGCGGTTCAGGCCAACACCGCCTTGGCAAACACGCGTATTCTGAACTACGCGAACGAAATCGACACCCCGATTCTTATCGTTCATGGCGAAAAAGCGCACTCGCGCTACCATAGTGAGGCTTCGTTCGACAAAATCACCGGCGAAACGAAAACAGCCGGCGTAACTCCAGAACCATACACAGGAGTTTACCCGCTCGGCAGCACAAAAATCGGCAACAAGGAACTCTATATCGTCGAGGGCGCCTCTCATGTCGACCTCTATGACAACTTTGACAAAATCCCGTTCGATAAAATTGAAAGCTTTTTGAAGGAAAGTTTGGAAATTTAAAGGAGAAAGCAAATGTCAGGCCAAAAAACACTAGTAATCTATTTCTCGCGCGCAGACGAAAATTACGGCGTCGGCGTGGTCGAGCAGGGTAGCACGGAACTGCTCGCAAAAGCAATCGTCGCAAGAACCGGCGCAGACGAATTCAAAATTGAGCCAGTCGAAAAATACCCCGCCAACTATCAAGCCGCCATCGAGCGCGCCACCGCAGAGCGCAATAGCGACGCGCGCCCAGAATACATCGGCGACGTCGATATTACGAATTACGACACGATTTTCTTCGGCTATCCAATTTGGTGGGGCGACCTGCCGATGTGTGTCTACAATTTCATCGAGAAACACGACTGGAATGGCAAAACCGTCATTCCGTTCAACACGCACGAAGGTTCTGGCAATTCCGGCACCTACGAAACTCTAAAAGACACAATGCTTGGCGCCACGCTAATAGGCGACGGCTTCAATGTGGCCGGCTCTGTCGCGCGTACGGATGACGGCATCAAGCGGCTCGACGATTTTTTGTCCAGCCTTGGGCGCTAGCGGAAGCGGGCATATAATATTAGCAATTAACGATTAGGAGCGCGAATGCCGATTTATGATTGTAAGGTAAAAAACAGGGCGGGCGAAGAAATTTCATTGGCGGGCTTCAAAGGCAAAGTGCTACTAATCGTAAATACCGCAACGGGATGTGGCTTCACGCCGCAATATGAAGGCCTCGAAAAACTCTACAAAAAATATCACGACAAAGGCCTCGAGATTTTGGATTTTCCGTGCAATCAGTTTGGCAAGCAAGCTCCGGGCAGTGACGACGAGATTCATCAGTTTTGCCAGTTCAAATACGACACCTCATTCGACCAATTCGCTAAAATCGAAGTAAACGGCGAAAACGAAGACCCTCTGTTTACTTTTCTCAAAGGCGAAGCCAAGGAAGATATTATCGACGGCGTGAAAAACAAGATAGCGATGAAAGCTGTCGAGAAAATTAGCACGACTTGCAAAAAGGACGGCGACATCAAGTGGAACTTCACAAAGTTTCTCGTTGGCAAAGAGGGCAAAGTTGTCGCCAGGTATTCTCCGACCTTCAAACCTGATGGCATGGAAGAAAAAATCAAGGATTTGCTCAAGTAGGTGGCGCAAAAATGCAAACAGCGCGACAAATCGACGTAGTTTTAAAGCATATCGAGGCTGAATTTGGCGCCGAGCCAGAATTTTTGTGGCCAGAACGCTATCCCAGCTACGCAGTTTTCCGTCATAGCGACACCAAAAAATGGTTTGCGCTAGTCGCCACGATATCCGCCACGAGCTTGGGGCTAAAAGATGGCAAACAAATCGACATCATTAACTTGAAATTCGGCAAAAAAACAAACCTACGACTTCGCCGAAACGAACGATCATATTTTTCCGGCCTATCACATGAACAAAAATAACTGGATAACGCTCGTACTGGACGGCACTCTGCCAGACGAGCTAGTCTTTGAGCTGATTCGAAAAAGTTTTCTGCTGACCGACAAGTAACGTTTGACAATCCGCACTGACTCCGTATAATTGAAAATGAAAATCGTTTTCAAATTGGAGCAAATAGGTGAGAGATTCGTATAAGACCAAGCAGAAAGAGCTCATTGAGCGCTGCATCAAAGAATGCGAGCGCGAGTTTACCGTCAAAGAACTGTTCGCTAGACTAAACAAAGAAGATCAGACCATCGGTCTGACCACTGTTTATCGCGCGGTCAACGGTCTGGTGAAAAATCACGCCCTCTCCAAAAGTGTCGAAAGCGACGGAGTGCCACATTATCGCCTCGCAGAAAAATGCGAGCATAGCGGCCATTGTCTGCTGAAGTGCGAATCGTGCGGAAAGTTGACGCATACAGACTGCGACGAGCTGAATGTGCTCTCAAAACACTTTGCTAACAAGCATCATTTCGAAGTAGACCAAAAAGACATTACGATTTATGGAACCTGCGAAGAGTGCAGGATGTGAGGAAAATGTGAAAAACAGAGTGCTAAAACTAAGCGGCGGATTATTGGCGATAGCCTTAATTATTGGGGGTGGCATTTTTGCAATCGTGAAACTTAGCCGCAACAAAGAAACAGCCAGCATTGTCGCGTCTAGCTTTGTTGGCTACGATTTTGCGCGCGCCGTCACCGGAGACGAATCCGGCGTTTCCATGCTGCTGAAGCCCGGTGCCGAAATGCATGATTTCGAGCCGTCGCCGGAAGATATTATCAAAATCAAAAATGCCGACCTGTTCATTTATGTGGGTGGCGAATCTGACGAATGGGTTGAAGATTTGCTCGGCGACAACGAAGTTCCGAAAGAGAAGACTCTGCGTCTCATGGATTTGGTCGAACTGAAAGAGGAAGAGCTAGCCGAAGGCATGGAAGAACACGAGCGTCACGATGAAGAGGAATCTGAATATGACGAGCATATCTGGACAAGCCCGGTCAACGCTATTAAATTAGTCAACGGCCTAAAAGATAAACTTTCCGACATTCATCCGGAACAAAAAGACGTCTACGCAAAAAACGCGAGCGCCTATACGTCTCGCTTATCTGAAATCGACCAGAAAATTCGCGATGTCGTAGCTGCTGGCAGCAAAAAAGAGCTGATTTTCGGCGATCGCTTTCCGTTTCGTTATTTTACTGACGAATATGGCCTGAACTACTACGCCGCCTTTCCGGGCTGTTCCGAGCAAACCGAGGCTAGCAGTCAAACCGTCGCCTTTCTCATCGACAAAATAAAATCCGACGACGTCAAAACGATCCTAAAAATCGAGCTAACCTCGGACAAGCTTGCCCAGAGCATCGCCGATGAAACTGGCGCCAAGCTTATGACTCTAAATTCGGCGCATAACATTTCTAACGAAGATTTTAATAGTGGCCGCACTTATGCAGACATCATGGAAACAAATATCGAAACTTTGAAGGAGGCTCTAAAATAACATGAGCCACGCAATTGTCGCAAAAAATCTATCTCTGAGCTACGGGTCGAACAAGGTCATCAGTTCGGCTAGCTTTGCAATCGACGAGCGGGATTTCGTCTGCATTGTCGGCGCGAACGGCTCGGGCAAGAGTACGCTCGTCAAAGCAATTCTGGGGCTTGTCAAGCCTAGCTCCGGCAAAATTTCGTTCGGAAGCGGTATTGAGCAAAAAACAATCGGCTTTCTACCTCAAGACGTCAAGGCGGACTTAAATTTTCCGGCCACCGTATTTGAGATTGTCCTATCGGGCACTTTGGGGCGGCTCGGCATGAAAGCATTTTATCGCAAGGAAGACAAGACAAGGGCGGAGGAGGCGCTAAAACGTCTCGGCATCTCAAAACTCAGGAATGCCAGTTTCGTGGATCTTTCGGGCGGCCAAAAACAAAAGGTGCTGCTTGCCCGCGCCCTCGCCGCCACTTCGAAGTTGCTCATCCTAGACGAGCCGTCAAACAACCTTGATTACAAATCGCGCAAGGAGTTTTACGGCGCGCTTAAAAAGCTGAACGAGTCTGGCCTCACGATTATTATGATTACACACGACCTGGATGCCGAAGATTTGATCGGCAATAAAGTCATTAGTATCAAAGAAGCTAAAGTCGAGTGCGCGCCTACAGCGGATTTTCTAAGGAGCTACAAATGACTTGGTTTTTCGAGATGCTATCATATTCTTTCATGCAGCGCGCGCTGATCGCAGGGCTTCTGATTTCAATTTGCGCGGCGCTCGTTGGCGTGTCGCTCGTTTTGCGCAAAAACTCCATGATTGGCGACGGCTTGTCACATACAGCTTTTGGCGCTTTCGCGATTGCGACGGTCTTGAATTTTGCGCCGCTGTGGTTCGCCGTGCCAGTGGTCGTCATCGCCTCGTTCTTCGTTTTGAAAATGAGCGGCAATAAAAAATCCAATGGCGATGCTATGGTCGCGCTCCTGTCTGCATCGAGCCTGGCTGTCGGCTGCATGGCGATTTCTTTAACGAAAGGTGTCAATATCGACCTAAACAGCTACCTGTTCGGCAGCGTATTGTCTATCGGCTGGAGTGACGTTTGGCTTAGCCTAATCTTGGTGATCGCAGTCGTCCTGCTCTACATTTTTGCGCACAATCGCATCTTCGCAATTACTTTTGACGAGGATTTTGCGAAGGCAATCGGCATCAAAACCGACCTTTATGACGCGATTTTTGCGGTCATCTGTTCATTGGTGGTCGTGTTCGGCATCAGGCTGCTCGGCGCGCTCCTAATTTCGAGCCTAATCATTTTCCCGACGCTCATTGCCATGCAATTCTCGAAATCTTTTGGTCGCGTAGTGATAGCTTCAGTGCTTTTCTCGGTCGTTAACTTTATTTTAGGTTTGGTTATATCTTACCTCATCGCCTCGCCGACCGGCGCAACGGTAGTCGTAGTCAATCTAGCGGCACTTATCATTGCTCGCATCGTCCGCGCGATTCGCCAGTGATTTGACGCTTGCGTCAAAAAGCCGACTATATTTATAGCCGGCTTATTATTTTCTGCACGGTTCTAACACTTCTTGTAGTAGAATACCGAGGCCAGGCAGAGTAGAACTATCTCTACGGCCAGAGCTGCAAGCGCTACATTGCTCAGTCTGCTTTGGCTCGATGCCTTTTTGCTGCTGACGTCGCTGGATGAAATTTCTTCGCCGCCGGTGTAGCTACTAACTTTCGTATATAAGCCATTCGTCGCTTCGCCATCAATGTCGCCGCCAGTAAAAACCTTGTATGACTCGTAACTCAAATCAGGGTCACTATATACCAAGTTCTGGATATTTCTTCCGGTTTCGAAGGCGGCCAAAATTTTATCGCTCTGATCCTTAATGACTATTAACGCGTCGGCTGCAATTTTACCAAAGCTGGCATAGATGAAATTCTGCTTCGATTCGCTAGATATCTGATCCGTCATATTTCCGGTAGCGATGACCGTCCCGCCGTTGATATAAGTACCGTTGACGGAATCAAGACCCGCGTCGCCGCTGTTTGGATTTGCGAAAGCATAAATGTTGCCGCCGTCAATCACGAGTTTGCCGTTTGAATCAATCGCATCGCCTTCGTCCGCATCGGCCGAAACGGAAGCGAGCAGGGAATTTACGTTGATGCTCAGGTCATTCCTTACGACCTCCGCGCTACCGTTTGCTGTGGTCGTATTCAGACAGTCGTCCTCGGCGAAAATCTCATAGTCGCCCGTCCCGCCGCTGAAGGTCAAATTTCCTTTTGTTTCGATGCCTTCATTATTTTTACTGGTTACTTTCAGGTAGCCTTCGCCATCGAAATTTAGGTCAATATCCGAACTAACGGCGCCGCTTGCCTTGTAGAAATAATACGGGTCGCCATCCCGCAGATCTTCGTTGTCGGCCTGGACGGTTGCGAACAAAATGTTCTTAATTTCGTTGCTCGTGTAGATGCCGTAGTGCGCAGGATAATTATTGTAATTCGTCAGACTGTCTCCAGAGTAACGGCTGCTATATGAACTCAATTCGTCGGAACCAATCAAGCTGACTTTTTTGAGTTTGCCGCCCTCCAGATAATTCTTTGTGCCGGCCGCTGTTTTAATTGTCACGACACAGTCAGTATAATTCTTATCCTTGTTGTAAACATAGATGGCCGGAGCCTTTTTTGAATCAGTATCAATACTGGCACCATTCAAAACGATGTCGATGTTTCCAGCCTTGCCGTTCGTATTTACCGCAATCATCGCGCCGCTTATCTCGCCCGTAAATTCATAGCTACCGACCGCGTTAATATTGATGACTTTAATTTCTAGCTCTTCTATTTCTGTGTCGTTCGAGGCGTTTTCAGTAAAATCATCCAAATCCGGCGTCTTCACCGCAGAAACTCCGTCGAATAGAAAATTCGTAATGTAGATATTCGGCAGGCTACCGGAGTTATAATTTGGCAAAAAATCCGCCAAATTTTCATATTCCACGATATTTTGATAGTTCGCCTTGTCCGTAGAATACGTCAGACTTCCCGAATCTATGTAATTAGTTGCGCTCGCCGCACTAACATTCGCGCTGAATAGGGAAGCAATCGCCGCGAACGCACCAATTATTTTTGTAATAATCCTCATATCCGCCGCCACTAGCTATTATCTTGCGCTGCATTATTGTCGTTCGGCATTTCTGGAGGAGTACCGCCCTGGCCGTTTCGCCCGCCCGACATTCCTCGCTGGAATTCGCCGCCTGGCATCTGTTGCGATGAGCTAGCCGCATTGTTGCTTTCTGACATTTTTGCGTAGACGAAGAAAGTCGTAGTCGAAATAATTGAACCGACCAGCACGCCGATTACAAACAGGACGATTTTCGCCTTCGCGTCGTCCTTCTTTTTATTGTTCTCATTTTCCATAGGCCAAGCCTCCGTTTAGTTGTATTATGCTACTATTTTCGCCCGCCTTCCTGAAACGAATCTTAAAAGTCGGCCAGGTAGCGTTTCAGTTTCGTTTGAGCTTGAAGGCGCAGAATTATAATATAATTTAAAGAGGAGAATACTATGCGAGTACTTTATGTAGAGGATGCGACTTTCTTAGCCGAAGCCGTTAAGCATAACCTAGAAAAACAAGGCATTCAGGTTGATTTAGCAGATAATGGCGAAGATGGCCTAGATAATGCCATGAGCGACATTTATGACTGTGTTGTGCTTGACGTCATGCTGCCTAAGCTGTCCGGAACAGATATATTGAAGCGCATGCGCGAGAAAAATGTTCAAACTCCAGTTATCATGCTGTCCGCATTGTCTGAGGTCGAAACGAAAATCAGTCATCTAAATCACGGCGCAGATGACTACCTTGCCAAGCCGTTCAAGACTGCCGAACTCGTGGCTAGAATAAAAGCTCTTGCGCGTCGCCCAAAGACCATCGATATCGCAGACGTGACTTATGGCGACCTGACCTTAGACAAAACCAACGCCACCTTAAACGGCGAGCAGCTGACCGCCAAAGAAATCGAAATCATCGCCGAATTAATGAAAACGCCAGAGACTCTAATCAGCAAGGAGCATCTGTTGGCGAAAGTTTGGGGAGAAATTGGCCGCGGCGAAGATAATTACGTAGAATCATATATGTCCAGAATCCGCAAAATTCTAAAGAAAATCCATAGCAAAACTAAAATCGTCACCATCCGCGGCCTGGGTTACAAAATAACGAGCAAATGATATGTTTAAGAAGCTAAGAAACCGAATCATTGTTATTACGATGGCCGCCACGACCGCCGTCCTTATCTTGTCCGGCGTGCTCATCATGACTGTCTCGGCGACCATGCGCCCAGAACCGAAACCTCGCCGTATATCAGATTACAGCTCGCAGCTGCCGCTCGATTACGACGACCAGGAGTTGAGGAATTTTATCAAGGATGACCGCAAAGAGGGGAATGATCGCCTTCTGGTTACCTTGCTATGTGTTGGGGCGCTTGTCGAAGTTGCTACTTTCTTCATCGTATTCTTTGCGTCGCAGAAAATTGTCGAGCCGGTCAAGGACTCTTACGATAAACAGAAGCTGTTTATCGCCAATGCTTCACACGAGCTTAAAACGCCGCTGGCGGTCA
>DGRN01000009.1:0-15949 GCA_002391075.1 Candidatus Saccharibacteria bacterium UBA4387
TCTTCATGGAAATCGGTGCCTCGTCTACTAACGGTATCTCGACCAATAGTAGTGGCTACGGCGGCGCATCTGTCGATCTGAAAGCCAGCGATCAATACATCATGGGCGATTTCAAGGTGGATCGCTCGTCTACGCTGAGCCTTGACTTGTCGAAAGGCTCGAAGTTTAAGGGTGCCATCAACAAAGACAATAGCGCACTGCGCGTAGAGTTGAATCTCTCGGAGGATTCTGTTGTTGTTCTGACCGAAGATAGCTATGTCGATATCCTAAACAACGCCGTCAGCAACAACTCGAATATCTACTCGAATGGCTTCAAGCTTTCTGTCGCTGGCGAGCAAGTTTCCATCAACCGCAGCGAAAAAGTGCCGTCCTTTAGTTACGATTTGTCGCAAACCGGCCCGAACGCCAATATTGACGAAGAAGCGGAAACCGTGGACGATAGTGCAGTTCTAATTCTGCTCGGCGCAGTCTTTGCTATAATCGTCGCGGTCGCGCTCATTATAGTCATCGCGCTAAAAATGCGCAGCAGCAAGCAGCAAAAGATTCAGCAACAAAACCAAATGCAACTCGACGCTCGCGCCCGTATCGAAGCCCAAATGCGTGCCGAGGAGCAAAGCCCGGATTTTGGCAAGAATCAATATCCTAACGTGCATGTATAACGAGCAAAACTTCGGCCAGGCCAAAAAGATAATCTATGCCATTATGCTTCTAGTCATTATTGGCATCATTATCGCCTTTATATTCATTGTTTGCGGTCGACTAGATAGTAACGGCTCGCTAATCAAAAATACGGACGCCTGCGAAAACATCAACCCATCCACGGCAAAACGCATTCCAAAAGAATGGCTCGAACGCAACTGTCCAGACCTAGCAAAACAATAAAAAATAGCCGGTAAAATCCGGCTATTTTGATGGGCGCTTTAATCTTCGCCGTCGTTGTCTGACTCGGCGTTGTCGCCTTCGTCATCTTCTTCGGTCGCTCCATCTTCCTGCAGGGCAGACAAGAGTGAGTCTTCGACGTTCTTTTTCTTCTTTTTGGCGACTTTCTTGGCAATCTCAATATCTAGCTCGATACCGGTCAATTGTGACGCGAGGCGCACGTTCTGACCAGAGCGGCCGATTGCAATGTAGGACTGCTGCTCGTTTTCGACGTAAACTTTAGCGCGCTTACCGTCGATTTCGACCGTCTGAATCTCGGCTGGGCTCAAGGCTTCGCGGATATATTCAGAAAGATTGTCACTCCAGTTTACGATATCAATTTTTTCGCGATCGCCGATTTCGTTCATGACGGCCTGAACGCGGACACCACGACCACCGACGAAAGTGCCGACTGGGTCAATGCCCGGCATCAAAGCAGCTACGGCGATCTTTGTGCGGCGACCAGCTTCGCGCGCAATCGCCTTAATCTCTACCGAGCCAGCCTCAATTTCTGGCACCTCTTGGCGGAACAGATACTCGATGAACTCTGGGCAGCCGCGGCTCAAAATCAGCTGAGCGCTTCCACGGTCGCCTTCTTTGTCGCGGCGGTCAATTTCCTTGATGTAAACCTTGATACGCGAACCAACGCTATAGAACTCGCCGTCGATTTGCTCGGAGCGTGGCATGATGCCGGTTGCTTTGCCGAGGTCAACGCGCACCAATTTTGGCTCGACGCGTGCAACCGTACCGGTCACAACTTCGCCGATGCGGTCCTCGAAGGCGGCCAAAACCGCTTCGCGCTCAGCATCGCGCAAGCGCTGCAAAATGACCTGCTTTGCGGTCTGCGAGGCCACGCGGCCAAATACGCCAACTTTGTGCTTTTCTTCGACAAATTCGCCGATTTCTTTGCCGTCGGCTTCGCCTTGTGGGATTTCGGTGGCTGGGTTGTATGCCAAACCATCTTCGATAACTTCACGAATTACAAAGACGTCTGCTTCGCCGCTGTTCAAATCTAACTCGCAGCGTACGTTCATGTCCTTGTCGCCATTTTCTTTACGCCACGCGGCAGCAATTGCCTGCTGTATTACTTCAATTACGGTCTCTTTTGGCAGATTTTTCTCTTCGGCAATGATATCTACCATTGCAATCATCTGCTTTAGGTCTAATTCCATTTTTATCCTTTCTGGGCTTAAAAATACCGTCCCTTTTCGGGCCGGCTAATGACAGTACGGACTAATTTTAGCAAACTAATGGCCCGCTGTCAAGCGAAGATTGACAAAAATGCTAAAGTATGCTACAATTCTCATGAGTAGCTATGTGCTACTTGCGTACATTTCAATCTGTTAATTTTCGAAAAGCTGCTCAATGTGGGATTTTGTGTCTTGAAAAAAATCAAGCCGCGAAACCCCACATTGAGCGAGGGCTCAGATGTGGTCGAAATCATCGCCACTCCGTAAGGAGAGAAAGGAGGTATTGTATATGATCAAATACAATACTGATCTTTGGCAGGAGGTTGCGACCGCCCCAGGCCAGATTAGAGTGGATGACGCAGGTCTGAAACTCGAGTTCGCTACTCTGTATAGAAACATTAAGGGTAGTGAAGTTGTCGCACAGGTGGGACAGCAGAAAAGTGTCGGCAAGGAAAACGAAGTGAAAGTCTACGGAAATGTCGAGGTGGCGCGATGCGTTAACTACGGACGCGGTACTATGGCAAACAAGTGGGCTGCTCGCTTCAAAACACCCGACTACGTAATTCGTGTTGGCTCGATGATCATCTATGCTGACGAACGAAATTATGAGCGGGCAATCGAAATTGCTCTCGGAGAGCGAAAAGGTAAGACCTGGATCACGCAGGAAGTATCTTGGGTATCTCACGATGGCGAAGAAACCGTAAGACAGCTGGTCTTTCTTAACTTGACAAGACACCGTAAGGTGCCGCCGGCAAAATGGTTCCTCCATCGCCCGGCGGAGTTCCGCTTTGATCGGAAAAAACTTTCCCCTATGAGCGTCGCTCTTGGCTACACTAAAGTCGGCGAAAGGCTTGTAGCAGGCGAGGTTTATCCTATCTACGGCAAACTCGAGCGTTACGGCGGAGTGAACAGCTTCGTAGTAACGGAACAGACCCTGTTACCCGAAGTAGTGTCCGAATGGGTCGCCGCAAGCGGTTGGTTTGTGTCGAACCATACGGCTGTAAGAAAATACGACAATAATCGAGCCGAAGCAATTCGGCTGGATGAGAAATGGAAGCCTAGCGAATCCAGACTGTTCCGCTTCGAGGAGCAGAAAGTCGTGACGGCCCCTGCTCATGCACTGGCAACTGCGTCGTAAGCGCGAAAATTAGCAATAGCCCCGACTTCGGTCGGGGCTTTTTGCAGCGCTAGACAATGCGCCCGTTTTTTGCTAGAATATAAGTACTAAGTTATTACTTTTTACGCAACATATTCCAGGATTCCTTCCCGAGAGGATTGCGTCTTAAGTGTGGGAAATTAGAAACTTTAATTGAGGAAATAAATGAATTCTAAAAACGAAGCCGAAGCGGCTCGCCGCGCGCGATTATTGAAAATGCGCGAAGAGCGTTTGCCGGACATCAAGCGCCAGTTTGAAGAAAATCAAAAGCGCAACTTTAACGCCAATTTTGCACCTGGCGGCAAAGATGAGGCGCTAGTGAAAAAGACGACACGCAAAGCCAGCGCTGCTAAAGCCGGCGCTAAGTCTACTGCTAAAAAGGGCACAAAAACAGAGAAGGCCAAGACTGCTAAAAGCGCAAAGGGTGGCGCAAAGCAGCCTGTATCGAAAAATGTTCAGCTCGGCGTATCTGTGCGCAAGGGCGAAATGGTGCACCATCAGCGCATGCTTAGCCAGGACGTCAACGCGCAGGCGACGCAGCATATCATCGGCGTGCCGGTCAATAAATCGCGTTACAATGGCGCCGACGGCAAGCAGTTGACTATGGCGCAAATTCGCGCCGCTCGTCCGCACAAAGATTGCGTGCGCGTTATTCCTATCGGCGGCCTCGGCGAGTTTGGTATCGGTAAAAACATGACCGCCATCGAATATCAGGGCGAAATCATTCTGATTGACATGGGTACTCTGTTTGCGGATAGCGATTATCCGGGCGTGAACTACATGGTGCCAGATTCCAAGTGGCTAGATGATAATCGCGACAAAGTGAAGGCAATTCTCTTTACGCACGCGCACTTGGATCACATTGGCGCCTGCAAGCATCTTTTGCCTTATTTTGGCCCGCTTGTGCCGATTTATGCGACCGAGTTCACGACTGGCATGATCAAGAAGCAAATGTCGGAAGTGCCGGAGTGCCCAGAGTTGAACTATCAGGTCGTTAAGCCGCTCGAGCACAAACAAATCCAGCTGTCGCAGCATTTGTCGGCTGAATTCGTGCATATGCTGCACTCGATTCCGGGCAACGCATCAATCGTGATTCGCACGCCAAACGGCCCAATCCTGCTCTCTGGCGACTGGCGTTTTGAGAATAATCCAATGGACACGCCGGCCGACTATGACCGCCTGAAAGAAATTGCCGACAAAGAAGGTTTTGCTCTGATTTTGAACGAGTCGACCAATATCGACGTCCCAGGCACGCATCCGCATAGCGAATACGATGTCGGTGACAACATCGGTAAGGTGATGGATAACTACGCGACCGGTCGCATCATTATCTCTTGTTTCTCTAGCCAGGTAAAGCGTATCGAATGTGTCTTGAAAGAGGCTGCCGAGCGCGGTCGTAAAGTTGCCTTCGCCGGCTACTCCATGATTAATAACGTCGAGGTCGCCTTGCGCGCAAAAGCTATCAAGGTGCCAAAAGACGTCATTATGAAGATGGAAGATATCATTAAGCTTCCGGACGAAAAAGTGACGATTGTTTGTACTGGCTCGCAGGGCGAAATGAACGCGGTTTTGAACCGCATGGTTACTGGTGCGCATCGTTATATTAAAATCAAAGCAAGCGACACGATTGTATTCTGCTCCAGTCCAATTCCAGGCAACGAACCAAAGGTCATGGGTACGGTCGATGGCTTGCTCCGCGAGGGCGCGCAGGTTATTCAGCACAACAAGACGCATCTCACGAATATTGGCCCGCTACATCTTTCTGGCCATGCCTACTATGAAGATCACGTCAAATTTGTAACCGATTTACATCCGAAAAACTACATGCCATATCACGGTGAGTTCTACATGCTAGAACATAATGCCGAGATGGCGGAAAACGTCGTTGGCATTCCGCGCGAGCGTATCATTGTGGCTGATGACGGCGACATCATTGAATTGACGCCGGAGCAAACCATCCATAAGAATGGTCGCATTCAGGTCGGCAATAAACTTTACGATGATGCCGACCAGCAGGTCAACGAGGCGGTCGTGAAAGATCGTATTCATATTTCGCGCGAGGGTATCTTTGTGGTAGTTTTGACTATCAACAAAAAGACTGGTCGCCTCATTAAGACCCCAGACATTGTGTCGCGCGCCTTCATTTATCTCGATAATTCCGAGGAGCTGATTGGCAAAATCCGCCACTATCTCCGCATGAAGACCGATCGCAGCATCGCTGACGCAGACATTAAGGTTTTGAAGGATGAAATTAAAGAGGATGTCACGCATATTCTCTTTGACGCTACTGGACACACGCCTATCGTGATTCCGGTCATCAACAAAGTCTAAACAAATGCCGGCCTTTGCGCCGGTATTTTGCTGTAAAAATGCCCCGCGCGTGGCGGGGCAAAAGCTTATCGTCTCTTCGACATTGCGCGGTTACGCATGACAGAGCAGGCAAAGGCGATCTCGTCGGGATTTATATCCTTGCTGACGGGTACGCCGTGCTCGTAAAGAAAACGATGCAGCTCGCGTAGCTGTGCTTTTGACAAAGCGGATACGCCGGTGGTCGTGACGGTTCTGAAACTGTCATATCTGATGACAGAGTTGTAAAATCCGTCCTCGAACTCTTTCCATGACAGCTGATAGATGAATGATTCAATCATTCTCATGAATAACGCGCCTCCTTTGGCGGGAAGGGATGGATAGGATGCGACTTAGCGTACCTGAACTGAGCGTGCGCCGATCGCGTAGAGTGCTGCTTCCAGCTTTTCATCAGTATCGACGAGCTGGCTCGGCATGCCGGCATTTATTACTTGTTTTCGTAAATCTTCGCGTTCGTCCGCGGAGACATAGCCGACGCCGAAGGTCATCACGGCACTGAACGGCATCGATGATGCCACTCCGCGCACGTATTTCGTAAAAAACGTTTTCTTATCGAGCTTCTCTATAAAGTTCTTAGCGGTCTGCATAATAACACCTCCATTTTGGCAGCAGACGGATTACTACAACTCTATTATATCACAAAAAGCTCAAAAAGTCAATACAGAGGCGCAGTCAGTCCGGCTAGTACATGTTTCGCTGGTCCATTTTTCGCTGGAATTTGCGCCGTTCCGTCGCTACTTTATCGCTGAAAGCAATCGAATAATATTCTTCCACGACGTCACGATCGTAACGTATGCGCTTTTGCATGTCCGGCGTCTGCGACGTGACACGGCTATCCCAGAAATTGCGCGGCGTGAACGGCTTTAACCCGTATTGGCGCGCCAAATCATTTAGTCCATTCAGTTCGTCGATTACATTGTTATGCACGTTTGTTCGCGTGTCGTCATATTCTTTCCAACTCAGAAATTCGTCCCGAATTTCCTGTGGGCCGATGTATTTTAGCTCAATGTGCCTATGCACGTGACTATAAAAAGCTGACAATAGTTCCATTTGCCGCTGCTTGACTTCGTCGCTGGCTCCGCTGGATTCAATAGCTGCCTGCAGGGCTGCGGCGCGCTCGCGATAAAAGCGGCCCGCTTGCGCCTCGATAGTTTCATGCAGGGTTGCCTCGCTGGTCGTAAAGAACATCGCTCTTTGGGCGCTAGCTTCTTTGTCTGGAAAATGTCTGATTCCGCCTTCGATCATGCCCTTGTTGAGCATCGCCCAAGAGCTGGCGAGCTCGCCTTCCCATATCTCGAACTCTTTTTGGCTGACTTCCGAAAATCTGCCGCCGTGTTTGTTCTTGACGAAGGCTATGAATTGCTGATTGATGGTCGCAATTTCCTCGGCCTGAGATTCGGCCTGTGCAATGCCGGCTTCTCTTTTGAATTTTTTATATCCTTCAACGAAAGCCCGTGCCTGCTCTGGGGTCATTTCGCTTTCTTCTTTCGCACTTTCGCCGTTGTTTGTTTTTACGCTCTCGCTATCGTCGCCATGAACTTGTTCCATATTTAAAGTATAATATAAATAAGCATGGAAGAGATTATTTTTGTTGATAAGCCGGCGGGGATTAGCAGTTTTGGCGCCGTTGCGCGCGTGCGTAGAATTTTGTCCGAGCGCGAGGGACACAGAGTGAAAGTGGGGCATACTGGGACGCTGGATCCTTTTGCGACCGGTCTGCTAATTTTGTTGGCTGGCAAAGCGACGAAAAAGGCGCCTGAGCTGACAAAGAAAGATAAAGTTTACGAGGCGGAGTTGCGGCTCGGTGCAACATCGACGACTGGAGACCCAGAGGGCGAAATCACGGAAACTGGCGCCAAGTTGCCGGACCTGGCGCAAATCGAGGCGATTTTGCCGCAGTTCACTGGCAAAATCCAACAAAAGCCGCCGATTTTTTCTGCTATCAAAATTAACGGGCAGCGCGCCTACAAGCTCGCACGCAAGGGCCAGCAAGTCGAGATGCCGACGCGCGAAGTTGAGATCTATTCACTCGAAATTATTGGCTATGAGGCTCCAATACTAAAAATTCGCACGCATGTGAGCAGTGGTACCTATATTCGCAGCCTGGCTGAAGATATAGGTACCGCGCTAGGTTGCGGGGCTTATCTGACTGCGCTTCGTCGCACGCAAATAGCGGACTACAAGCTTGATGAGTTGCCCTTATTTTCGCTGCCAGAATAATTTATAATAAGCTTATGGAAAACACCTCATCGCAACAAGAAAACCCGCTATATGTTAACTGGGAGTCGCTGGGCGACGTCGAAGTCGATCCTGAGGCGCTCGCTGTCGCAAGACGTGCGGCGAAGAGAATCCTAGATAGTGGTTCACCTGATATTCCTGACCCAGCGACGGCCGCCGCTGTTCGTGACGAAATTAAACGGCGCTACACGGAAACAATTTCGGGGCTTGACCAACTGGCCGAGGAAGCTGGATTAGACCCGAATGACCCTGCCATAGATAAGGTGCGCGAGTATATTGAGCCTAGCCCGAGTACTAGCATCGCAGATGCGAGATTCCGCTATCGGCGTTTTTCGGTCGAAGCGATGGGCGGCGACGAAGAAGCGCGTGAGGCTGCTCGCGACAATCTTGCTGCGGCCGTAGAAGATTTGCACAACCATTCTGTGCTCGAGCATCGATTGGAGTCGCTTACGCCTGCCGACGACCAGTCGTCTGAAAGGGCGAAAGCTTGCATATTGCGGAATACGGATCCGCTTAATATTTTCTTGAGTAGGTACTCTATTCCGGTGGCCGAGTTGGCCGCGGCAGACGATTCTCAGCTGGAAAATTTGCTAAAAGATACTTCGTCTTATCTGCGCGTTTCCGACAAAATGAGAGAGCGCGCGAATGGAGAGTTGCCAGAGGCGCAGCAGGAATTTTTGGAACAAATCGTTCCGCTCTGCAAAGATAGTTTGTCCGACGTAGAGCACTACACTTTGTTTGACCTGGATGACGAATCGCTGGAAAAATACCTTGACTCTCTGGATAAAACTCCTGATTTCGTCGACGGAATAGGCGGTGCAGAGCTGGCGAATATTACCGATGTGGATTTTTGGGCTGATTTAGCGCAAATGCAGACGAGTATAGATAATATGGGCCAAGCTTATGTCGATGGCGGTGGGTCTGATTCTAATGTCGGATTCGAGAAGAGGGACTATGCACGGTTACTCGGCGAGCAGGACTATCGCAGCGCAGATGTGCGAAAATCCTTCCGTGACTTCTATGAGAGAGCATCGCATATGTCGGCGCCTGCCATACATAGTTGTGCTCATGGAGTAAGAGTGGGCCTAGAAGATCTTTTCAGAAATCCGAATCTTTCAGAGGAGCAATGCTATCGCTACGCCGATTTAATTACGCAAGTGTTCGAACGCGACAACGGAACTGAAAGAATAGAGGATTCGACATATGATAAGAAGGAAGCTCTTCGCTTTCATTACTATCTTCATCAGATGGATGACACGCAAATCGAAGGATTCTACCGCCTATTTGCGCGCTACGACGCGGGAGATCCGGGGACGAAAATCCTGGGGCTTCATGCAAATAGTACCGGCATGCTCTATGGCGATTATGGCATTTTGGATTTTTCGGTATCCAGCTTCGTGAGGCCGGTTAGCCCGCGCAATATGCAGGAGCTAATCCAAGCCTATCGCGAAATTCCAACTTCGGATCAAGCAAAGTTTCTGCAGAATCGCGCAGACGCAATAAGCCTCGCCGGAACAGTTTTTGCGCACCGGGATTTCATCCATGATGAGCGGCCGGGCGCCCACGAAACTATCAAGGCGCTGCTAGCATATCATGACGCGGACGAAGCGACTCGTCCTCAACGCGAGGCTGAGGCGCGATCCGTAATAGCGAAATATCATTTCGAGGATATGATTGAGTTCGATAAATATGGTGCGAAATTGGAGAATTACGACCTACCGGCGAACGAAGCGGGTGAGACTGCGATCACGGTTTTGCGCCGTGCTGTCAAAAATACCGAGGTCGATCCAATCGAGCCGCCTGAGTGTAATGACATTCAGCTCAACGAACTGCTCCGCAATATTGACGTACTTGTAGGTTCGGGCGGCACTCCAAAGGTGGCAATGTCGGAAATCGGTGATTTGCTGACCTACGTAAACCAGAAGCTTCAGGCTGAAACTGGGCAATATAGTTGCGATCCGCTGCTTGTTCGTGCGCTTTCGTATACTGAGCGTCTCGCTACTTTTGCGATGCGTGGCATTAGCGAAAAAGACCGCCGCGAGCTGTTCTATGATCCGACTTTCAAAGAAGTTGTCAAATTCCGAGACTTGATCAGTAGCGACGACGCTTTCGATTCGCAAAAGTTCGAATCGTTCTGGTCGGGCTTCTCGAATATTCCGGCCGATGCTGACGAAGATCAGATTTCGCAACAATATGGCAGACTTTCGACGCATGTCTACGAACAGCTGAGCAAACTGGCCGCTCGCAGCGGCCGCGAACACGGCGGCGCTTCGGCACGTCGCATCATGGCGCTTTGGTCCGGCAACCTCAATCATGAGCTGATCGGTCTCACTGATTCTCGCAAGTGATTGCCGGCTCTATGATAAAATGGAACTACTATGTTCGATATTCAGAAGCGACTCGAAAGTCTGAGGGCTGATTTTGACCAAAGCTGGGAAAAGCTCGACATTGGCTTGCGCCTGTTTGAGCTCGAGGCCGTCGAGGCAGAGCTGGCTGTGCCGGAAATTTGGAACAATCCCGACGTGGCGCGCGAGAAAAACATCCAGGCGGCAAATTTGCATTCCGAGCTGGACGATTGGGTGCTTCTGAAGACTCAGTTGGACGACATCGCCGAGCTTTTGGCGCTCGGCGACGAATCCTTGCTTGACGAAATTGGCGGCCAGGTCACCGCGATGGAGCAGACTTACGCCAACTTGCGACTTGCGCTGCGCTTCACTGGCAAGCATGACCATAACGACGCAATTTTGCGCATTACTGCCGGCGCGGGCGGCACTGAGGCGATGGATTGGGCTAGCATGCTGGAGCGCATGTATTTGCGCTGGGCGGAACGAAACGGCGTCAAGGTCCAGACTCTCGACCGAATCACTGGCGAAGAGGCCGGCATTAAAACTGTTGTGATGGAGCTTTCCGGCGTCAATATGTATGGTCGACTAAAATCCGAGCACGGCACGCATCGTCTTGTGCGCCTTAGTCCATTCAATGCTGACCATTTGCGCCAGACTTCGTTTGCGCTGGTCGAGGTTTTGCCTGTGATTCGAGATGATGCCGAGGTGCAAATCGATCCGAAAGATTTGCGCATTGATGTCTATCATTCTGGCGGCCACGGCGGTCAGTCCGTTAACACGACGAATTCCGCCGTGCGCATTACGCATTTGCCGACGAATATTGTGGTTGCGATTCAGAATGAGCGTAGCCAGCTTCAGAATAAAGAGAAGGCCATGGAAATCTTGCGCGGCAAACTACAGCAGATGATGCAGGAGCAGAATGCCGAGTCGGTCGACAAATTGCGCGCCGGCGAATCCGCCTCCTGGGGTCAGCAAATCCGCAATTACGTGCTGCATCCATACAAACTCGTCAAAGATACTCGCACGAAATATGAGGAGACCGATGCAGATGCGGTTCTGGATGGTGCAATTGACGGTTTCATCAATGCGTATCTGGACCAATAGAGCAGGTTCACAAAGAGTCGCCGCGCCTCGGTTCCGGCTTTTATGCGCGATGCTTGGACGAATAAATAGCCTCTCAGCCTCGACCTTCCCCGACGCTGGTCCTAGCAAAACGGTAAACTAATAATTACCAAAACTTCTCTCCGCCCTTATCAGACCGGTAAACTAATAGTTTACTCGAGATCGTCGACGGTTTCGGCCAGAAGCTTAAACAATTCGCTCCTGAAGTATTTTGGCGGGCGAACTTTTAACGTCTTGAGATATTTATTGTAGTGCCGCATGGTTGCCAAAAATATCGTCACGGGCGGGTCGTTATCGAATTTAATAATATAGTGGTAGGTCCGCAAGAAGATGCGAGCCTCGTGTGTTCGCACCTTGCGCGCAACCATCGCCACGAAATTTATAGGGTAATAATATATTTCTTTGGTTTTGCCGCGCGCAGCTCAGGTGTAGTATTTGACACGGTCGGGATAGCCACCGATTCTTTTTCGATGCCCGTAAAAGTTCTGTTTACTGATCTTTAGCAGGTCTAATATTAGCGCTTGGCTTAAATATATTTTTCTCATGCGGTAAGTTTACGATAGTCCTTATAAATCAACTAGCATGAGTATTTTTACGCGGGTAAACTCTTAGTTTACCAATATAAAAGAGGCGAGAACGAAGAAAGGTAATTATTAGTTTACCGTTTTGCTAGAGTTCGACTGGTGGCTGCACTGCTGAGAGCTAGTTGTGGCTAGAGTTTGACTAGCGACTGCGTCGCCGAGAGCTAGTTGTCGCTAGAGTTGCATAAAAGGCAAAGTCAGGAGTCGGCCATTACCAAGGACTAGAGATGAGATTTACTCAGTTTCTTATATTAAGGCGTTCTCCGCTGCCAGCTAAACTCGAGAATCGAAAGCTGCCTCGCTTGAAACATTGTCGTTGCTTATGCTAATATAGTCTTATGATATTGCTCGATAATATAACAAAGTATTATCCAGGCGACAAGGCTCCTGCACTCGACGGAGTTTCTCTTTATGTGCAGCCAAAAGAATTCGTCTTTATTGTTGGTAAATCTGGCGCCGGCAAATCAACCCTCATAAAAATGCTTACGCGTGAAGAGGTGCCAACATCCGGCAAAATCATGGTTGGCGGCATCGATTTTGACTACATGAAGAAACGCCACGTGCCACACCTTCGCAGGCGCATCGGTGTCGTATTTCAGGACTTCAAATTGTTGCCGAACCGCACGGTTTACGAAAACGTTGCATTTGCGCTCGAAATCGTCGGCGTGTCAAACTCGGAAATCCGCCGCACGGTGCCAAAGATCCTTGAACTCGTCGGTCTTGCCGGCAAGGAACATAAATTTCCGGCTGAACTATCCGGCGGTGAGCGTCAGCGCGTAGCGATCGCACGCGCGGTAGCCCGCCAGCCAAAAATCCTCATCGCGGACGAGCCGACAGGCAACCTTGACCCGGACACATCGAAGGGAATCATGCAGCTTCTGACCGAAATCAACAACTTCGGCACGACTATTTTGGTCACAACTCACGACGAAAACGTAGTAAACGCGCTCAAGCGCCGCGTAGTTACCATTCGCGACGGTAAGATAGTTGGCGACCAGAAGGAAAGTGGCCATTATGATCTTGATGTCGCGAAGGCAAAAATCGTCAGACGACCACTCGTGATAAATTCCGCCATGGCCAGAAGTCGTACGATGTCGGCGGCAGACCTCCAGCGAACCGTCCAGCGCATGCAAAATGGCGGTCTAACGCCACACCAAGCCGAGCAACTCGCGCGCCATCTAATTGAAAACGAAAATCGAAAAGCTAATAACGGAGGCGCACAATAATGTCAGACAATGCAGATAAAGCCGCCAAGAAGGCCGCCAAGGCCGAGGCAAAAAGCGTCGCGCGCGAGAGCAAAAACCGCCTCAAGCGCATCACGAAAACGCGCAGTCACCACGTCCGCACTACGAACCGCGTCATCAAATACGGCACGAAGAGTTTTGTCCGTAACACTTGGCTAAGCATCGCGGCGGTCGCCATTATGACCATTACTTTGCTAGTCCTGTCTGCCACGCTCGTAGTCACGAATGTCATGCGCACGGCAATTTCGGAAGTCGAGGATCAGGTCGACATGTCAATTTATGTCAAACAATCTGTTACCCAGGAGCAAATGGATGAAATTACGTCACGTATGCGTGCGCTCGCTTCCGTCAGCTCGGTAAAAGCCACCTCTCCAGAGCAGGCCAATCGCCAAGCTATCAAGAATCTTATCGAGAAAAATAACATCACGGACGAATCTCATATCCAGAGCCTCTACGAGGCGCCAAACAAACTTCCGTGGGTCATCAATGTGAAGGTGCGCGACCTCAAGGACACCTCTGAGCTTGAGCGTTTTGTGTCCAGTGATAAATCTATGAAGGGCATGCTTGACGCAAAGGTTCCTAGTTACGCCGACGAGCACCGCTCAACAATCGACACAATCGCTTCAGCGATGAACAAAATCGAGATTTTCGGTCTCGGCGCGGCTGGCGTGTTCGCACTAATCGCAATCCTGGTAGTCTTTAACACGATTCGCATGGCAATCTTCAACCGCAAAGAGGAAATTTATATGATGCGCTTGGTTGGCGCAAGCAGAAGTTTCATTGTTGCTCCATTCGTAGTCGAGGCGGCACTCTATGGCGTAATTGCGGCGGCTATCTCTGGCGGCATCATTTACACAGTGATCTTCTCATTTGCGGAGCGCATCGGTCATGTCATGACACCGACGCTCGACCTGATGGCGCACTATTGGTACTATGCAGCTGCGGCCTTGCTGGTTGCTGGCGTGATGCTTGGCGTAATCTCGTCATTGCTTGCCACGCGCAAATATCTTAAGATAAAATAGAGAAACACTATGAAGAAAAATCGCAAAACAAACAAAGCAATCCTGATCTTCTCGCTATTCGCACTGGCTGGCGGCTTGGTTTTGCCGGCTTCTGCCGTGGATTATAATAGACAATACCAAGAGCTAACCATCCAGATTCGCGAGCTTGACTCGCAAATTAGCGAATACGAACAGCGCGCTGCCGAGTTGGCCGAAGAGGTTGACAGTTTGCAAACTCAAATCGCTAAACTCCAAAATGAGCAAGCCAACCTCCGCGCACAAATTAACCTGAAACAGGCCGAGCACGATCAGCTCGTCATGGATATCGATACGGTCCAAAAGCGCATAGAGGATAACTCTGACACTATCGGCTACATTATCGCGGAATCATACTACAACAATGACGTCTCGGTCATCGAGCGCCTCGCTTCCTCGGAGAGTTTCGCTAGCTTTGTTGATAAAGAAGTCGAATACAATAGCATTTCCGATACTCTGTCCGACATCGTGACGGAAAACAAAACGCTCAAGAGCGAACTAATCCAGAAAAAACAAGAAGCCGAGATGATTCTTGAGGATCTTAACACGCAAAAGACGCAGCTCGCTGCCAAAGAGTCCGAACAGAGCGTGCTCCTCGCAAAAACCAAAGCCAGCGAATATGCTTATCGCGAAGTGCGCGACAATAGTGTGAATGAGCGCTCCGCCCTGGAAAAGCAGCAGGCGGATATTCTCGCAAAGATGGAAGCTGAGAAAAACGTCTCGGTCGCTGTAACTAGCTCTGGCAAAGGCGGCTACTTATATCAGGATCGCTGCCCGCAGCAAAAAGACGCTTTTGCCGATAAATGGGGCATGTATATCTGCGAATGCGTGAGCTATGCTGCATGGCGCGTAGCGAACGCCTACGGCTACATGCCGTATTGGGGTGGCCGCGGTAATGCGAATCAATGGCTTAGTAATGCCCGCCAAGCTGGCTACACTGTTACTTCAACGCCAAAACCGGGCGCGGTGGGCATCTCTAATGCGGGTCCTTGGGGTCACGCTGTCTGGGTAGAGCAAGTGAATGGAAATCGCGTTTATATTTCTCAGTACAACGCGCGCAATGCTGCCACAAATTGGCGTTCCGGCGAATATTCCGAGCAATGGATCGACGCGTCCGCCTACACCTATATCTATTTCGATTCGCTCAACAAATAGCTTAAGCTTCGTGGTACAATAGTCCTATGACTAAAGAACCATCAGAGGAAAACGAAACCAGAAAAATTTACAATCAGCCTGCGCTAGGCGAGAAGAAGGTTGCTCTAACGTCCGCGATTATCGTGGCATTTCTGACCCTTTTCGGTGGCCTCGCTTGCGGTATCGTATGGGCGAAACGCAGTGACGAGCTTGTGACGAATCCAATCAATGGAAAGGCTGCAAAAGTCGACTTTAGCGAGCTGAACGAAGTTTATCGCACGCTCGCCGAAAATTATGATGGTGAAATTGACGCAAAGAAAGTCATTGAAGAAGCTAAACGCGGCCTCGTCAACGCGGCTGGCGACACTTACACCTATTATCTGACGGCCACTGAAGCAGAAGAATTCAAGAAGAGTCTCAACGGCGATGTTGGCGCTGGAATCGGCGTTGAAATCGGTCAGCGTGATGGTTTTGTGAAGGTTCTGCGCACGACCGAAGACAACCCTGCGCGTCGTGCCGGAGTGCTGGCTGGCGACATTATCTACAAGGCTGACGGCGAAGACATTAGCATGCTTTCCGTCGAGGATGTTGCGAAAAAACTCCGTGGCGCCGAAGAG
>DGRN01000009.1:15993-31409 GCA_002391075.1 Candidatus Saccharibacteria bacterium UBA4387
GCTCCGTGGCGCCGAAGGAACCAAGGTCACTTTGACTGTGATGCGCGACAATCAGGAGCTAAACTTTGAGTTAACTCGCGAGAAGATCAACAACGAAAGTGTCTATGCCGAGATGCGCGACAAAACCGGCATCATTACGATTACTCGCTTCGATTCAGACACTGGCGCACTCGCACGCGACTATGCAAACCGGCTACTTAGTGCCGGCGCCGAGAAAATGATTATTGATCTTCGTGGCAATGGCGGTGGCTATGTCAGCGCAGCGCAGGATGTCGCATCACTCTGGATCGACGGCCGCACCATCGTCACGCAAAAGTCTGCAAACGGCAAGTATAACGAAGACACCAAGGCTTATAGCGGCGGCAACATTCTGAGCGGCGTCAAAACTGTCGTCCTGACGAACGGCACTACTGCATCTGCCTCGGAAATTTTGGCTGGCGCACTCAAGGATTACGGCCTCGCCACGCTCATCGGTGAAAAAACCTATGGCAAAGGTTCAGTCCAGTCGCTCGAAGATCTCTCTAACGGCGAAATGCTACGCGTCACAATCGCCAAATGGTACACGCCGAACGGCAAAAACATCAGCGGCGAAGGCATAGAGCCGGACATTGTCGTAGAGCGCAGCTTCGAGCAAATCAATAAAGAAATCGACCCACAAATGGAAGCCGCACTCAACTATTAAACAAAAACTCCCCACTAACGGGGAGTTTTTAGACGGTTGTGTTATACTAATAGCAAGTTTTAGAAAAAGGAGGTATATGGAGGAAGCACCAAACGAAGCAGTGCTCCAGGAGACGGCTGAGCCGACCGAGGAAGTTGTTGAAGAAAATGCAGTAGAGCAAGAAATAGAGCAAGAAAGTGCGCCAGAATCATCCGATTCGTCGTCGAGCGCCGATCCTTTTGCGGCAGCACCAGCGCCGAGCGGCAATCCGAATTTTGACGTTTTCCAATGGGCGAATAACGTCGACGAGGTCAAAAATAACGTCTCGGTCGAATTATTCCTATTTAATAAAAATTACACGCCATACAAGGTGCGCTATTCCGACGGCTTGATGCAGAATATTAAATCGCTCTTCATGCTAGAAGCGGTCGAGTATATTATCAAGGAGGCCGACAAGGGGCTTGAATGTCGCGACTACGAACTTAGCGACGGCGAAGACAAAGTTATTTATCGCATTGACCTCGAAAAAGTTGGCCGTGCGGAGACTCTGATTCATCTTATTGAGCACGAATACCGCGATATTGCCTTCTTCACGGACAATGAATATGAGTTCAAGCGCATCAAGGGTATTATCGCGCGCTTTACTTATCCGGGTGAAGACGGCCAGAAATCTTTCTATATCGCCAAAGGCCTAGCCGCAAGCGCTGCGCTAAAAGGTAAACTCAGTTGGGAGCTGAACGGTGAGAGTTTCGAGCCGCTCACTGCCGATGTTGCTATTAAGGTTCCTGAGGGCAATGAAACCGCGATTATCGACGG
Organism: Candidatus Saccharibacteria bacterium UBA4387; assembly: GCA_002391075.1. Lineage (GTDB taxonomy): Bacteria > Patescibacteriota > Saccharimonadia > Saccharimonadales > Saccharimonadaceae > UBA2834. The sequence continues at coordinate 17,471 of DGRN01000009.1, forward strand.
CAATATTGTCATCTATAACCAGTCGAAGTTCGAGAAATTGTTCCAATACGATTACAAATCGCAAGTAATTTCCGAACAAAAAGCCAAGGAAATCGAAGACGCCTACAGTCTCAGCTTCCCAGAGGGCCTGACGCTCAATGCATTGCTTGAAGACAAGAAACCGCTCGTCAAAAAGCTCCAAAATATCGAAATTGGTGAGATGAAACAGGACGAGTTGTTAGATTATGCTGACGAAATGCAGCTAGAGCTTATGACGGACGACCAGGGCAAAATCATCATCATGGACGATAAGGATCTCGGCATGTTTGTAAACTTGCTCAACGAAGACTACTTTGTGTCTCCAGTCAATGGCAAACGCTATGAAATCAAGAGTAAGAAATTGCTCGACGAGCCAGAAGGCGAACCGCCACGCGGCTAAAACATAGCAAGAAAAAAGCGCCCCGCGAAGGGGCGTTTTTTGTCAAAGTTGTTTTTGGTGGAAATGAAGGCGTTTTTTGCGGATACACTTATTCGCGCGGCAAAGTCTCGAACGGAGCGACGGGTATCAGTTTGAAAATCTCGCTAAAATTCATTTGCGAGAGTTCCCGGAGCGTCGTCTCACGTGTGTTAAGGCAAGTGCGCAACAAGAAGTAGCCCAGTTTGTATCCAGGCGGACGGAATCGTTCGTCGGCCTGCCCGGAAATCGTGAATACGGCATCGTGAATCTGCTTCGGACTTCTCGAGAGAGTGTATGAGCAAATCGTTTGATAAATAAACTCAGCCTCTTCGCCGGAAATCATCAGACCTGAGCGCCTCATGTTGTATAGTATCGGATCGGTCTGGCCCAAGAAATTAATCTCGTGATGACACGCGATTCCTTCTTCGCAAATCTTCTGAAAAAGCGTATCGGGCTGCTCGACGAGCGCGTGCTTGGCATGAAATAGCTCGTGGACTATGACTGAAGCCAGATAAATCACAAGTTCATCATCCTTAATGCTTCTAATCGTCGTGCTTGGTAGATTGATCGAAATGCGTGACGGGCCGAAACACAATCCGTGTCCAGCAGTCTCGTCGTAGATTTTAAAGCTTATTTCGACATCGTGTTGAATCGGCAAATTATCCGGCAGGTAGCCGTAGACCAGACGCATGGCGTCCTTGACGAGTGCTCTATGGCGTTCGGTTAGTTCGTTGAGGTCGCTCAGTTTAATTAAGGAAGTATGCATCGTGCGTTCTCCTTTCTATGGAACAACTTTGAAATGTGCGAGCCGAAGCTCTCGTATTTTATATCATCGAAACCACAAAAAGTCAATGTCGCGAGCGTGGTATACTATTTGCATGTTGATCGACTCTCATTGTCACCTTATAGATTCACAATATCAAAATACCGTCGACGAAATTATCGCGCATGCGAAGTCGCGCGGCGTTGAAAAATATATTACAATCGGCACATCTCCGGCCAGTTCGGCCGATGCGTGTGCTTGCGCCGAAAAATATCCTGACGTTTTTTGGACTTACGGCTATCATCCGAACGAATATGACGGCGATAAGATGCAACTCGAAAAAGATCTAGCCGCCGCCAAGCCGCTTTTTGTCAGTAAAAAACTCGTCGGTATCGGCGAAATCGGCCTCGATTACCATTTTCCTCCCTTCGATAAGACCGCCCAAATCTACCTATTAGAACATATGTTACAAATTGCGCAAGACCAAAAACTGCCCGTCAGCTTCCATGTTCGGGACGCTTTTGACGATTTTTGGCCGATTTTTGACAATTTTCACCTCCCGAAATCCGTCCTCCATTCCGTCTCGGATTCGGAACAAAATCTGGCCGAAGGCCTGCGCCGTGATCTCTTTTTTGGCGTCAATGGCCTCAGCACCTTCGCCAAAATCCCGCACGCTCCCCTCGACCGCATCCTGCTTGAAACCGACGCCCCCTACTTGACACCAAAGCCATTTCGTGGTACAATAAATATGCCCGGCTATATTAAGGAGATAGCCGAATGGGCATCAGAATATTACAAAACCAGCTTAGACCAGGTGGCCGAAATCACCACCGCAAACGTCGAGCATATTTTCAAAGTTTAAGAAAGGGAAAGCTTATGGACGAAGTAGATAATTCCATGTTTCATATTCCGACCTCTAGCTTAGTTTCGAAAGTTTCCGCCGATTACACCAAATCGACGCCAGCTCCGAACGCTACTGTCGCGCCATCAAATACCAAAACGATTGAAAACGCGGCTGTTTCGCCGGCATCGATTGATCTGTCGCCGAAAAAACCGCAATCCGCTAATATTCAAACCACGATGCAATCTGAAAAACTTGATTACGCCATGATTTACGAAGAATTAAATTCCGCTTCCGAGGAGGTGATAGAATGCCGCACAAATCGCTTAAGCAGCGTGTTCTAGGCCTTTTTGCGAAAAACGACGTCAAAATCGCTCAGAGCGACGCCAAAAACCCGGTCAAGCGCTCGCAGGAATACAAGAACGCTGAGCGCGTCCTGATTAACGCCGAGTCCGAATATGGCCGCACGATCTTTGGCGAAATTCAGCCTGGCCATTCGCGCGAATTTTTCTGCCTCGAGAAGAACATTTGGATTTGGTACGAGGATGGCCGCATGATCCGCTACGAAGTCCGCTCCGACGGCGTCTACAAAAAGGTCGACTCCGGCCTCTATCACAAAATCGATGGCGCCGAGCTGCTCAATTTCCGCAACGCCGTCAAGGTCTACACGAAACTTGTCAAAGAAAAAATCTACACGAAAAAATAAGCGCGACCGTCAAAATGGCCGCGCTTTTTGTGCGCAAAAATGCCTCCAGAGCAGACGAAAAGCAGCAAATGTTGTAAAATAGAATAAATATGATATACCTCGACCACGCTGCGGCGACCCCGCTCTCAGAAAAAGCCATGAAGGCCATGCTACCGTATTTTGCGGAGAAGTTTTTTAATCCGTCGGCGGCCTATTTGCCAGCCGTTGAGCTGCGTCGCGAGTATGAAGATGCCAAAGATCGCATTGCGCACGTGATTGGCGCGAAGGGCGCGGATTTGGTGATGACTTCCGGCGCAACCGAATCGATTAACTTGGCTTTTTCGACAGTCGCAGCAGGTGCCGAAGTTTTAATATCGGCGGTAGAACATCAGGCGGTTGTCGAAAATGCAAAGCGCTCTGGCAACTTCCAAACTATCGCCGTTGATCAGCACGGCCGCGTATTGCTCGAAGATTTTGCGCGCAAACTTTCGCCTCAAACTCAGTTCGTGTCGGTCTGTTTGGCTTGCTCGGAACTCGGCACAGTGCAGCCGATTGCCGATATCGCGCGCCTGATTGCCGCCGAGCGCGAGCGCCGAGCTTTTGCCGGCGAGCGTACGCCGCTATACTTTCACTGCGACGCCTCTCAGGGCCTCGGTCTGCTAGAGGCGAAAGTGAATCGCCTTGGCGTAGATTTGCTAACTTTGAATGCGGCGAAAATCTACGGACCGAAGGGAATTGGCGCGCTTTATGTCGGGCGAAGCGTGCGCCTAACGCCGCTAACGGTCGGTGGTGGCCAGGAAATGGGCCTGCGTAGCGGCACCGAAAATGTGGCCGCCACGATGGCCTTTGCGACCGCGATAGAGGAAGCCGAAAAACATATTTCGTTCGAGCGGAAGCGCCTCTCGCAATTAAAAATGCGACTTATGAAATCGCTGGCCGACTTGCCGAACATTAAATTCCTGGGATCGCCCAAGACGCAGCTTGCTAACTTTGTCTCGCTATGTTTGCCTGGCCTCGATGCCGAGCGTCTAATTTTTGCACTTGAAGATCGCGGTGTCTATCTTTCGACTGGCGCGGCCTGTGCAGCTAGCAAAGGTATAAAATCGCCGACTTTGCGTGCAATCGGATTGACCGATGACGAAATCGCCGGCTCGCTACGCATCACGATGGGTAAACTTAACGACGAGCAAAATATCGAAGAAGCGGCGCGCCATATTCGCGAAGTCGTGACGTCCGAGTGGGCTCGCATCATGAAAGGACGAAATGAACAATAAAACAACTACAAAACAAACAGCCGGGCTTAACGCCAGTGTAAAAGACCAGATTTTGTGTCTGGTCGAGGGTTTCCTAAGAACTATGCTTTTGACGGCCATCTTCATTTTGAGCAACCTGCTTGCAAACTCCGCCTTCGGCGCGAACAAAATTAACGAAGCCTGCCAATTCAACGACGAATCTCTGCCGGTTCTAACGACGACCAGCCTCGTGGCCGGCCTCATTATCGCCGTTGCGCTCCGTGTGTTCACTCACGGCAAAAGCCAAAAGAAAATCGCGTTCATTTTCGACATCGTGCCGTTCATTTTCGCTCTATTGATGACGGGCTGGCTAGTTTTTAGCGTAGAGCCGATTCGTAACGCGCTCGTGGGTATTACGGACACACTAACTAGCGAAGGGCTTGCTGCGCGCTGTGGCCACAAAATCTATCCGAGCTGGATATGGCTGGCTGTTTGTGTCTGCGCGGCGCTCGGTTTTGCGCTCAGAAAACCAGGTAAAAAGCAGATCGCCTTCTTCCTGATCGGTGTAGTGGCGGCTAGCGTCATCACGATTCTCGCCTCGGGCACTATCGAGCACCTTGCGTTCGGCCAGTACAACTGTATGCATGATGTCCCGTGTCTTTGGGCGCTCGCTGGGATTAATAACTACAAAATCTATCGTGCAGCCGCCTGCATCTGTGGCGCAAGCAGTATCGTTTTGCTAATCGTGCTCGTTTCGCCATTCATTCGACACATTGTCGAGAAAGGACGAAAACGATGAGAGTTTTCTTAGGTATGTCTGGCGGCGTCGATTCGGCGGTTTCCGCTCATCTTCTGAAAGAGCAGGGCCATGAAGTAGTCGGCGTCTACATGAAAAACTGGAGCAAGAACCTGCCCGGCATGAAATGCCCGTGGGCGGAAGATTTAGCCGATGCAAAACGCGTCGCCGTGAAGCTTGGCATCGATTTTCGCGTCTTCGACTTCGAGCAGGAATATAAACAAAAGGTCGTCGATTACATGTTGGCCGAATATCAAAAAGGCAACACGCCAAACCCGGACATCATGTGCAATCAAGAAATCAAGTTCAAATTATTTGCCGAAACTGCCTTCGAGCAGGGCGCGGAAGCGATCGCGACCGGCCACTACGCCCAGACTGATGGCCAGAATCTACTCAAGGCGCGCGATGAAAACAAGGACCAAACTTACTTCCTTTACCGCATCTCGAGCGAGATTATTCCGAAAACTATTTTCCCGGTCGGCGACATGTTGAAGCCGGATGTAAAGGCGCTCGCTGAAAAACTCGGCTATTCCGTGGCGCGCAAGGCCGAATCGATGGGGGTCTGCTTTGTGGGCGAGGCGAATATGCGCGATTTTCTAGCAGAATTCATCGAGACGAAGCCAGGGGAAATTCGCGAGCTCGAAACCGACGCTGTGCTCGGTACGCACGACGGCGCAATTTTCTACACGCTCGGCCAGCGACATGGTCTAAACCTGAAAGCGGGGCTGCCGTACTACGTCGTCAAAAAAGATATGGCGCAAAACATTGTTTATGTCTCGCGCGACCTTAACTCGCTGAAGCTCTGGACCGATAAAATTCAGCTGAAAGACATTATCGTTCGTGGCGATGACGATGGCCAGAATCTGCAAGCCAGGATTCGGCACCGCGCTCCGCTGGTTGACGCCAGTCTGAACCGCGAAACCGGCGAGCTGCATTTTGCTGAAGCGCAAAAATCGCTCACGCCTGGCCAATCAGTCGTGCTGTATCGCGGCAATATTTGCTTGGGCGGCGGAATCATTGCATGAAAAAGAAACACGATTTCAAATATCAGAAAGACAAGCCTGGCGACATCAAATTGATTCTTATAATTCTCGCAACCCTGGCTGTCGCGATATTTTATATAGTGAATTATCTCGAGAACCTATCCGATTTGCCACTAGCGCTACTTTTGATAGCGATTCCGATATATTTCGTCTCGAAACTGTCCGTTCGCAAAGAGAACGAGCGGAAACATCGCGAAAACGCCGTTACGACACGAGGCGGTTTTGCTATCGACGAAGAGATTTCGACCGGTGATGATGACGTGACCTTTGCAAAAATCGGCGTCAATGAGCTGCCGCTAATGCGCAAAGTCGCCAATAATCCGAACGATGAAATCTGGGCAAAATTGAATGCCGAACGCATGAGTCGCATGTCGATGGGCTATTCAGAAATTTTCGTCGCTAAGAAAAATGGCGAAATCGTTGGTGAAATTACCGCACACTGCGCCAATAAAAAATTGCCAGAAGAGGCGGCGTTTGGGCGACGCGTCTATTTCGAGGGTTTTCGCGTGCTGCCGGAATACCGCCGTCAGCATATCGGCACGCGCCTAATGCAGTATGTAATCAACGAATTCAAATCGCGCGGCTACTACGAGTTCACTATTGGCGTCGAAGCGGATAATCTCCCGGCGCTCACTCTCTACAAAAAGCTCGGCTTCACCGAGAAAATCGCTCATGGCCAAGGCGATGAATTTGACCCTTGCGAGTACGATCTGTATATTCGCCGCGACTAGACCGAGCTGCTTATGCTTGACAAATATCGTGCTTTGTGATATAATGAAAGTATCTAGGTCGAATCATAGACATTCGGCCAAGCTTTCTGATGCTCGGCAACTCGCAAAACCAACGAAGTTATGGTATAATATCAAAACGTTGTTCTTTAAAACGTTTTAGCTCGGTTTTTGACTCTTGCGCGCGCGAGGGGTGAAATCCGGGCTAAAGTAATATTCTAGCTCGAGATTTATCAAACCGGAGGTAACTCATGGAAAAGAGAATTGTCCTGTCTAACGGGCACAGCATTCGCAGCACCGTCTGTGGTATGGCTTGCGAGGACGAATTCCTGTACGAAGTCTTGTCTAGGTTGCGGGACGGCGCAAGTCTGGCAGAGTTTGCAGAGTGTTTCGCGGCCTGCGCAGACGAACTGCTGACAACCCCTGTCGACAGCTACCGCAGGAATCACGACAATCTCCAGAGGCGCGAGCAGCTGCTCCAGCACTACAATAACACTCTGAGGTGTTTTGAGTGGCACTACTACGACGACGGCGCCTGTCTGCGCGCAGAGTTGGCGAAAGTAGCGGAGCGGCATCCGTGCATCTCTACGCCTGGTAACGTTCCGAACGCGGACTACTATGTGGACACGGCGCGCATCGCGAGCATCTGGCTGATTGCGCACCTGATTCAGAAGCGCGAGCTGGATGTCATCCCGCCGGAGATGATCGATGCGGAGATGGACTACGTCTGGTATTTTGATCAGATTTGCCACAAAATCTCCAACCGTACGGCCTGCAACATCAACGAGTGTGTGCTGCGTTACGAAGACGTTGTTGAGCTCAATGGTGAGACGGAGTGGCTGAAGAACGAAATCTCGGCAGCGAACGCACATCTGTCGAATCTTAGCACAGGCCGCAGCGTGGTATTGCCGGCAGATTTCGCCATGCGAGTTAGCTCGACGTCTGTCCGCGTAGCTATCGGCCACGATTTCTTCAAGATCTATGAAGAGTCCAGCTCTCAGCCACTGCCGGCAGCGCAGGTCTATGAAATCGGTCGCCAGGACGGCACTCGAATCTCGTTTGCAGAATATTGCAGCGAGTAACTTCAATCCCCGCTTCGGCGGGGATTTTTCGTCTCCGTAGCATTCGCCATATCTCTAAAATTATGTTAAAATATCTCCTATGAAAGCAAGTGAAGTCCGTCAAAAATATCTAGATTTTATGAAAAATAAAGGCCATGTGCAGATTGCGCCGGCCGCCCTGGTTCTCGAGAATGATCCGACCACTCTTTTCACTGGCTCTGGCATGCAGCCGCTGATGCCGTATTTGCTTGGCAAGCCGCACGAAGATGGCACGCGCCTGACAAATTCGCAGCCATGCCTTCGCTTGCAGGATATTGACGATATTGGTGATCCGCGCCACTCGACGGTTTTCGAGATGCTTGGCAACTGGTCGCTCGGCGATTACTTCAAAGAAGAGCAGATTCGCAACTTCTTCACTTTCTTGACGCAAGAAATCGGCCTCGATCCGAGCAAAATCTATGTTACCTGCTTTATCGGCTCCGAAAAATATGGCATCCCGCGCGATGACGAAGCTGCTAAAATCTGGCAAAAAGTCTTCAAAGAGGCCGGCATCGACGCAAAAATCGCCGAAATCGGCACCGCAGAGAACGGCGACAAGCGCGGCATCAAACCAGGCGAACGCATTTTCTTCTATAACGACAAGGAAAACTGGTGGTCTCGCGGCGGCGGCATCGAAACCACGCCAATTGGCGACCCTTGCGGCCCAGATTCTGAGGTTTTCTATGACTTTGGCGAGGACAAGCAGGACGTCGAAAAATACGGCCAAAGCCACCCAGCTTCCGATGGCGCACGCTTCATGGAAATTGGTAATCAGGTCTTCATGCAATATCGCCGCAAAGAAGACGGTACTTTCGAGGAGCTAGAACAGAAAAACGTCGACTTCGGCTCTGGTCTCGAACGCGTGACGGCTGCTAGCATTGATTCGTTCGATATTTTCCAGATTTCGCTCCTGAAGCCGATCATTGATAAGCTCGTCGAGATTTCCGGTAAGAGCTACGAAAGCAATACTTCGGAAATGCGCATTATTGCGGACCACCTCCGTGGCGCCTATCTTTTGACTGCGCAGGGCCTCGTGCCGAGCAACAAGCAGCATGGCTACGCACTTCGCCGCATTATTCGCCGCGCGATTCTAAAGGCGCTCAACCTCGGCATCGAGCAGAATTTCCTCGAGAGCGTCCTTCCGATTATTGCCGAAAACTATAAAGATTTGCCAGATAGTATTCTGACACATCGCAACGAGGTGCTCGCGGTCCTGACCAAAGAAGAGCAAGCCTTCCGTCGCACACTCAACCGAGGTATGAAAGAGTTGGCGAAGCTCAAGAAAGATGGTCTGACTGGTAAAGAATTGTTTATGTTGCAAGACACTTATGGCTTCCCGATGGAGCTTTCGGTCGAAGAGGCTTACCGCCAGGACATTCAGCTGAGCGAGAATTGGCGCGCCGAGTTCGATGCGGCTCTCGAAGAGCAACGCAATCGCTCTAAGACCGCCAGCAAGGGCATGTTTAAAGGCGGCCTCGAAGATCATGGCGAAATGTCGACTAAGTATCACACAGCAACTCACCTCTTGCTCGCCGCAATTCAGAAACTTATTGACAAAGAAAGCTACCAGCGCGGCTCGAACATTACGAGCGAGCGCATGCGCCTCGATTTCGCTTGCGATCACAAGCTTGACAAGGATGAGCTGCAGAAGCTCGAAGACCAGGTTAACGAATGGATTGCGGCGGATTTGCCGGTCGTTCATGACGAATATGATAAGGCTTACGCGCGCGACGTCTTGAAGGCGCACGGCAGCTTCTGGGAAAAATATCCAGAGAAGCTCACGGTCTATACGATTGGCGATTTCGACGCACCGACCTCTCGCGAAGTTTGTGGTGGTCCGCACGTTGAACATACTGGCATCCTCGGCCATTTCAAGATTCAAAAAGAAGAAGCCAGCTCTGCCGGTGTCCGCCGCATCAAAGCGATTTTGGAATAAAAATGCCCCCCACAAGGGGGTATTTAATCCTGTTTTGTATTAGCGTATAATATAGAATATAGGAATAAGCGTAATACTGTCGATGGACTAATGATGTGATTCGTCGCATCTTCTCGGCTCTATCGAAAGGAGGTAAAATGTTCATTTTTATATTCGGTCTCATATGGACGGTCTTCATGACCGCGATATCCGTGCCGTTTTTAGTTAGCACGAGTGAGCAGGAGGATATTACAATGAACATAGTTCCTCTTGTCACTTTTGCTGTTTTTGATTTAGTAGGATTAGTTTTAATGATTTTCGGCTTAAAGAAAATCATAAAGGATAGGAAAACAGAAAAATATGGCTTGCAGTGCTATGGAATCGTAAGAAGGATTGAGCCGACCGGAGCGAGCGTAAACGATAATCCAGAATTTAAGGCGGTGATAGATATCGTAAATCCCGAAACGATGCAGGTTGAGACTGTTGAAGAGACAATTGGCTTTGATTATAACAAATATCCAACCGACTCATATCTTTTATGCAAGTATTATCAGGGGGATATCAATATCAAAAGCATAGTTTCGGACAGCGAAATTCCCGAAAGTACAAGGCAATATCTTCCTGCGGCACCGCAAGGCGCAGGTCAGAATGTCGAATATAGCTCGGACGGCGAATTCGTGTCTATCGATGGGGTCCTATATAGAAAGAGTTGACGCTAATCCGCTCACAATTATGTGCGGTCGTCTTTAGGTATTTAGTGCCACTTCTATCTGTGTTATAATCTAAATAACTATGAGCATTTTTTCGCACGCAAAAGACAATGAAAATGAGCGACCACGAGCGCTTCAGAAGAATCCGGATGATTTTTTGCTGGCGCTAGACATCGGCACGGAATACGTGAAGGCGCTAATCGCGAAGAAGGGCAAAGGTGCGCTAAAAATTGTCGGGGTCGGCAAAGCACATGAGGCGCCAAACAACATGTATGCCGGCGCCATCGCAGATATTCAGGGCGTCGCCAAGACTTGTGAGGAAGCGCTCGTAAAAGCCGAAGATATGGCCGGCGTTCGCGCGAAAGAAGTTGTTGTCGGCATCGCTGGCGAGCTAATTAAGGGTGAAACCACGAGCGTTAAATATCGCCGCATTGACGCGCAAAAACAGATCACTGACGACGAAATGGATCGCATCATTAAGCGCGTGCAACAGAAAGCTGGCGAGGAGGCTCGCAAGGCTGTCGCGATCGAGACGAATAATCCAGACGTCGAGGTCAAGTTAATCAACTCTGCGCTGGTTTCGCTCCGCATTGACGGCTACAAAGTCTCCAATCCGATCGGTTTCAAAGGTAAAGAGGTCGAGGTACAAATTTACAACGCGTTCGCGCCACTCGTGCATATTTCGGCGATCGAGCGTGTCTGCGATGAGCTTCAGCTTGACCTTGTGACGGTTGCCGTGGAACCATTTGCGGTCTGTCGCGCCTGCCTCGGTGACGATATCGAGTCTAATTTTTCGGGCATTGTCATTGATATTGGTGGCGGTACGACCGATATTGCCGTAGTAGATGACGGCGGTGTCGAAGGTACTAAGATGTTTTCTATCGGTGGCCGCAGCTTTACGCACCAAATCGCCGAGCGCCTCGGCTTGAGTTTCGATGACGCCGAAAAGCTAAAGTTGCTCGCCGACAATCCAAACATGAAGCCGGAAATTCGCAAAAAATTCGACCAAGCTATCGCGCGCAATCTAGATGTGTGGCAAGCCGGCGTCGAATTGGCGCTCGAAGAGTTCGACCAGGTCGAAACGATGCCTGGCCAAATTCTACTCTGTGGTGGCGGTGCAAGTTTGCCGGACATCCCAGAGGTACTTGCAACGGGCGACTGGTTTAAGAACTTGCCATTCTCGCGTCGACCAATCGTCAGTCTTATTGAGTCTGACGAGATTGCCGGCATCGTAAACGAAACCGACCGCGAGCTCGACCATACTTTCGTAACCGCGATGGGGCTACTCCGCGTTGGCATCGATACGCTAATCGGCACCAGTAACGATACCTCGCTCAAAGCAAAACTCGCCCGACTACTCAAAAACTAGCTTAAAAATAAAGGCCGCTCGTCGCGGTCCTTATTTTTTGTTGGTTTCTACGAATTCGCCACTTTGTAGCTCGCCTAGCGCGTATGGCCCAAACTGAGTGCGGTGCAGCTTTACGACTGTATAGCCCAGCGCCTCAAATGTGCGCCGAATCTGACGATTGCGTCCCTCGCTCATCGAAACAATCCACTGCTTCCGATTCTCGTCCGAAATACGCGTCAAACCCAATTGACTTCGGCCGTCCGGCAAATTTACCCCGAAATCCGCAATCATCTGCTGGTGTAACGGCGCCAAATCTCTGTCGATCTCGACTTCGTAAATCTTCGTTTTAACAAACTTCGGATGCGTCATCTGGTACGCAAAATCACCATCATTCGTCAATAAAATCAAGCCAGATGAATTCTTGTCCAGTCGCCCAACGCTTTTTAGCGCTTGCAAATTTTCCGGCAGCAGCTCGTACATGGTCGGCGTGTCGCCTTGGCGCTTGCGACTGCAAACATAACCGACCGGCTTGTTTAGCATAATGTAAACAAAATCGCGATGTTCGACTTCGCGCCCGTTCACTAGAACCTTCGCGCCGTTCTGAATTCTTGCGCCCAAAACAGCAGTCTCGCCATTCACGCTCACTTTTCCGGCATCAATCAAATCGTCGGCTTCGCGTCGCGACACGCCAAGATTTGTCGCCAAATACTTATTAAGACGAATTTCTTCCATTTATCAAGTATAATAACAGATTTTTATCAAAAAATCTAATTCGCTGTCTTGTCGGCATCTTCCGTGCCGTTTTCGTCGTCGGCCACAATATTTGGCCCGAGTCCAGCGAGGTCTTCCTTCAAGAATTCCGGCAAGGCATCTTCTTCGTTATTATCGAGGAACCCTTCTTTTTTCGGCTCTGGCTCTTGCGCTTTTTCTTCGCGAATCTGTTCTGCTACACGCGTAATTTCGTCGTCGCCTAGCTCCTGCATCATTCTGGCCTCCATCGAATTCGGATCGGCGTCGCCTGGCTCGTCTTCGATGATTTGTTCGGCCAAATCTGTCACGTAGCCCGGCTTGATCGCCTCGATTTTCTCTGGCTCTTCCGCGGCATTTTTCTCAGCCTCGATGGCTTCTTTTGCGGCGGCTACCTCTTGCGCCTCTTTGTTGGCCAGCTCGCGAATCGTTGCTTCGTCGCCCATGTTAGTCTTTTCGGGCTGCGAAAGGGCAGAACTTTGAATCCCATCTAGTGCATGGTAATCTTCCATCTCCAAATTGCCCTCGGTCGGAGCGACTTCGCTCGTCTGCGGCTTGACTTGTTCCGGCGTGGCTGTCTTTGCGGCTTCTTCTGGCGTGGGTGCTTTTGTGGACGGTTCGGACAAAAGCTCGCTCATCTGACGTTCGATTTCTGCGCGCCTGGCAAGGTAATCCTCGGTATTCAGGGGCTTAATTACGCGTTTGCCGTTTCTACCTTCGCGCACGACCGAAGTTGTTGGCGCGGGTGCGGGGGCTGGAGCAGGAGCTGGAGCGCTTGCTTGTACTGGAGCTAGAGTCGGAGCGCTAACAGGTGCAACGCTCGGCGATGCCGGAACTTGTGGCGCCGCGCCGCCTGGCGCAATACGCTCGACTCCGCGCAAGACGCTCTTCGTCTGCCTTGCAATCGACATTTCTTCTTCGTCAACCTCCGACGAGAAATCGCGTGCGTCCAAATAATCTTTATTAACCTCTGAATTTACTGGTGCCACGGTTGTGGAGCTCGTGTAATACTCTGGCTCCTGTTCGGTGTTAGTTTGAGAAATTTGCGGCGCCGCCACGGCTGGAGTCGATGCATATGTCGGCGGCATCGGTAAAGTTGCCGTCGCTGGCATCGTCACGCTTTGGACTGGCGCACTTGGTGGTAGCGGCATTGCATAATTGGTCGCCGCCTGTGAATCGTTCGCCCCAGCCGCTACTTGTGCCTGAAGTGGTTGGCCATCAGAAACAGAGGTCGTCGCTGCGACTGGGGCATTATTAAAATTTGCCGGAGTTTCTCCGAAAGCTTGCTGTGGCCGATTTTGCGCAGCTTCTCGCTCAACTTGCTGCTGATATATGGCTTGCGCTTGTTCGGCGGTAATCCTACCTTCGTTTACATAGCCTTGCAACTGCTCCTGAGTAAAATGCGGTATTTGAGGCTGTGCTGGCGCAGGATTTTGCGCTGCTGTTTCGGCCGGCGCTGGAGCGCTAGCCGCCTGAGCCGGTTCCGTAGTTGGGGTAGCCACTGGTGTTGCAGCTGGCTGAGCTGTCGGTTCTGGAGCTTGCTGGGTAGCGACTGGTGCTGCGACTGGCTGAGCCGCCGGCATAGCGGCTGCCGG
>DGRN01000009.1:31460-92688 GCA_002391075.1 Candidatus Saccharibacteria bacterium UBA4387
GGCTGCCGGTGCTGCGGCTGCTGGCATTGGCTCGGCAGTCTGCACTGATGCCAGAGCTGCTGCTGGAGCAGGCGCTGGAGCGGGTGTAGCATTTTGCGGCGTCGGAATTGACGCTACGGTTTTGACGATTTCCAAATTAGTTTGCGCATTCGCATTTGCGCGATCGCCTAGCACTTCGTGGACTGCATTTACGACATCCTCGATGCCGACCTGGGATTTCACCAAGTAGCGATCCGCGCCCAAATTCTCGCCGCGCTGGCGTTGTTCGTCGCTCGAAAGCGCCGTCATCATGATGACTTTAATATTTGCGGTTTCAGGCGTAGAGCGCAAAATATCTAGCATATCGAAGCCAGAAATTTTCGGCATCATCACGTCAGAAATGATGAGGTCCGGTTTTTCCTCGACGGCCATTTGGAGTCCCTCCTCGCCGTCGTTGGCTGACACGATATTGTAGCCTTCTGCCACCAACCTGATACTATATATTTCTCGTAAAGACTTATCGTCTTCAACTAACATTATCTTTGGCATACTACCTCCATTATATAATGCCTGTGCTTAAATTTCTAGAATCTACATCGCGACCGGCGCGGTCGGATTTTGAAAATCATTAGTGTTTTGCGTCGGGCTTGGCGCGGCGGCGGGCTGCACTGGCGGCTGTGCTGGGACGCTAGGCTGAACCGGCGAAACTGCAGGAGTTGATGGCTGTGCTGGAGTGCTAGGTTGAACTGGCGCGACAGTAGGAGTTGAAGGCTGCGTTGTGGCGGCCGGCTGTGTTGTGGCGGCTGGCTGACTTGGCGCCGGCCCCATTTGCGAAACGGCGGCTTGTGCAGCGCTCTGAATTTGGTTATTTGGCGTAATTTGCGCAGTTGGTGTCGGGTTTCCAGGCGTTGCGCCAGCGATAATTTGCGCAACTAAGTTATCTTGTGCGGATTTTTGTTGCGGACGTGTCTGAATCATAGCCTGATTGTCCATCGCAAACCGTTGCTGCCTATAAACCGAGGCAGAAATCCTAGGGAAGGACACGAAGAAGCTCGAACCTTTGCCCGGCTCACTCTCTACCCAAATGCGACCATTCATGGCTTCGACTCGTCGCTTAACCAAATATAGCCCTAAGCCCGTCCCACCAATCTCGCGCGTATCGCTATTATCGATGCGGTAAAATTTCTGGAAAATATGCGAAATCTCGTCGCGCGGAATACCAAAACCGGTATCTTTCACGATAATCTGCGCGTTTCTGTCGTCAGCCTTCACGCTCACGGTAATCCAACCGTCCGGCGTGTATTTAATCGCGTTCTCTAGCAAATTGTCGATAATCTCGCGCAAATAATTGACGTCCACGTTCGTATAAATCAACTGGTCAATCATGCGTGAACCGCCCAAAGTCTGATCCAAATTCGCACTACCAAACTGATAGCCGAGACCTTTCGCTGAAATATTCGGAATCTGCCCGTCCGCAATCTGTTTCGTCAGCGACACGAGTTCGACCGGCTCCATTCGCGCGTGTGATTGGCTTTCATCCATCTTGGTCGTATCTAGCAAGTCCTGAAAAAGATGCCCCAAATGCTTCGACGCCTCATGCGCCTTTGTCAAATATTCCATCGCGCGTTGATCAACCGTCGCAGTTGACGGATTCATCGCCAGACTCAAATATCCCTCGATGCTCGCCACCGGCGTGCGCATTTCATGGCTGGCCGTCGAAATAAAATCATTTCGCTCGGCCTCCTTCTTTAGCTCCTCAGCTATATCGCGGAAAGTAATAATTAGGTTATTGTTTTCGTCCTCGGCCGGCACGATGATAATAGAGACTGGCGTCGTTTTGTTGCTATCGAGCGTCACCAAATCGAAATCGCGCGTCTCGCCAAATTGCTTATTTTTTAGCGCAAAACCGATTGGGTTGTTCTCGTCCGTCACGGCGTTCCCGTTTTTGTCCAGGATGCTAACCGACGTATCATAACTGAATCCCTCAATCTCTTCGATGCTGCGCCCAAACAGCTTCGCTGCCGCCGGATTCGCCAGCAGTACAATCCCCTTGCTATCGACAATAATCACGCCCTCGTGAATGTACTTCAAGACCTGTTCATTTAGTTTACCGTGCGAATCAGTAGTCGCAACCGAACTACTCGAAATCATTTCGATTTTCTCGCTTGGCTTCTCGACTTTTTTCTTATTACCAAATAAACCCATTACTTAATAATTCTAGCATAAGCGGCATAGATTTGCGATAATTGCGCCATTTTCGTATAATTGGCTTATGAATAAAAAAGATGTCATCTACATAGAGCCCAACGATGATATTACGGATATTCTTGGCAATATTCAAAAAGCCGAGAATAAAATCGTTGCCTTAGTTCCGCCCAAAAAGGCGGGCGTGTTGCGCAGCGCGGTAAATTTCAAACTTATCGCCAAAACTGCCAAAAAAGACGATAAAGCTATCGTCCTCATTACTACTGACGAGTCGCTTCTTAAACTCGCCGCCGCGGTAAAAATCCCAACCGCCAAGAGTCTCCAGAGCAAACCGCAGCTACCAAAAGATCTTGATGCAGAAGAACTCGACGAAAAAGTCGTCGCTCAAAAAACTGCTGAATCCGAAAAAGACGCCGAAGAAAACATCGAAGAGCCGGAAGTCCAGTCAAGCACCGCTAAGGCGGCCGCCCGCAAAACGACCGTCATCGAGGAAAGCGCCGATGAGGTGAGCGACACAAAAGAACCAGAAGACTCGGAGAAAACTGCCGCGAAGGGCTCTCGCGCAGTAGAAAAAACAGCAAGCGCCGAGCGTGCTACCCGTTCGCGCGACGTCAAAGACAATCAGCCGAAGGCTAAAAAAGTCCCGGATTTCAAAAAGATTCGCGGCTGGATTATTGGCGGGGCTCTTGCGGCCTGTGCGCTAATCGGGATAATTTTCTGGGCTACACAGATTGCGCCAGCGGTTAAAATCGCCGTCCACGTCAAAGCAACTAGCTCGAACTTCTCGGAACGCGTCACTTTTACGGAGAATGCCGACCAAGCCGACCCAAATAATGGCGTGTTTTTCGTTGAGCGCAAGACGGTGAAAAAGACTGCGCAGGCTCAATTTGACGCTACTGGCTCGGTGGACAAAGGCTCAAAAGCCAGCGGTCAGATACAAATTAAAATTCCGAAGGGTACCAACATTAAATATGAAGACATGGCACGCGGAATAAGCGTCGCTATCCCGGAAGGCACCTCATTTATTTACGGTGACAAGAGCTATCGTGCGACCAATGGCGGCTCTATCAGGGTATCGATTGGTGACTTGTCGAAGTACTTCGACTGCAAAGTCAAGGATCTAATCGAGAATGGCGCATGTCCGACCACTAGCGACATTACTTCCGATCGCATCACTATCTCCGCAAACGAGAACGGCGAAAGCTACAATATTTCCGAAGAACAATCGACGAAATGGTCCGCCGCCATCAATAGCAGCTACAAAATCGTAATCTACAACCCAACGGCAATTACTGGCGGCAGCAGCAAAATTGTCAAGCAAGTCTCAGAGCAGGATGTTCGCAACGCCGACGAAACACTCGTGGTGGCAAGCGATTCAGAAATGCGCGACGAGCTCGCCGAGAGCTTCGGCGCCGAGTACGTTCTGCTGAAAAACAGTTTTGCCTCGTCTGACGCAAAACTGACAACTTCGCCAAATATCGGTGAGGAAGTTGCCGACGATGTCACTCCGAAAATCATCAAAGAGCTTAGCTATAG
Organism: Candidatus Saccharibacteria bacterium UBA4387; assembly: GCA_002391075.1. Lineage (GTDB taxonomy): Bacteria > Patescibacteriota > Saccharimonadia > Saccharimonadales > Saccharimonadaceae > UBA2834. The sequence goes on from DGRN01000009.1 coordinate 35,181, forward strand.
CATGCTTGCTGTCTCTCGCGGCGACCTCGAAAAGTTCATTACCGCCAAGTTGAACGAAAAAATCGCCAACGATCAGACTCAGATGATTTACTCGACCGGCGTCAGCGCCGAGTCTGATCAAAATTTCGCCTTCATCGAAAGCTACAAAGACGAAAACGGTGTCAAGAGCGCAAAGCTCAAATCCACCACAAAAATTGGTCCGAAAGTCGACGAAGCGATGATTGCTGAAAAATCCTATGGCGAAAAAATCGGTAAAGTTCAGACCATTCTCCTCTCGATTAACGGCGTCGACAAAGTTGACGTAGAGCGCTCATATCCGTGGGTGATGCGCGTCCCGAATGACGAAAACAAGGTCCAAATCGAGCTAACGGTTGAGTAATGCGCATTCTAGCACTGGACATCGGCGAAAAACGCATCGGCGTAGCATATGCGGACACGAACGTTCGCATAGCTATTCCGCGCGGCATGATTCCGGTTGACGGCGGTGAATTTACAGAAATCGCTAAACAATTCCGCCTCGAAAAAGCCGACCTAATCGTAGCCGGCCAACCGAGAAACAGCCAAGGAGAAACAACCGCTCAAACTGAGTGGGTATACTCTTTCATTATAGCACTAAAAGAGCATTTTGTCAAGCATAACCAAAAACCACCTCTGGTAAAATTTCAAGACGAGTCCCTCACCTCGGTCCAAGCGGAGGCTCTCTTGGGTGGCAAACGTCACGAAATCAGCCGCCAAGATCGCGCGGCAGGCAAGGTGGATTCCGAAGCGGCGGCACTAATTCTGCAGGATTTTCTTGAAAGTGCCAATTTTCAGCAACTCGAACAAGAACTAAAAGGAGAATAATATGCCAAAACGTAAACTCGGCATCGGCCGTGTCATCGCTTTCTTCGTGCTAATAATCTTACTCATCGGCCTAATTGCGGCGAGCGCGCTGACGATTTGGTATAAAAGCTCACTTTCGGCGGTAAGTGCCGAACAGTGCACCGGCGACAAATGCACCTACGAAAGTTTCCACGTAGCCGAAGGTAGCAGCGTCCAATCCGTCGCTGAATCACTCGAGTCGAAAAAGCTCATCAAATCCGCGCTAATTTACCGCCTCTACATGGCAACGGAGGGGAAGGGTATGCTTATCAAAGCTGGCGACTACTCGGTCAATAATCACATGTCGGTCCAAGATTTCGCCAAAATGTTCGATACGGGCGCGCAATCGCCAACTTTTCGCATTACTTTCTTGCCAGGCGGCACGATTATGGATGCGAAAAAACGCCTCAAGGCTCAAGGCTACAAGGATGACGAAATCGAGGCTGCTTTTGCGAAAAACTACGACCATCCGGCACTCAAGGGTAAGCCGGAAAACGCTTCGCTCGAAGGCTATATCTACGGCGAGACTTACGAATTTTATACTTCCGCCTCGGTTGAAGATATCTTGACGCGCACTTTCGACGAACTTCAAAAACTAATCGCGCAAGAAAATCTGGAACAGCGTTTTGCTGCGCTCGGCCTCAGCCTTTACGAAGGGATAAATCTCGCCTCGGTGGTTCAACGCGAATCTGGCACAATCCCGGGCGATATGTCGCACGTTGCGCAGGTTTTTCTCACTCGTCTGAATCGAAAAATCCCACTCGGCTCCGACGCGGTGATTGGCTATGCGGCGGATTTAACTACGGAAAATCGCGACAAAACAGACATGTCCTATCTGAATACCATTGGCTGTCCGTGGAATTCGCGCAAATGTAGCGGTCTGCCACCAAGCCCTATTTCCAGCCCGGGCAAGGGTGCTCTACTGGCGACAGCGGAACCGACCGATACGGACGATTTGTACTTTCTGACCGGCGACGACCAGAAAATGTATTATGCCAAAACGGAGTCCGAGCATAATGAGAATATCAAGAAATACTGCAAGGTCATGTGTGGCTATTTGTAGAAAAATTGCGGTCATGCTATAATATAGACAGCGTACTACGCATTTTTTGCAATATGCTACGCTGTGGTGGGGCGATATGAATCGCAGCGTTATTCTCAAATTATGAAACGATTTCAAATTTTATTCTCAAGAGTATTTCCTTACGTATTGGGCTTTGCGGCAATTTTTTGCTTGATGTTTTTTGGCTCTCGGAACGATTCCGAAACTGTCAAGGAGCCAATCGTATCTGGCTTGGAGGATTCCAGCTTTGTTATAACTGCCGACCAAGTCTCCGAATCATACACGGCGGCCAACATCTCCAATTCCTTGGCCTTGCCGAGCGCAACGCTCATAAGTGAAAACTACGTCACCGTCAACAGCCTATATGAAACAACTGGCACGACCGAGACGAATTCGTCCGCTTTGCCGGAAAAACAAACAATCATCGATATCGGCGACACGACGCGCGGTATCATTTCTTACGTTGTCCAAGAAGGCGACACTGTCGAATCTCTCGCGAATCGCTTTGGCGTTACTAAGGATCAGATTCGCTGGAGTAACGGCATGAAGAACGAAAACCTCACGGTTGGCGGTACTATTAGTATTCCGAGCGTGGCGGGCATCGTATATAAGGTCAAAAACGGCGACACGCTTGATTCTTTGGCGGAAAAATACGGCTCCGACAAAGAGCAGATTATCGCATATAACGACCTTGAAAACTCGTCGCTGACTACGGATGCGCAGATTATTTTGCCTAACGGCGTCTTGCCGGAAAAAGAGCGCCCAGAATACGTTCCGCCGAAACCGGTCTATGTTGCGCCGCGCACGACGGGCGGCACACCGAGCTATCGCTCTTATGGTAACTCTGGTATGCGCCGCAATATTGCTGAGGTTGGTAGCTATGGTTATTGGGCTGGCGTTTATAATTCGACCCGCTGGCAGAGCAACCCTGGCGCCTTCGGTAACTGTACTTGGTTTGCCTGGTGGTGGCGCAGAAATAACATGGGCGAAGATTACTGGTTGCCGACTGGTGTGCTCGGAAATGCGCGTGCTTGGACGGCAACGCTCGGCGGCCGCTATCATATTGGCCGCACTCCTTCCTATGGCGCCGTTTTTCAGACCACTAGCGGCTACTATGGCCACGTTGGCGTTGTTGTCGGTGTTGTTGAAGGTGAATACATTACGATTCAAGAAATGAACTACGCCGGCCCGAACGGTAAATTCAACCACGTGTATCAATCGAATATCAGTTGGAGTGACGCTATGAACTTCAACTATATTTACGGCAAGAAATAACACCGTACTACTGGCGAAAACGCCAAAATATGATATAATAGAAATATGTTTGTTGATACAGCGAAAGTTTATATCAAGGCCGGCAAGGGCGGCAATGGCGCAATTTCCTTTCGCCATGAAATCTACATCCCGAAGGGCGGCCCGGACGGTGGTGACGGCGGCAAAGGCGGCGACGTAGTTTTTGTTGCCAGTAAAGACTCCGACACTTTGATAGATTTTCGCTTTCAACCCAAACTTATTGCCGAGGATGGTAAGGCTGGCTCCGGGCAAAAATCCAGCGGCAAATCCGGAAAAGACCTCGAGGTGAAAGTGCCAATCGGTACCGTCGTAAAACGCGACGGCGAAATCGTTGCGGATCTCACCTATGACGGCGAGCGCGCGATTGTCGCTCATGGCGGCGATGGTGGTTACGGCAACTGGCATTTTCGCTCGTCTACGCGTCAAACCCCGCGTATTGCCGAGTTGGGCAACCCTGGCGAAAGCTATGATGCTGAGCTTGAATTGAAGCTATTGGCCGACGTTGGCTTAATTGGTTTTCCGAACGCTGGCAAATCGACCTTTTTGTCAGTCGTAAGTAATGCTACGCCAGAAATCGCCGATTATCCATTCACGACCATTACGCCAAATCTTGGCGTGGCGCGCGTCGACGATAAATCGGTTCTCATTGCGGACATTCCTGGCTTGATCGAGGGTGCCTCGGACGGCAAAGGTCTCGGCGACCGCTTCTTGCGCCATGTCGAACGCACGAAAGTCCTGCTCCATCTTATTGATGTCTATAACGATGATGCTGGAAAGGCCTACGCCGATATTCGCCGTGAGCTTGAAAAATATTCCAGCGACCTAGCGTCTCGTCCAGAAATTGTTGCGCTTACGAAAACCGAAGGCGTCGACGCGGAAATTATCGATATGCAAAAAGATGCCATTCTAGCCCAAAACCCCGATGCGCAAATTATGACAATCTCATCGTCGGCGCATCAAGGCTTGACGGAAGTGCTCCGCGCTTTGCGCAAAATTATTGACACGCAAAAGGCCGAAACCGTATCTGTAGAGGAAACCGACGAAGAACTGCCGGTCATTACGCTCGACGTCAAAGAAACGAAGCATCGCGCGCATCATGAAAAATATCAACTCGGCGAGCGAAACGCTATTCTTGCGCTCGGCGAGGATGCCGAATACTTCGAAGACGAAGAATAATGCCCGCAGAAATTTTCGCTCGTGCTACAATATTCTTATGAAGAGTGAGAGTGGAGTAAAGAATCGCAATCTTTCTGATGCGAAAAATAAATCACGCAAAGCAAAAAGCAAAATGCCGCTAATCTTTTGCGCTATTGTCGTTGCGTCAATCCTAGTAGGTTTTGTTGCCGGAATGCTGCTATTTCCGAAGCATGACGAGGCTGAACCGGAGAAGCAAAAAGAACCAGAGGCCGCAAAAGAAGAAGACCATGACGATGAGACGACAAGCTCAGAATGGGGTGACGCCTACGCGAAATACTTCACGGAACGCAACGAGCTAACCGACACGAACTCGCCGGTCCTGAGCGCCATAGATTTCATGAACGACGGCACGCCGGAAATCTTACTAAACTACACCACTTCAGTCTCAGCAAAAACTCAAATTCTCTATCTCGATGCTGAGCAAAAAGTGATTGCGAGCGACAGCTACAACAACGCGCGCCTAGTCTTGCTTTATCCGATCGAGGAAACTGAAGGGGAGGAGGCGCAGCCAAATCTCAAGCCCGAGCCGACCTGGTATCTTTATAATGGTAGCGATACGGAATATGGTCGCTATGTTAAAGTTAGCGATATTATCTCTGGCTCTAGCAATCCAGTCTTCATTAATGCAACTACGGACGCCAGCCTGCTGAGTCTGCACGAAAATTACGTAGAAATTAGCCCCGAGCTCGATACTTACCAGCTGAACATGAAAAAGATTTACCCGAGCATTAAAGAACTTGTGCAAAGCGGTGAATATAATCCAATCAACGATAACATCGAGAAGAGCGTATCGGGTGAAATCTCGGATCGCTACGCCGTAAAACAGAAGGAAGCCGAAGACAAGAAGGCGGCCGAAGAGAAAGCTAAGGCCGAAAGCGAAGCGGAGCGCATCAGTGCCGGCATTAAAGTTGGCGATTATACAGTTGCATATGGTGGCTACTCAGCGAAACTTGACGGCGGCGCGACTGTCAAAATTATCCTCAAATCGGACGGCACCTTCACGATGGAAGATACGAGCGAAGGAAATGTTAAATCCGGCACTTTCGTTGTGGAGAATTCTACGATTATTCTTGGGACAAAAGCCGATGGCGCCAAGTTGAACGTCACTGGAAATAATAGCCTGAAATATAACGACGCTGTTTTGACAAAATAGTAAAAAATACAACGCTTTTTATATTGACGCTCAAGCTTAATTTTGATTAAATAAATACAAGCTGGTACGCTTCACGGGGTTCCACTGACAAAGTGGACAGTGTGGAGACTGAAAACAAAAATAAACAGCGGATTAAAACAAAACAATGTGCCCCAGGGTGGGCGCGTAGCAGCGAGAAAGGACGTCTTCGGGCGTCCTTTCGTATTTTCCGAGCCACTATATTTTTTATAGCAGAGTGATAAAATTAAAATATGACAAATGAAAATATTATTCGAAAAGTTCGCCTCGCTCGCCTAAAAACCTTTTTGTTGTCCTTGCTAGCAGTGGTGATTTTTGCGTTCTCGATTTATTACAGTGTTTTTCGGGCCGATGAAAAAGATGTTCTGACCATCGTCTTATCGGTTATTTTCTTCGCGATAGGACTAATCTTTTTAATAAAAAATATCCTCCTTCTAATCGTCCCTATGAACGAAAAAATCTTTCGTCGTGCTGGCTCGGTAGAGGATGCTGCGGCCTTAGTTTATGGTCACAGTCATGCCGACGTAGAATATACCGATCGCTACGTTACTATTACGCCGTTCGCAATCAGTTTTAACCGTAATTCGCTGCATATCGTTGATGTTTACGACATTCTTGCGGTTTTCAAAGAGCGTCGCAGCATCGACTCGGTTTTCGAGACGGACTGTCTGATAATTATTGATGCTTGGGGCGAGCAGCACGCTGTACAATATCGCCGCAGACAACAGAAGGATGTCGATAAGGCGATTGAGGCGCTAAAGAAAGTCTGCGACCCTAAATTGACGAAATTTGGCCGAACCATGGAGGCCGCGGAATGGGTTTCTCAAAACCAGCAACTCTTGCCAAAATACGACATGAAGACGAAAAGTTTCATTTCTGCATATCCGGCCGATCAGGAGCCGTCTGGCAATCCAACTACTAAAACAAGCTCGAAGAAGGGTGCCGTCTCTAGCGCTAAAAATAATTCATCCAAAAAAGCCAACAGTAGCAGCTCGACCCGCACGCCAAGAAAGCCACAAGACAAAAAATCCACTTCCAAGAAGAAGTGAACTTCGTTTTGGCGCTCGTTTCGTCGTGCTAGTAGCGCACGATCAAGAGTCCGCCCTGACGTAGCGACTTTGGCTCATTGCTGCAAAGATCGATCACGGTCGATGGCAACGAACCGCCACAAGTACCGCGCACGATTGCGTCAATCTCTGGCATGCGCTGCTTTAGTTCTTGCGCATCTTTGCAAGGCTCTTCGCCGCGCGGGTTGGCGCTTGTGACTAAAAGTGGCCCATTTTCGCGAATAAGATTTAGCATATATTCGTGGTCTGGAATTCTAATGCCTATGGTGTCTCGATTATCAAAATAGAAATGCTTGAAGTTTTTCTGCTTCGGTAAAACTACGGTTAATTCGCCGGGGAAATAATGTCTCGCAAAATTCATCTTCTGCCTATTAATCTCGGCATAGTCGCGCATTTGTTCTACGTCGCAAAGCATCAGAGTCAGTGCTTTTTCACCAGTAAAAGAGCGCTCCTTTAGCTTCAATAGCTTTTCGATGGCAGAATTATTGTCTGCACGCACGGCGAGCCCATACACGGTCTCGGTCGGCACGCCCAAAATACCGCCCTCTTCGAGAGTCTGGCTAGCTTTTTTGATGTCTTTTTGGGAAATCAAACGCATATATCTAAATTATATCACAAAACAACTAAAAAGTCAACATAAAACGTGTCAATGGAAGGGCGCTGAAAATGCTACAATATGAGCATGAGTAAGTTAAATTATGATGGTCCAATCGTCCTTGTCGTAATGGACGGAGTTGGCCTTTCTGATGAAACAGAGCACAACGCTGTAAAACAGGCGCATCTAGAAACATTAAACGATTTAATGCAAAAATATCCATGCGCAAAGCTAGGCGCAGCGGGCAAGTATGTTGGCGTACCTGACGGCGACATGGGGAATAGTGAAGTCGGTCACAACGCTATGGGTGCTGGCGAAATTGTTTTGCAGCGCAGTGCGGCCGTGGAAGACGCCGTAAATACCGGAAAAATCTTTGATACTCAGACCTGGAAAGACATCGTAACTAAGGTTACGAAAAACGGTTCCACGCTACATTTTATGGGTATATATAGTGACGGTAATATTCACTCGAACACCGATCATCTCGAAAAAATGGTCGTCCGGGCGCAAAAAGACGGCATTCAGCATATTCGCGTACATGCGCTAATTGACGGTCGCGACGTTCCGCCGCAAAGCGAGCCTAAATATATTCAACGATTCGAGAAACTTGTTGCCGACTTAGGCAATCCGGATTACAAGATAGCCTCCGGCGGCGGGCGTATGGTTATGACAGCTGACCGCTATGAAAACGACTGGGGCATGGTTGAGCTCGGTTGGCGTACGTCCGTACAGGGCGAAGGCCGCCAGTTTGCGTCGGCTACAGAAGCAATCGAGACATATCGCCAGGAAAACCCAGGTCTTCAGGATCAATATATGCCACCATTCGTCATTGCGGAAAATGGTGAGGCTATCGGCAAAATTCGCACCGGCGACGCTCTTATTTATATCGACTTCCGCGCGGACCGCGCAGTGGAAATGGCGCAAGCTTTCACTTACAACGATTTCGATCATTTTGATCGCGGCGAACGCCCGGACATCTATTTTGCTGGCATGACTGAATATAATGAGGATTTGCATGTTCCAGAACACGTTCTAGTTGGCTCGCCGGTATTCCGTCATACCCTAACTCAGCACTTGGCGGAGCGCGGCATCAAGCAATACGCAATTTCGGAAACCGTTAAATTCGGTCATATTACGTATTATTTCAACGGCAATAGCTATGTTGTGCCGGAGGGCGAAGTCGAGGAAGAGGTTGCATCTTATCTTGAACCGTTTAATACTCGTCCATGGATGAAGAGTGCCGAAATTACCGACAAACTAGTTGATGCTATTAAGAGCAACAAATATAAATTCTTGCGCATTAATTATCCTGGTGGAGATATGGTCGGACATTTTGCTGAAATGGAGCCAACCATCAACGCGATGGAGTCTATCGATATCTCGATTAAGCGCATTGTAGAAGAAGTAAATAAGCTCGGCGGCATTACGGTCATTACGGCCGATCATGGAAACGCGGAGGAACTTGCGGACGAGCAGGGTAACCCAAAAACTTCACACACTACCAACCGTGTTCCTTGCATTTTTGTCGACGAAACCAAGAATGCGCAAAAATACCAGCTAGCCGACGGCGATTTTGGTCTGGCCAACCTCGCATCTACTATTACGCTCTTGGCGGGCGAAGAACCTGACGCGCAGTGGCTGCCGCCAATCATTGATCTGAAATAGCAGCACTATACAAATACAAAAATGTATGTTATAATATATCAAACATATTAGAGATATATCATGCAAATCAAGAAAGCTATCGTGCCGGTAGCTGGTTGGGGTACGCGCCGCCTTCCAGTTACGAAGGTAATTGAAAAGGCTATGCTGCCAATCGGTAATCGCCCACTCGTGGACTATGTGGTTGAGGATTGCGCAAAGGCTGGCATCGAGGATATTTATATTGTTATCGACGAGAAGCCGTTCTCGCAGATTCGCGCATATTACGAGGAAAATGAGAAGCTCGACAATTACCTCATTGCACGAGGCAAGGCCGATCGTGTCGAGCTCGCAAAAACCGACCGCGAAGGCGTGCGTATCCATTTCTATGCGCAGAAAAATGTTGACGAACGCTACGGCAGCGCTGAGCCGGTAGCTCAGGTTGTCGAGGAATTCGGCATCGATGAGCCGACCGCAATCCTCATGGGCGACGATTTTAGCTACAATGCGGATGGCTCGTCGGATTTGGCTCGTATGATGGAGCTAGTAAAAACCGTCGATGATTCCGCCATGTTGGCTACCGAAATTTCCATGGACGATGTTGAAAAGTTTGGCGTTCTGAAAGTCGATGACGGCGTCTTGACGGGCATTTACGAAAAACCGAAACGCGAAAACGCCCCGAGCAACTTAATTAACATCAGTAAATACATCATGTCGCCAAAACTGCTTCAGCGCATCGTCAAATATTGCCGCGACAATAATTTCGGCCCTAAAGATCAAGAATATCTCATCACGGATCCGATTATCAGCCACATTAAAGACGGTGATAAGATTTTCGTCATGCCAATCCAGGGCGAGTATCTCGATGGTGGCTCGCTGGACGGCTGGTTGCATGCAAACCAAGTGATTTATGGCAAGCATTAAAGTCCGCGTCAAGCCGGGCAGTAAAAACCGCGCGCGCCTAGAGCAGCAGGAAGACGGCAGCTACGTCGCCTTCCTTAACGCCAGGGCGCACGACGGCGAAGCGAACAAGGCGCTCATTGAGCTAGTTGCTGACCATTTCGGAATCGCAAAAAGCACCGTGAGCATTAAATCCGGCCTCAAGTCGCGCGAAAAAATCCTCGAATTCTAGAGGATTTTTTCATCTTTAATTTCGTCGGGCAGATAATTTTTATCCAGATGGAAGCCGGCCTCCCATTTTTGCCCCTGCCCAAAACCCAAATCTTTCATTAATTTTGTCGGCGCATTTCGTAGCCAAATCGGCACCGGCAAGCCCATCGTTCGGCTCGCCAAAGCCTGAGCCCTCGCCCAACCATCGTACGACTCACGCGATTTCTTTGCCTTTGCTAAGGCGACCGCCACGTGCGACAAAATAATGCCGCCCTCTGGCATGCCGACTCGCTCAACGGCCATGAATGCATCAAGCGCCAGTCCGAGCGCGCCATTTCCGGCCAGCCCAATATCTTCGCTAGCAAAAACCACCATTCGTCGCGCAATAAACTTCGGATCCTCGCCCGCCTGAACCATTCGCGCCAAGTAATACAAGGCCGCATCCGGATCGCTTCCGCGCATCGATTTAATAAATGCCGAAATATTATCGTAATGCTTGTCTCCTTGCTTGTCGTAGCCTGGCACCTTGCGACCGGCCGCCTCGCGCACTTGCTCGACGTCGATTTTATCAGACAAGCTAAGCGCCAATTCCAAATCGCCAAGTGCAGAGCGCGCATCGCCGCCAGATAGTTCCGCTAAATAATCAATCGCATCTTCCGTAATCCTTTTTTCGGCACCTTCGGCCTTGATCGCTCGCCGCAAAACCTCCTTAATATTATCCTTGCTCAACGCGCTCACGACCACGACTCGGCTTCGCGACAAAAGCGGCGAAATCACTTCGAAGCTCGGATTCTCGGTCGTAGCGCCAATCAGCGTAATCAGCCCACTTTCAACGTGCGGCAGAAAAGCGTCCTGCTGCGCCTTATTGAAACGATGAATCTCATCCACGAACAGAACGGTCCGTATTTTCAAATTCCAGTTCTGCTTCGCAATTTCGATTACGTGTTCGACATCTTTCTTTCCGTTCGTGACGGCCGAAATCTCGATAAACTCCGCATTAAATTCCCGCGCAATAATCCGCGCTAGCGTCGTCTTGCCAGTTCCTGGCGGCCCCCAAAAAATAATATTCACCGGCTCCTGTTTTCGCACGATTTCCGTCAGAATCTTGCCGTCGCCAATAATTTCGTCCTGACCGACTACTTCGTCCAATTTTTGCGGCCGCATTCGCTCGGCTAGCGGTATCCGATTACTCATGGCGACCTTTCAGGCTAGCCCCTCCGATTTTGCGCAAATTCAAAATCCGGCGAGCCTCCGTGACGGCTACAATGTCTCGCGCACAAATAAATGCGATTTTTTCTTTCGGCAATTCTATGCGCAAATCCTTATTCTCGAGCGCCTTGAGCGCGGAATCGATATCGTCGAACCAAACCAGTTCTAGACCTTTCTCAATCTCGTCCTGCGTCAAACTCTGGCCGACGTATTTCTCGGCTCGACACAAATAGTAATAGTCCACCTGATGGAGCGGCTTGAAATGTCTATCTTCGATCACTTTTCCCAGTGGATATATCACCGACGCTTGGTAGCCAGCCTCCTCGGCGATTTCGCGCAGTAAGGCAGTCTCAATCAGCTCACCGTCGTCCACGCCGCCGCCCGGCACCTGATAATAATTCGCCTTCGTGCGCATCAGTCCAACCCGCCCCGTCTTGTCAATCAGCACTGCTCGCGCCGCTACTCGGCAGTTACTGCGGCTGTCGACGTCTGTTTTTTTGAAACCTAGCTTTTCGTCGTCGAGTTGCGCCAAAATCTTGGCCGGCGTTTCATGCAGCCAATAATCCGTAAAATCATTACTCTCGTTGTATTCGAACTGTGCCTCGATTTTCTTCCCGCGCAGAATCTCCGGCAGGTAAACTTGCGCATCGCGCCACATTTTATTATATGGAATGTCCGACAGCGTAAACCATTGTGGCTCCATCTCGTCGCTGGCTTGCGGTTCGCCTTCCCACTCTGTCGCGATAAAAACATACATCGGCAAGCGCTCCACCTCGCCGCGGTAGTGCAGATTATTGAATATAATCGTTGCCATACGCTCCATTTTGGTCGCTCGTACGCCGACCTCTTCAAAAAGCTCCCGCTTCGCAGCATCCTCAATACTCTCGCCGGTCTCCGTTTTTCCACCAATCCCCATCAGCTTACCTACGCCGAAACCTCGCTTTTTCAATCCTAGCAGAATCTTGTTATCTTTGCGCAGAAACACACTAGTCGTAATTAAGCTCATGATATCTCTCCTTCGTTTTCTCGTTAATCGGCCTGACACGCAAAATGAACAGCTTTCCATTATCTATCGCCCAATCGATGCTTAGCGCGACCGTAGAATATTTCTCAATTTTTCGTAGCGCAGTGAATAACATCTCAATCTGTTTGGCGCTCAGCAAGGTGCAATTCAGCTCGTCACTCTCGGAAACCAACGCACCCGTTCGGCGATTAACTATGATAATATCCGGATCACTCGCGCCGCCCAAGACGGTATCGTTCATCCAGAGATGTACCTCGATCAGATACTCGTCCGAATCGTTCGTGACCGGGTTTATGGTGTGCGCCGTGCCTGAAATCTCGGCGTTGAGATTTTTTTGCATCAGAATCGCCGCTCGCCGCCCTCTTCGGGTGACATTTTTTTGCAGATATTTCACGGCATCAATTAGGGCTTCCCGTTTGACATTCCGCAATGCCTCCCCGTCCAAATCCAGAGAAAGCGGAGAAGTGCGCAAAATCACGCTCTCGCAATCTAGAAGTTCGAATTTCCGCAAAAGCTCATTACTAAGCCCATCTTCAAGCTCGCAGTTGGCTGGAATTACATAGCCCGGAACAACAGGTAAGTTTGCACGCTTTAGAACAGCCAAATACATACACATCGTACCGATTCGTTCAATGTCTCGGCAATCTTCCAACGCAAAAATTCGACCCATATAATCTATTGTAACACCTCAGAAGCTAATAATGTTGCAGAATCGCATAATAGTATTGACAAAAAAGCAATTGTATGATACAATAAAAGAGTACAAGTGGTTTTCGCGAAGTACAATCCGAGACGCTTCGATATCCGGAGCGCCACTAAACCTGTCCTCGAAAGAGGATGTACCTTAACAAGGAGGAAGAAAGTATGGAGAAAGCATACAAGCTCGTAACCACCCAGGAAGTCATTACAATCGCATTTACGTCCGTAGAAGCCATGATGAGCGGCAGTAAGCCTACCATTAATGCGCCCATCACCATCACCATCGACGCCTCCGGCAAGACCATGACCGGTGTAGATATGCTCGACGTAAAGCCGGGCGTTGCGAACTTCGGCGTGGTTGACCGCATGGACGTGCCCTTCGTCGTTTCCGACAATCAGCTGCCGACAGTGGTCGGCGTGTTCGACAAGAACGCACTGCTGGTTTTCGCAGAGTGGCGAACCATCCCTGAGCTCGCTGACCGGCTCGCTGATCGGCTCAAGCTCTGGATTCACGGCCATGTTTTGGCACGGAGGGACGCCCGCTGGGGCTACCTCTGGATCGAGCTCAGCGCCGACGACGACATCTTTAAGGTGGTCGATGAGACTGTGGCAAAGCTGAAGCCCGACGCTAAGGCGCCAACTGCTCCGGCAGTGCCCACCAATCCCGATTCCAAGGTGTCTACCGCTCCGGCAACGTCCGCTAATCCTGATCCCAAGGCGTCAACTGCTCCGGCAATGTCTGCACCAACTGCTCCGGCAGCGCCCGCTAGTTCCGATCCTAAGGCACCGGCTGCTCCGGCAGAACCCGAACCGTCCATGGACGAAAATGACACTGACTTCGGAAAAGTTTTTGACATGGACAAGCCTGACGACGCTCCGGCCACCCCGGCCGCCACTGCAGCGCCTACCGCGCCTAAGAGACATAAGAGCGCCCGCCATTAACCATCCTTGTAGTAAAGCCGCCCGCCTTTGGGCGGCTTTATTCCTATCCGAATATATGTAAGAGGGGGGTACTATGTATAAGATCTACGAGGTTAAGCCAGGTAACCTTTTCCGCGAGACTGCAAGCACGATTCGCAGGTTGATTCGCCCGGATTGCGAGGATGAAATCTTGACGTTTCGCAGCGAGAACGGCGACGGAATCCTAATCGATGATACTGCTGAGACTGCATCATATGTAGTAATCGGCATCGATGACATGCGAAGCATACTGGCTACGCGGAATTCCGAGCTGATTCAGTCGCTGGAACGCGAGTTTTGTCGTCCGGACATCGGCGTGGAATACGAGACATATCACAACTCGCCTCTTGGCGAACTGATTGAAGCTGCTATTCCGTACGAGCGTCTGCGCGCCATGGTTTATTTTTATGTTCGCTATGGTGGGGACTACGATAAGGATCTCGGCGTGGAGCCGAAGTTCGCTCCGGATGCCAATGATCTCCTCTTGCGCGAAATGCGCCTGCTGGCAACTTAGCCAAGCCGCCGCCGCCGTGAAAACGGCGGCATTTTCTTTGTGCTTAAAAAGTTATATAATAATAGCAATATCGGCCGCATAGGCAGATAGTAAATAATAAAAGGAGAAAAATGGAAGGACTAGGATTCCTTGGCGGCTTTATAATTTTCATTGTAGTCGTCATCATATTGTCAAATATCAAAGTCGTCCGCCAATTCGAGCGCGGCGTCGTGTTTAACCTTGGTAAATATAGCAGAATGTTGGGTCCTGGCCCGCACGTAATCATCCCGATTCTCGAAACGATGACGCGTGTTGACGTTCGTTCGACTCCTATCGACGTTCCGAAGCAAGAGGTTATTACAAAAGATAACGTCACGGTCGGTGTTGATGCTATCGTTTACTTCCGTGTGCTAGAGCCAGCAAAAGCTTTGCTTGAAACCACGAACTATGTCTACGCGACAACAAACTTTGCGCAGGCCGCACTTCGTGATATCACGGGTAACTTCGAGCTTGACGAATTACTCAGCAAGCGCGATGAAATTTCCGCACAGATCAAGGAAATCGTCGACAAAGAGACCGATAAGTGGGGTATCGATATCGAGAATGTTAAGTTGCAAAACATCGAATTGCCGAACGATATGAAGCGCGCTATGGCGAAGCAAGCCGAAGCCGAACGCGAACGCCGTGCTGCTATTATTGCTGCAGAAGGTGAAAAATCCGCCGCTCAGGCTGTCGCAGATGCTGCATCTTTGCTCGCGAATACTGAGGGTGGTATGCAGATTCGTACTTTGCAGACTCTCGAGAAGATTTCTTCGACTCCGTCTCAAAAGACTGTGATCATGCTACCGAGCGATTTCAAAGGCGTCTCGGACATCATCCGCAAATAAGCGCAAAAAATACTCCGCCAGTTGGCGGGGTATTTTTTATGTAGCAAAAACTATTTGGTTTTCAGGCCGGCCTTCATTAGGAGCTCGACGTTCTTATAGTCCTCCATCGCATCCCAGTCGCCAGCGAAGCCATTATAACTGAACTTGTCGAACACGAAAAACGGCACACCACTGCTAATTGTATTTGTGGCGCGGTTGGTATTTTTCTCGACCTCGTCTTTCGTTTCGTGATTTTGCATACATGTCGCAAAACTATCGTAATCTAGGCCGCCACGATTGGCTGCGTCTGTAAAATAATCGGTCTCCAAATCTGGAATGCGCGGAGAAGTCCGATCGACGCCGATGCCTTGCGAATGATAATCTTCGTATAATTTCGCCAAAATCGCATGGTAATAATCCCAGAATTTCTCCTGTTTTGCTGCGCAGTAGGCGCCCTCGGCAGCCGGCAGGCTATTGTTTGAGTGCCCGCTCAGATAATTAATGTCAGTCACGCGAATCTCGAATAAAATATTCTCGTCTTCGATGTATTTTTTATTAAAATCGTCCCAGTTGGCCGTAACGGCATTCGAAAACTTGTCGCAGTATGGGCAAAAAATGTCGGTATACATAATAAAGTGATGTTTCGCCGTCTCTTTATTGCCGATAGTCATAGCATCGTTCCAAACTCCGGTAACTTTCGGTCCAGGATTCAGTGAATTATAGATCGCGAGTGCGACGAAAACTCCAAAAACCAACACGATCGCACCGATTCTAATTCCGCGTTTCATTTTTCTCTCCTTTTACTACTTCCTACTATTACGTACACGGTATAACCAAGTTTAATAATCGCGTAAAGCAACAACAAAAAGGCGACAATTGCTAGCACGATACTGATGCGCTCGGCCAAAATGCTTGCGCTCGCGCCGGCTATAGCGCTTAGGATGGGCATCAAGAACGATACGCCACAGGTCGGGCAACCAAGCGCGGCAAAACCTAGCAGAGAAGCTACACCGCCGGCCTCGACGCCGTCAATGGCGGCTCGTTTTTGTCGATTGCGCCAAGCGAAAACGACGAGCGTAATCGCCATGCTCTGCAATAGTGCTAGCGCTACAAGCATCAGCCCGTAAAGCGAGGTGAAATTTCCGAACGTCGATATGGTGACTCTTTCTAGCATGTTGAATTTTTCGCCCACCGTCAAGCCGGACCACAAAATGCGCCAGTTACCGTCGCCGTCCTTAAAGAAGGTGAGAAAATGCAAAAAACAGAAAAACAAGATCGCGAACAAAACCGTATATTTCGGCCGCTTCAAACAATATGCGCAACCGACCACCGCATATTTGGCGCTGTTCGCAAAACTCTCGCAGCGCTGCTTTATCTTTTTGGCGAAACTTTGTTTTTTCTTCGTTTTTTCTTCTCCCACAAAACCTCCTGTCTAGATTATTGTAGGTTAAAATAACTAAAAGCACAAATCTGTCATAAATATTTCACGATAAAAATAGAAAAAGTCAATAGAAAATGCTGCGCCGACCCCTGTTAATACGACCGAAAACTAAAACATAAAAACCAAAAAAGTCAATGTTGACTAAAAAAATGCTTGCGCTAAAATATAAATAGAACGTTCGGGCGACGAGTTGAGAGGCCGCCAGAGCGGAGAAAGGAAAAGCAGTGGGTAATTAATTATTGTCACGGATGCGAAGCGTGACAATTTTTTTATTGCTGCAAAATGACGCCCCGCGGCGCCATCACCCCCCCAAAAAAACGCCCAAAAAGCACTTGTGCTAAAGATATGTCTTTAGTCTTTCGATAATACTGCTTCTCGAGCCGTCTTTCTCGACAAAATCATGGTCTAGGTCAAAATGCTCGATTTGGATTTCGTTTTTTAGTAGAGAGTAATCTTTGTTGTTTGGGATAACGGTATCTTTTGTCGCGTCGAAAATAATTAATTTGGTCTTTATGCCTAGATTGTCGTATTTGTCGGGTAGGTCCGAGATATTAGCATAATCTTCCCAATAATCCGGCAAGAATAGAGTGTAGTATCCAGCACTTCGCTTTCTTAGGATGCTGCCGTCTGGCTGTGGGGTGGATTTTGGATTTTCGAGAGTTATTCGCCTGGCTTCGTCTCCGCTTTCGTAGTTAATTACTGGGGCAAGCAAGATGGTGGTAGAAACATTCCCGAGCTGAGCAAGAGCGGCAATAATGCAGCCCTGCGAGTGGCAAATAAGATTAATCTCGGCATTAGGATTTGCCTGCCTTAGCCTGGTATATTTTTGGCGAAGCTTTTGAGCTCGACTTGTAAAAGTTGCGGCCGTCGCCACGGTATTGTCCGGGTTCCAATCGTCGTAAGGGAAAAGCGCATACTCTACGCCTGGAAAGGCATCAATGATAGGGTTAAAAAGACCGTTGTCGTCGGCATGGGTGCCAAAACCATGGGAATAAAGAAAAATGCGCTTACTCATATTAATTCGAGTTTAGCATAAAAAATCGCCCGCTTGGGCGTCTTTTCCAGAGATGGTGCAGCCAAAGGTTAAAACTTTAAACAATCAAGATGATATAACGGATAAAAACGATGACATTTCTCTAGAAGTGATTAATAAAGAGTATGACAGGTGGTCTGACATTCTATCCGATCGTTACAATAAGTGGCTGGCTATGAATAAGTAGAGGACTTTAAACAAGTGAAGAGGTTAGGGAGAAACACAAGGATAGAATAGGAATATGAATCAAAATAATTTAGTTCCATTTAAAAAAGGCTTTGACGAGAGAAGGCAGGTTGGAAGAAAAACTGGCTCGAAAAATATTTCTACAATCATTGACGATGTCTTGAATCAAGGAATTGCTGAAGTTAAAAGTCCTGAGTTAAAAGCTTTAATTAATCGTCAAAAATCCAGAACAGTAAAAGAAGCGATTGTTAACGCGATAGTCAAAAATGCCCTTTCTGGAGAGTTAAAATCCGCACAGTGGCTAGTCGAGATGCTCCCAGAAGAAAAAGAGGTTGAAAATAGCTATTTTAGTCAACCGATTGAGATACATATCGTCAATCCAGAACAAAAAGAAAAAGCAATACTGTGAGATATCTGTTAGTAGCCTATAACGAGGATTCCCTTTAAAGGTATCTCGAGCCTATTACTCGAGTAAAGGGCTCTGAAAAAATCGCAAACTTTATCAAAATCATTAGAATTGCGATATATATTTTTGACTGCTACGCAAAAATAATCAACATCATGCATCATGCAGGACTCGTAAAAATCCTTTAGGAACTGATAGTTTGAAACTGCTCTGCCGGCCTCGACTTCTATGACGGTCTTTAGTTTTTCCGAATAGCCATCAACTTCAAAGTTGAGATCAACTTTACCGTTCTTGCCAAAAAGAACGGGCACTTTTATTTTGTCTTCGGATTTTTTGAACGTTCGATATTGTACCCAGCTTTCTCTAAATCGTCCGAAAGAATATGTAGAACCTCGTCAGATATAAGGTTTGATTCTTTATGGTTCTCGGAGCTTATTTCGGAAGAATGCTTTTTAAATACATCAAGTATATCAATTAAATGAGGTTCGATTTTTTGGGTCTGAGGGAAATACATCCAATTTATCATAGTGGAAGTTTTTCCTGCGTAATCGGATGTGATACGACTATTTCGCCTTCGTACTCTACTTGTTCCAGATATGGCTTCAAAGCGTTTGCTAACGCTCGAATTACTGGTACAGCTACTGCATTACCGAATTGATGATATGCTTGATTGTCGCTTACCACTATCTTGAACGACTCAGGGTAACCTTGCAATCTGGCCGCTTCTCGAGGAGTAAGTTTTCTCGGGTTCTTTCCTTTTTGCTCGATTAGAATTTCTGAGCCATCCTTGTAATATCTAGCCGAAATTGTGCTAGTATAAACCGAATCTTCATTAAATAAGCTATAACCAAACCCATTTCCTTTGGCTTCATGCTCTTTCTTTCTACGCTGATGTCCAGCCCATAGTTTGTCTGAAATTGTGTATTTTTCCGGAACATTTTTCTCTAAAATGTCGCCGAGGCGAGTTTTGGTTTTAGGCGGCTCTGGAAATTCGAAGAAAGTATCTTTGCCAAACTTCTCGCGCTTTAATGCTATCATGTAGAAACGCTCGCGGTTCTGCGGTACGCCAAAATCTCTTGCGTTCAGGACTTGAGCGCTAAGATTGTATCCCATCTCGTCTAGGATATTAGCAATTGTCTTAAAAGTGTTGCCTTTATCGTGATTTTTGAAGCCCTTAACATTTTCTAAGAAGAGAATTTCTGGTTTGTGCTTTTTGACAATTCTTGCGATTTCAAAAAACATAGTGCCTCTAGCGTCTTCAAAACCCTTTCTAAGGCCAGCGTTAGAAAATGGCTGGCACGGGAAACCGGCGAGAACGATATTGAATTTCGGTACATCATTTTCGTCAATCTTTGTTATGTCGCCAAAAGGAACTTCCCCGTAGTTCGCTTCGTAGGTTTGCTTTGCAAATTTATCCCATTCGGAAGACATTACGCAAGTTCCGCCGAGTTCGTCAAAAGGAATTCTAATACCGCCAGTTCCAGCAAATAAATCGATAAATGCAAATTTCATAGTATTTATTCTACACCTTAAGTCTGAAAAATAACACTGGCGCTTTGAGCCTTATTTGGGGTAACGGTCTACGATTAGCTCATCCCAATAGTCGTTATTGGCTCGCCATTGCATATAAGGCCTTACATTGGGATCTACGTCGTCGTGATACATTCCAGAATCAAGATATGCTATGCCTTCTCTAACAAAATCAATCCACTGCTCGAAGGTAATAGGATCTCCGAAGGCTATTTCTGCATACTTGCCGTCACTGCCCAAGAGGCATTTAAACCATCCGCTCTGATTGAATTTGTCTTCGACTCTCTTTCTCATATATTCGCTAGTCCAAGACATTAAGATATGCGTACCTTTACGGAAGATTGGTGGAACGATTGTTGCTTTGTCACTACGCTCGTCATGAGCATATTCGTAGAGCACATTAATATTATTGTCCTCGTCAATTTGTAGGGTCTGACCATATTTGTTCCATTGATTAATTTTTGGAACTGGTTCACCAGACCAAGACCAGCGATGCGAATGTTCTCTGCTTGGGTGGCCAAAAGTCTTGATGAACGCCTCTCTCGTGATGATACCTGTTTTCCTGTCGTATATTTTGATATTTGGCGACCAATCCCCAAAAGAGGTTTTACCGGAAGAGGTGTCATTCTTCATTTCGTATCCGAGTAAATCCGGTGCATTGTCTCCATTGTGAGTTATACCCATTTGAGTCTCAAGCCAATGTCCGTATTTGCCGTCGTGGCTCGGATTTGAGCCATTAACTGTAGGCGCTTTCCCGAATACGTTCGTCATAAAACGACGAATGATTTCTTCTTTTGCTTCATTGTTCATAGTTACCTTCATTATCGCACGAAAACACCTAGACGAATCAAAAAAATGCCCATCTGGCATCTCAGAATCATCTCTCGTAAACGAAAAGCATATACTTGACTCAAAAGCAAATGAGCTTACGAAACGGCCAATAGCCGCTTATCGAGACGTGTCTGTCTCGTAGCAATAACCAACCACTAACCATGTCAGGAAGCTAAAAATACGCTTTCCTACTTTTTAGTGCCAAAAAACTAAACTATAAGGAGGTGAAAAGATGGCGATTCCATCTGAACGCAAAAGGATAATAGTTAACGCCAATGTATATTCTGACGGATTTTTCAAATTTCAATGTGTTGGTAGAGGGATACCGATAGGGCACAAATATGGAATGATCTCCGCCGTAGGTCATTGCGTTAATCGTTTTCTGGTACAAAACGGTTCAACTGCGACGGAAATCAATGTTCCTAACTTGAATTATAGGCTAAAAGTAAATATTTTTTACGAAAATCATAAAAACCATGAAAAATTAGCACTATGCGCCTATGACTTCTAGGCGTCAGAAACTAGATAACTGCCAAGTCACTAATCTTCAAAAAGAAATTGCTTATGATTATGCGATGCTGCTCTATAAGCAGTTCACGATTGTTCGACAAGATGGTAGAAATAATCAGGATAAAAACTACGAAGACAATTTGATTAATCAATGAATAAAGAGCTTCTCGTGGTCTTTCGTAGGACCTTTCCCGAGAAGCTCTTTTACATAGGAGTTCAAATGAAAAAATATTGGGCTATCACAAACTGCAGAGTCTCATCCGATGAACAGTTAAAAAACAATAGTCTTAATCGACAAAGAGAATCAGTATTAAAGGCCGCTCAAAGACTAGGAGTCATAATTCCGAAAGATGGACAGTGGTCAGGGAGTGCCTCGAGTAAAAAAGGAAATAATTTTAAGCGTAAGGATATTCTTGAAATGCTTGACTACTGCAAGAAACATAGACAAGTAAAATATCTTATAATCGACGAGCCGGATCGGTTTATGAGGTCGATAAAAGAAGCTTTTTATTGGGAAACAAAATTTGAACAAGAGGTTGGAGTAAAAGTTTACTACGCCTGCGACGATAGTCTTAATGGGGATGATTTGGCTGCGAAAATGATGCGTTTTACCAAATACTTCGCCGCTGAAGGAAGCAACGAAGAGCGACAACGAAAATCTATTAGTGGCGATGCGAAAGCTATTACTGAAGGACGCTATCCGTTTAGGCCTAAACTTGGATATTGCAAAAGCCTAAAACCTGGAATCCATGTTGTTGCTCCGGAAATTGGGGATTTAATGAAAAGCATCTTGTTGAGGCTATCTGCTGGTTTGTTGTCGTTGCCGGAATCGCTAGCCGAATATAATAATTCGAATTATGTACGAAATGGAAAGCATTGCGGTTACAAGATGGATAAGTGGCGAAAAATAGTTACGGACCCCTACTATGCCGGAGTTGTAGAAATGAATCGACAAGTAAAAGCTAGAAATGAACATGGGCTTCATGTCCCGCTAATATCACTAGAGGAACATCTTCGAATTGTTGAAATAGTTACAAAAAGACGAAAAAATCAGAACGGTCCACGAAAAAATGGCAACCCAGATTTTCCCCTAAATACGATTACACTATGCAAAGACTGTTATGAGATGGAACAGAAATCTGGACGGGTTGGGCGACGCAATAGGGGAAAATTTGTAGGTTTCAAACACGGAAACGGAAGAACAAATAAGGTCTACAAGCGTTATAGGTGTAGGATTTGTGGTCGTTCAATTCTAAGAGACGAGCTACATAAAGAAGTTCAAGAGTTTCTTGCCATGTTGGATTTTTCGAGTTCTGGACGTCGTCTTCTTGAGGATGCCTTAAATCGCGTCTGGAAAGCCGAGGAAGAGAGTGAGGCTAGTAAAATAATTAAACTACGGAATGAAGCTACGAATATTCGACGGATTAATAACGAATTAATCGATAAGCTTGCTACTACAAACAATGCTACTGTATATCGACAGATTGAAGAGCGGATTGAGGAAAGAACCAAGCAGATAGAAGAACTTGAAGATGAAATTTGTGAAATCGAAGAGCGCCAGAATAATAACAAGCAAAACTTTATTGATTTTGCATTAAATTTTGCCGATAATCTCGGAGTTCATTTCTTCGAAATCGACCTCTCTTTGATTAAGGAGTTTAAACTTTTGCTTTTTCCTGAAGGATTTTTTGTTAATTCAAATAATAAAGTTTACACCACTAAAATTAGTCCATTTTATAGGTTGCGAGAAATAAAAAAATCGTCCGAAGACGATAAATTGGACCTTATGGTGCGGGTGAAGAGACTCTAACTCTCGACCTCTTCCTTGGCAAGGAAGCGCTCTAAACAACTGAGCTACACCCGCATAATTCTTGCGAACTGCTACTATTCTAGCAAGAAGCATCGCGAATGTCAAACAAAAGACGAAATAAAAAACATAAAACCGAAAAATCTTAGCATTAAAATATTGTTGCTTATGTTATAATTAAACAAAAGAGGTATGCGAAAAATTAGGGATTACATGAGAGGTAGAAAGCCTCTAAAACGACTATTTGCCTTTTTGGCTACTTTTTGCGTACTGTGCGGTGGCTTAATTTTGACGCAAAGCTTGCGTACTGATGCTGCAGATACTTATTTTGTGAATATTACGTCGAATAATACTCAAGGGGGTGGCTTTGGTTATGGTTCGAATTGTGATGGGGATATCCATGAAAGCTATAGCGAGTATTTGGAACATTCCTATGATCAGTTCCCGGTAGGATCAATTACGGCCTGCCCAGCCGAAGGCTATGTCTTTAAATACTGGCTTCTCGATGGCGTGCAAGCTTCTACGACGGCAAATATAAATCGTTGGAGCTTTCAGGGCTATAATGCTAATAATGAAATGAATCTTCAGGCGGTCTTTGAAAAGATTACGTCATATACTGTCGGCTCGAGTGATTATAGCAGTGGTAGCTATGCTGTTGGGCATGATTGTAACTCGCCGGAAACTACTGATCGGTCGCTGAGCTATACTTCGGGCGCTTTTGATACCCCAAATAATGTGCCAATTATGGCTTGCCCACTGAGTGGCGGTACCTTCTTGCGCTGGGAACTGGACGGCCAGCCATATAGCCAAAATACGCAAATCCCATACAACGCCAGTGATTTGCCACATGATGGCGAGGCTCACACTCTTCAAGCGGTCTTTGAAGGATATGTTCCGCCAGTCGAGAATACTGTTGAAATCTATGCCACGAATACCGATGCTCAATTGTATGTCTCCGGAAGTGGAGTTGATGTTGCTGGGAATTATTCTAGTCATGCCACTGCTACTACTCACGAAGATCAACAGGTAGTGACTGTAGGATTCAATCATCTTCCAGGTGGATTTAGGGTCAATTCTGTAAATCCAGTCACGACTACTGGCGACGTGGTTTATAATGACGATTTTAATAATAATCAGTTCACGATTACTGTTTCTGGTGATGGTACGGCAACGGTCAATATTGAGGAGATTACTTATACATATACGGCTACGATTGATGCCGGTGAGGGCACTGCGACTGTTGCGGAAGGTCAAAACTATACTGTTCAGCATAATGGTGAGAGTCTAGTAACTGTCGTGGCTACTTCGAATCAAATCGATGTTACTGTTTCTGTGGACCCACCTAGAGGCCATGAACTTAATTCTATTACGGCTGCCGGTAACGCTAATTATTGGGGAAATCAGACGGATAATCCGTTTACTTTTCGCATTGCCGGAGATGGAGGTTCGATTACGATTGGCTACAAACAAGCCGGCCTGTATACGGTATCCATTGAGCCTAATGATTCTAGTCGAGGTAGGCTTGAACTTGAATCTGGCAGTAATTATACGGCCGAAAGTACAAGTACTGGTGGTCTAAAAATTGAGGCTGCCGAAAGCGCTGGAACGATTACGACGGATATTCTTGTTCCAGTTCCTGCAGACGGCTACTACTTTAATGAATTTACAAATAATAGCGGCAATACTACCTGGAGGAGAGAAACTGAAGGAAACGAATACCGTTATATCTTTACGCTCAATGGCGAAGGTTCGGTAACCGCGAACTTTGTGGCGTATTCTGAGGTTAAGTATGATGTTGGTGTAAATATCGCTTCGGCTGGCTCCATAGATATAAATGGCGGAAACTGTAGTACTGAGACGAAAACAAACCAGAATTTCGAGAAATCGCTTGTAGATATTGGTGAAGATTACCGAAGCTCGCTCGATACTGGTGACAACGATATTGTCGCTTGCGTTGATGACGAGAATTATCGTTTTGACCATTGGGAGATAGACGGTAATAATATCTGGCAGAATTCTACACTTAATAGGATCGGTACTTGGCCGAAGAATGGGACCCATCATACCTTGCGCGCTGTATTTGTAGAGAAACCGCGCCCGACGAATTTTGAAGTCTCTGCTTCCGATGCTTCTCTAGGCAAAATCGCTTTTGGTGATAGTTGTGACGATGCTTCGATTACGAATCAGACGGTTGTCTATACTGATGTCGCTTTCGATACTAATAGCCAACCAATTCGCGCCTGTGCAGCCGAGGATGCGATCTTTGTACGCTGGGAACTCGATGGTAACAGTTATAGTACCGAGAGTGTAATCCCGTACGACGCAAATAATGTCCCGACTGATGGCCAGAATCATACTTTGCGTGCCGTGTTTGCTTCTACTGCCTCGACGCCGTATACGGTAGGTTCGGCAGATTATAGTCTTGGTGCTTTTGTCGTAGGCCATGATTGCAATAATCCGCTCGGAGAAGATCGGGCTCTTCTATACTCAATGGGGAGTTTTAACACGGAAAATCAGTGGCCGATTATGGCTTGTCCGCTCAACGGTAACGCTTTCTTGCGCTGGGAGCTTGACGATCAGCCATATAGTCAAAATACTCAAATTCAATACAACGCCAGCGATTTACCATCTGATGGAAATTCGCATGTTCTTCGCGCTGTATTTGGACAGCATAATACTGTCACGATTAGGCCAAGCAATAATTCTTATGGCTCCATTGAAGGTATTGAAAGTGGCAGCGGCTATACTTCGAGAAAGCAGGGTGACGATTTGATAATTACGACAGATGGCGGCACGGTAGTGACTGGAACTGTGACTATGAAGCCAGCTAGTAGCAAGGTCTTTATTGGCTTTACTTCCT
Organism: Candidatus Saccharibacteria bacterium UBA4387; assembly: GCA_002391075.1. Lineage (GTDB taxonomy): Bacteria > Patescibacteriota > Saccharimonadia > Saccharimonadales > Saccharimonadaceae > UBA2834. The sequence goes on from DGRN01000009.1 coordinate 61,034, forward strand.
CTACTGGCAATACGACCTGGACGAAGGGTGCTTCGGATAACGAATATACTCTTACGATTACTGGCGACGATACTCTGGTTGCGGAATTCCGCCCTCAGACAACATATAATCTGGACATCCAGAATGATCATGGTGCTAACGGTGGTATAGATATAACTGGCGGTTCTTGTGCTAGCGAGGATATACAGTATGCTTTTCCGGATGATTATGAGGTCGTAAAGACTTCGGTTGGTCCTGTTTTGGATTTGGGCGTTCCACATATCGTGGCCTGCCCGAATGAAGGTTTCCACTTCGTTCACTGGAAGTTGGACGGCAGGGAATTCTCGACTGATCCAGTATTATTTATGACAGATAAGCATATTGTTAACGACTATCAGAATCACCATATTACGGCGCTATTCAGTCTAAATGGTTCGGTTCTTCAAGCAACGATTCGATCCGAAGATACTAATAAGGGCACATTGAGCATGGAGGCCGGTGACGGTTATAATGTAAATGTATGGACTGGCGGTGGAGCCGTTGTGGTTATTCCACATTCGGAAGAGTCTTTGCCTTTGACGACTGGAATAATGACGATTACACCAAAAGATGGCTATGTCTTTGACTATATTTCTTCTGAAACTGACAAAGTTAGCTGGACGCAGGTTGGCGAAAACCAAGTTCAATTTGAAATGGAAGGCTACGATATTCTTACGGTTCACTTTAGGCCCGAAGATATCGAGGTTCGCTATATCATCGGCCCAGACGTTGCGGCGCAAGGTGGTGTCAACACGACGCAAAACGGCTGTGGCGACGAGACTTCTCGTGTGGATTACTTGACTGGCCTTGATGCAGATGGTGCTATTGATATTGTTGCGCAAAATATCGTAGCATGTCCGAGCGACGGTTTCGTCTTCGATCATTGGGAACTAGACGAACAGCCGATTTCTAATAATGCGTCGCTCGCAAAAAATGCACAGGTATGGCCGAATGGTGGCTCGCACACTCTGCGCGCAATCTTTACGGACACTCCTCCTCAGCCAGATTACTCTCTGCCATACACAGGCTCGGCTTCGATATGGATTATCTTGGGCGGTGGCATTGGTCTAGTACTTATTCCGTCAATAGTATTGATTAGAAAAGAATATCTCGAAGAGAAGAAAGGAGGAAAAACATGAAGAGACTGATCGCGCTCTTCGCCTTCCTCTCGGCGATTCTCGCAAGCTCGTACTGTTATGCAGACGTCGGAGGAGTACGAGGCGAATATAAATATGGAGACGAGCTAATAAGCGGAGTCGAAGTAGATCTTTACAAAATTGCGGACTATGACGAAACAGGCTTCCACTACGCGGCGCCATACATTGGACACGAGGTAGATATAGGAAGTCTGACAAACTCGGAGCTTGGCGATTATGGCCAAGAATTGGCAACGATAGGTAACACACCGAGCGCCACAACCGAGACCGTCAATGGAAGCTACTCCTTCTATGATATGGAAGAGGGAATCTGGCTAGTTAAGTTCAAGGACATTAAGATTGGAGATTATACCTATACGGCCTTACCAATCGTCCTGACAATGCCGGACCGAAACCTTAATTACGATATCGAGCTCATTACTAAGCTAGAAAAGAGTTGTCCAGATTGCGTCGAGCCCGACCCGGACATCCCTCCAGAAGAGGAGAATGTAAATACCTACGATGCAATCAAGAAATATATTGGGGTGTTATGCATATGCATTATAGTCGAAGTGCTTATGCTTCATGTTATAATTAAAGATAAGAAAAAGAAGGGAAATAATGAAAAAAACTAAGATATTAGCTGTACTGGCTGGAGCGATTGGATTATCGCTCGTCGGTAGCGCATCTACCTATGCGGCAATTAATACTGACACTAATAATGGCAAGGTTCTTGCAACATCGCCAAACAATACCATTTCTGTGTCGAACGTCGAAAGCACGGATACTTTTACTTATTGCAAAATCGTAGATATTAAATATGACCAAGCTACAAATGCTGTAAGTTATAACTTTACGAGTGATTTTCAGACATTCTTGTCGAACTCCACAACTTACAACACTCTAACCATCGATACTTATCGCACTTATACTGGCTCTGCTGAGGGTCGGATTACTGGCGATACTAACCTCGACAGGCTTGCTGGCGATTACGCAAAGTATCTCCGCCAGAACGGCTCTTCCTGTAGTTCAATGACCGTGAGCGGCACGAGCGCAACCGGTACTGTTGCGGAGGCTGGCTCTTACATTATCTTGCCAACCAGCTCTACGAAGGTCTACTCAGTCATGATTGCTAACATTGGTGTTAAGACTCAAGAAACTAGCGGTACCGTTGACTATGTTCTCGATAGTGCGAACGCGGACATTACCGCCAAGAAAGGTAATCCTGGCGCAGTTTTGAAGACCGCCAATAAGGATATCGTTGCGATCGGTGAGACTATTACTTATACTCTCGAAGCAAGTGTTCCTTCTTATCCATCTAATGTCGTAAATACGGCATACAAAATTACAGATACTCCAGCAACTGGTAGTACGGTCGTCTTCGATACAACTTATACTCCTGTAGTAAAAGCTGGTGGTGCTACCCTCGACAGTAGCAAATATACCATTACCTTTACTAGCACGAGTCTCGTAGTGGATATTCCAGAGACTAAGGGGCTTACCTCTCCGATTACGGTTGAATACCATGCAAAACTCAGTGATGCTAGCCGCGCAGGCGTCGCACAGGGCAACGAAGTTGTAATGGAATACCCAGTAGATTTCTATAATCCAAGCTCTGCAAAGACTAGCTCGACAGCTTCCAAGAATGTTAAAACGCTCGGCGTCAAGATCAAGAAGACTTCCGACGAGAGTGGCAATCCAGCACTTGCTGGCGCAGAATTCCAGCTGTTTACGAATAGCAACGCAACTGGCACTCCAATTACCTGCTATACGGATATCGCTGGTGGTTCGGCAACTAATACTACTTTGACGACCGGCGCTGTTCAGGGCGAAGATGGCGTAGCAATCTGCCGTGGTCTTACGACTGGTACTTATTACCTCAAGGAAACCAAGGCGCCTGTTGGCTACACACTCAACTCGAGCATTATTACCGTAGAGGTTACTGCGGACAACGCCACATCTGGCATTAGCGGTAGCGCAACCTATACTACTGGCTACAAGCAGCAGGATGTAGTTAATACTAAGACTAACTTTGCTCTTCCATTCACTGGCGGTCGCGGCGTAGTGATTTACGCAATAGCTGGTATTAGCATTGTGACTGTAGCTTCCGTTTACTATGCGCGCAAGAAAAAGCAAGAAGCTTAATCAATAATCGTCCCTTCTTTAAAGCTGCGACTCAAAAGGTCGCAGCTTTTGCTATATAATATGCTTATGGAAAAGAAGGTGACGCCGAAAAAGAAATTGACTACCTTTATTTTTGTCGCTTCGGTCTGTTTTGGTCTATTCTTGATTGTCGCGCCGCTAGTTCTGGGATATATTAACCAAAAGCGCGCAGACGAGGCAATCGCTTCTTATAACGATACCGCCTCGCAATCTGACGATGCTTTTGCAGAAGAGTTTGCTCAGGCCGAGAAATATAATCTTGCAATTGCGGGGAGTATTCGGGATGAAGGGCAAAAAGAACGCTATAGCAAAATCCTTGATGTCGAGAAAGGCATCATGGGATATATCGAGATTCCTCGTATCGGTATCCGTAATCCGATTTATCATGGTATAGAGGAAGAGGTGCTCCAGAAAGGAATAGGGCACCTCCCATCTACAAGCTTTCCGATAGGCGGCGTTGGTAATCATGCGGCGCTTTCCGGGCATCGTGGTCTTCCATCGAGCAAGCTCTTTACGGATTTGGATAGGGTCCGTAAGGACGACATCATTGTGATAAGAATTATGGATAGAACGCTGGCCTATAAGGTTTACGATATCGAGATTGTTGAACCGGATTACGCCGACGGACTAAAAATTGATCCCAATCGAGACCTACTGACCCTTATAACCTGTACTCCGTATGCAGTAAATACACATCGGTTGCTAGTTCATGCCGAGCGCACGGAATACGAAGATGAGATGTCGAACATAAAAACCGAGCGAACAATCTCGGAATCTGATTGCATTCTCTTGATTGCGCTCGGTGTTGTTGCCCTTATCTTGGGCGTAGATATTGTTGTTATTTTGAAACGTCGCCGCCGCGAACGATCAAGAGTTTAGTCTTTATCCCAGTCGAAGCCTTCGCCGAAATGACCATATTCGGCGGTCTTGGCATAAATCGGGCGGAGCAGGTCTAGCTTTTGGATTATTCCGCGCGGACTCAAATCGTAGTCTTCTGGTGGTATTGTGACCGGTTTGCCATCCACGATAGCCGTGCGCTCAAGCGCTTGGCTAAAGCCGATGGCATAGGCTAGGCGAACAAACACTTCATAAGCTTTGTATTTGCGCAAGTAATCTACTGCGATTTTTCTTGCAATATAGGCCGCCGATCGGTCGACTTTGCTCGGGTCTTTGCCAGAGAATGCTCCGCCGCCAATTGGGATGCTTGGCCCATAGTTATCTACGGCGAGTTTTCGCCCAGTTAAGCCGGCATCGGCATCGAATCCGCCAATCGTCCAGTCGCCACAAGGATTAAGATGGTATTCGATATCTTCGGACTGAAAGAATTCGCTCGCTAATCTTTTGAGTTCTGCCTGGCTGGCATTTTGAAAGCTCGCCACAACCTTAACTACTTTATCTCCGTCCAAGGTGACCTGGGTTTTACCGTCAAAAGGGAACTTGCTGTAGATAAATTGGTTGAATCTGCGCGCTAAAACAACTTCTTTTGGTAATAGTTCAGGCGTCTCGTCATTAGCGTAGCCAATCATGATGCCTTGGTCGCCGGCGCCGCCAGTATCGACACCTCGTGCAATTTCTGGACTCTGTTCCTTGATATTAATAATAATCTTTATCTTATTTCCGATAATACTGCGGATTATTTCCTCGATTTCAGCCTTGCTGATTTTTGTGGTCGAAGAAATTTCACCAGTGGCAAAGAATTGGCCATGGCCACCAGCGCAATCTACTGCTACGCGAGCATGAGGGTCACGAGCAAGATAAGCATCAAGGATTGAATCGGAAACACGATCGCAGAGCTTATCCGGATGTTTCGGCGAGACGGATTCTGCCGTGCGCAAAAAGCTGACATTTGGATTAGTGGCTAGTAGTGTTTTGAGCGCAACGCGCTTTGAAGATTTTGGCATATCTTTCCTTTCTTGGCTGGAATTACCACCTTGCTCGAAGAGTAGGTTGGTAGCAGGTCAAAAGGCCAGTCCCTCGCTGCTTCTTGATATTAGTTAATGTACTATTTTATTTAAGCACAAAAGATTTGCCCTAGCAAGAAAAAGGTCAGTCCCGTGTTGATTGCGCTCGGCATCATGTTTATAATTATTACTACAAGATAAAAGAAAGACGGAATGCAAAACAAAAATTTACTACTGGGCGATTTTGAAATGAATAGGGGAGATTTACTACAGGTTTTCTCGGCTAGTCTCGGTCGCGCCTTATTAATTCAGCGCACCTGTGCGGAGATAATTGCGAATCAGGACTGGGAACTACAATTCAGCGCTGGCGAAATTCGCTTCGGCGCCAAAAAATACCCGCTACAGTTTATCGGCTCGGAATCAAATCAGAGTAGCACTTGGATGTGGGGCTGGAATAACGTTAATAATTTCCCGGATAGTGTCATTAGGCTGGCGCAAGCAGCGCGCGATTTTGGCGAGCGCCATCATCTAGCAGAGTTGAAAAATCCGCAGTTACGGATTAATGATATTAATAATGGTCTTATTCTTAGCGTAATCGCCTGTAACTTGAGTGAGCAGAACTGCTGCTATTTTCGCGTTCCGCACGAACATGGCAATGCTTGGGTAGCTTTTTCGGAAATTCCGGAACCGCAGACTCTGGGTGCGGCGCAGATTATGTCTGTCATCTTAGATTCGATTCGGAAGTACGACCTCGACCATCGTCTGTTTTTACAAGCTTTCCTGACGCAAAACGGGACGAGTTTCGAGAACGGCGCCACGCGCATTACGGCACAGCTCGACCAGAAAATTGTGGCTGATTTCGACGATAAAGGCCGCATTATTTCCATGAATTTGCAATAATTTTGGTATAATGCAAGTATATGGAAACAGATTTTGATATTTCGCAAGTAAAAATTCCGCAGCATGTGGCCGTCATCGTTGATGGCAATGGTCGCTGGGCGAAAGAGCGTGGCCTGACGCGCATGCGCGGGCACGATGCTGGTTTCGAAAATCTCAAGGCTCTGGCCAAGCACATGTTGAAGCGCGGCATCAAAATCGCCAGTTTTTACGTCTTTTCGACGGAGAATTTCAAGCGCAGCGCGGAAGAAGTCAGCCATTTGATGGATATTTTCGTGACTCTCTACAAGAAAAACCTTCGCTTTTTCAACGAAAATAATATCAAAGTCGTCTTTTCGGGGCGCGACGAGCCGCTCCCGCCAAAAGTCATGCAGGCTCGCGACGAGCTAGTTGCAGAAACGGCGCAAAACACGGGCGGCATTGTCAATTTTTGCCTAAACTATGGCGGCCGCGCGGAAATTGTTGACGCCGTAAAAAAGATTGCTGCATCTGGCGCAGACGTCGCGAATCTCACCGAAGAGCAATTCGGCAAATATCTTTATCAGGATTTGCCTGACGTCGATTTCATGATTCGTACTAGCGGTGAACAGCGCCTCAGTAACTTCTTACTCTGGCAAAATTCTTATGCGGAATTCTATTTTCCAGAAACCAAATTCCCGGATTTTCATGAGGCGGACTTTGACCGCGCGCTACTAGAATATACTCGCCGTGATCGCCGCTTCGGCATGATTAAAAACGCCTAACAAAAAGACCCGTTCGCGCGGGTCCTTTTGATATCTTGCGGACTTTATCTAGGATAAACTTTTTTGAGGTTTAGGTCGTAAAAGTCAAAGCTAGAAGCGCCGTTAGCTTTTATGGCGATGAATCCCCAACCGCTACGACGGTCGTCTTTGATATCGTTTAAGTCGCGAAACTCGGCGCTAGTTTTGCCAATCGGACTATAGACATAAATGCTCTTGTTTTTATCGTCGAGCATGAGAATTAAATTAGTATCAGCGACGATTCCGTCGGACAGCGAATCACTAGGAATCTTGGCTGGCGAAGTATAGAGCACATCGCCTGAATCCAAGTCCAAAACATACGCAAAGTCATCTTTCTTGCCGACTGCGACGTGGATATTATGCTCATCGAAATAACTCCGCGCCTCATACTCCGGGAAGATAATTTCGTCGTATTCGGCCGCTATTATATCTTCGTCTTTGTTATTGCGAAAACCAATCTTCCCATTAGATGAATATGAATAACCGTTGGATACCTGCTTTCTAACGTAGCTGTCAAACGAAGAGCCGTCTACAACTTCGTGAGTACCATAGCTCATAAAATAGCTCTGCTCGTAGTCTTTGTAATAGTCGCGGCTGTATGGCATGGGCACCTTAACGGAGGCATCCTCAAAGATCTGGTCACTGCTGATATAGACTCCGCGTGACCCGAAATCGCTATTTTGCATAGTGAACAAATTCTCGCCAGTAGAACGGACGAAAGTATTATCGCTAGAGAAGTCCATAATCATTTTGCCGGTCGCACAGTTAAATATCGCGCCATACCTAACACCATCGCGATATTCTATCGCACAATAAGTGTCACCGTTCGCACGGTCTTTATTCTTTATCTTTGCCGCTCGTAGCTCCATATCGGATCCACCGTGAGGGAAGCTTGCGGTTATGTTTCCGTCTTCGTCATACACCACGCCTAAATCCTCAGCGTTGTTTATTGCGAGGAAATAGAGCTTATTGTAGCCGAACTCGATATCGTCCCCGCGGTTTGATTGGTCGTAATCATATCCAAAAATCAGCTCCACATCCTCTGGCGTAATAGGACCGAGATTCTCATTATACAAGGTTCCACAAGCGAACCAGCGATTTCGCTCTGGGATAGCCTGTGCTTCAGAGATATAAGAGCAGGCTTTGGTCATTTTGCCGTCCATATTCATAAAGGCATAACCGTCTTCGGTTTTGACCTTGGCAACACCTCTTCTAAAGCCGCCCACTGGCCCATAAAACGTGACGTTCTCAAGTGCGTATTCACCATTGCTATACATTAGCTTCCAGCTACCATCATTTTGCATGACAGATAAGAGATAATTTCCATTTGCATCGTCTCCCTGACCGGCCTGAGCATCCTGCGCTCCATCTGTTCCTCTGGAACCTTGTTTGCTAAGGAGTTTCGGGACAAAAACTACGCCAAGCACAATTAGTACAATAAGCGCAATTGCGCAAATAATAATCGGCAGCGGGCTCTTCTTTTTGTTCTGTGCCGGAGGCGTCACTCCTGCTGCAGGCGTTGGAGCTGTGTTGGCCGGCTGAACTGGATTTGGCGCTGAATCCGGTATTGCCGCTGGAGTAGTTGTTCCTGCTGGCGCGAACGGTTCTGCTGAAGTGGTAGCTGGCGCCTGCGCCGTATCGAGTGCATTGGGCAGAGGCGCCGACCGCTCTGGTGATGGATTTGGTATTGGTGTCGGTGTTGGTGGCACTGGCGCAGAATTATTCTGCGGTCCCGTAAAAGTATCTTCTGGTCTCATAATAATAAGTTTAGCACAAGCAAAATGCATTGACTTCTTTGAGCTGACATTATTATTTTCGCACAAAAGGCGCCCCGTAATCATTCTTCAACAAAAGAAAAAAGACCTCAAAGAGGACTTAATTTCATCTTGGTGCCCGAGATGAGACTCGAACTCATAATCCGGTAAAGGAAGCGGATTTTAAGTCCGCCGCGTATACCAATTCCGCCACTCGGGCAATCATAATCTTAAATGGAGGTGCGTACCGGAGTTGCACCGGTCTACGAGGTTTTGCAGACCTCTGCGTAACTGCTCCGCCAACGCACCGTCAGCTAAGTATGTACTGATTATATATTATCCGCGGCCATCTTGCAAAGAAAAATCCCCCAGCCTTAGCCGGGGGATTCTGCAATGTCAGGAGTTTTCTGCGTTGTGTCTCAGTTTCAGAGCAATCGGAATTGCGAGCGGCACGAAAATCAGCAGCGTTACGCCAATCGAGTAATGTTTCTCGATGTCGGCCGCGCTATTGATAAAGAACGTCGTCACAATATACAGTAACTGTGAACAAACGCGCGCAATCGACTCGATGGTGGACTGTTCGCTAGCTTTCGCATGTTCCTTGATCATCGGCATCATGGTAGAGCCGTTCCAGCCTCGTACGAGTCCGAACAGGCCATACAGCCAGATTGTCGCGATATTCAGATTGAAGAACATGATGCTTCCTGCGATTGTTAGGATTGCGAAAGGAATGGCGAAAATCTGAAATTCGCTCATGCGAGAAGAGAATTTCTTTGCCAGCTCGGTGCCAGCGAAAGCCATGATGCTGCTCAGGATCCAGCCGAAAGTCACAATCGAGAGCGGTACGCCAACCAGCAACATCAGAGGCGTAAACACCCAAATGATGCCGTGCGTCACTTCGCGCCCAATTGCGAAAGCGGCGATGCGGAGGCGCAGGGCAGGGTTTTTGAAGCAGCGTTTAGTAACTGCGCCCATGTCGCGAAACGGATTCTTATGCGTCTGGGCCAGCTTCGGGCTATCGTCTCCGATGCAAAAGCTCAGAATCGCGCCGGCGATATACGTAACGGCGGAGAGAGCGATGCAGAGACGGAAACTAATGGCACCAATCGGTCCAGCAATCAGGAGTAAAAGAACTTCCCAAATTTCGACCAAACCACGCGCAATGCTAAACGAGCGTTTGAAGAGCTTGCCGGACGAATCGTCTTTGTCTGCAAAGTGCTTCAGCAGTGAGCCGTCGACACCCTGAGAGAGCGCGCAGGCCAGCCCGAACAGTGCTTCGCAGATCACGATTCCGCCGAACGAATTGACTTGCGAATAAATCAACAGCGACGTAGCGCAGAGCAGGTCGCCAACGATGTTCGCCCACTTGCGGCTAAATCGGTCTGCTACCCAACCCATCGGGATGTTCAGGATCATGGCGACGGCCGTACAAACCATCTGCGACAGGGCGATCTGCTGCTGGTTCAGGCCGACGGAGTTGAAAAACGGGGTCATGATTGCCATGGACATGATGCTGCTGGTGATCGCCATCTCGATAATGATTAAGGCGCGGTTGGTTTTGGCGCTTTTGGCACCGAAGACGTGATTTTTCTGCATAATTATTCCTCCTTCAATATATTGCAGAATGTTAAAATTGCTTAGCCGTTGTTTTATACGGCTAGATCAGTTCCAAAAGTCCTTATCTTTTGTTTAATCTTAGATGTGTCGCCTTTCTAGATAAGTCCCTTTGAAACTTATCTAGATTTACAAAGTTAGATAGTTTCAACGGTTGAAGCCCACGGCATGAGAAAGAAACCGTAATTGACGGCTGCTTCTGGACATACAACTGTGAAACACTTATAAATCATACTTCCATTATAACACACTCTGTAAATAAAGTCAAGCATTTTGCAATAAAAAGAAGACCCCGGAAAATCCGAGGTCGTAAAATCAACGATTAGCGGCTGCGTTGCATATTGTGTCTGTGACGGTGCTCATCAGGAGTGAACTGAAAACGTCGTCGCCGCTCAGGATAGTTAAGGCCCAGATGAACTTGCCATGTTCGTGCATATCGAACACGGCGCCACTGCTGGCGGCATGAAGACCATCGACGGCATCGCTATCGAGCTTGATATCGTTTCTTATTTTTTTAATGTTTTTCTGGCAAATCTCAAGCAACAGCGCTTTGCTGTATTTGTTTTGTATATGCTCTCCGAAATTTACCGTTCTAAAGAACAATTCTTTGCCGTCCGAGTAGCTAGTTACGGCTATGGCGATAGTGCCATCAGTGTTCACTGCACCCAGCTTGCAGAGCCTTTTAAGCTGCATTATGCTGGCCTCGACGGTTGCGTTGGATAAAATTTTGTCCATTCGCACGTATATCACCTCCAATGTACTAGAAAGGACTTTATTATTATAGTATATTTTTTGGTATTTTGCAAGCGCATGACGCTTATGCTTTTGGTGACGCTTGCGAGGTATCATAATTAAGCCATGCCAGCAAAAATACGACAATTTATCAAAGAGCTGCGGGCGGCAAAATATATGGCCGAAAGTGATTTTCTTGCGCTACTTGCAAAGTGTCGCATCAAAGCTGGCGCCGGCGCGCGCGTGCTAGAAATTATACGCGCGCGCCACAATAATCGTTACATCAAACGTGCGCAAAAGACCGGCATGCGTTATGCGGATTGCGAGCTAGATTCGCAACAAGTCGAAGCGGTCGTAGCTTGCGAGGACGCGCAGTTAATTTTGGCATCAGCCGGCAGCGGAAAGACGCTCAGTTTGTTGGCTAAGATTTCCTATCTGTATCATTCTTGCGGAATTGCGCCACAGGAGATCCTTGCTATTTCTTTTACGAAAAAGACAGTCGAAGAATTGCGCGAACGCTGTGATGTTCCGGGGGTAGATTTTTGTACTTTTCACGCACTTGGCAATCGTTTACTAAAACAAGAATCTGCGGGTGGCAAGCAGCTAATTTCTGAAACAGATACATCTGCGACGATGGAGTGTCGTCTAGTAGAGCTTTGTCTGTTGAATCAAGATTTTGCGCACGCGGTAAACGACTTCATAATCTTCTTCCTAACAGTACCTCATAGTCCAGGCAAGCAAAACAGCCATGCGAAACGAATACTATTTAACAGACTCAATCTTCGTGCTGGATTCAAAAACGAATTACTGCGCAAGAAGGCCGAGCGAGAGCAACACGCCGAAGAAGTGCGCGGCGACTTTATCCGCTCAAAAGCAGTGCAGCTTGTTGCTGACTGACTATATATAAATCAAATTAAATACCAATACGACAAACAATATCCTCATACGAATCAAAAATATGCACCAGACTTCACATTAGCTAACGCATATGTTGATATTATAGAAATCAACGAGAACGGTAGCAGTATATATGGCACCGAATATCTAAAGGAGGCCAAATGGCGCGCCTGCCTACATCGTAAAAACAAGACCAACTATATCCAGATATGTACTTGGCGCTGGAATGATGGCTCTGTTTTTGATTTTCTGGCATCAGAATTACAACGCTATGGAATCGCGCCGCAACGAAAAAGCGAGCTTGAAATTCTGCAGGAGATTCGCGCGAATCGCTCCGACGACTGGCAAGATTTTCTGAGTCTTTTGCGGGATTTTCTGTCGCTACATAAAAACAGCGGTCAAAAAATACTCCAAATCCGCGAAAAGATTGCTCACCAAAACGATACTTTCGAAGGTTTACGCATGGAGCGATTTTTGCAGATTTACGCCAGCTACTATCTGAGTTACGAGGAGTGGCTCCTAGAATCTCGCAGTTATGATTTTACTGACATGATAAACAATGCGACACGGAACGTGCGAGAGATTTCATCCTGTGCGGCCGGATATCGCTATATTTTGTTGGATGAAATGCAGGACTTGTCGCGCAATCGCCAAGAGTTGATTTTGGAAATACTGCATAAAAATCCGGGCTGTAAACTGTTTGCTGTTGGCGATGACTGGCAATCTATCTATCGATTTACGGGTAGTAATTTAATGCTTGTTCATAATTTTGAGAAATTCTTTAAGCTCCGAACGCGGCGTAGCCTTATCGAGACGACACATAGATTTGCTGAGCCGACCGTCAAGCTGAGCAGCGCTTTCGTTCAGAAAAATCCCATTCAAGTCCGAAAGCGAATCCGTACTAGCAAGCGCGGCGCGACGCCAGTCGAGATAATATTCAACGAAGCAGAAGATGGTGTGCGCGGTAGCGACATTCCGGCTTTCAGTCGCGCAATAAAACACCTAATTTCGATCCATGGCGCAGATGCTCTCAAGGCGAAAAGCTTACAGATTATATCGCGATATAATCACGACGTCGCTCGCCTAGCTGGTTCGGAAAATATTGAGATTACTGACGAGAAAATTACTTGGTATGACCAAGATATGACTTTGGGCTTTGAGTTTTGTTCGATGCATAAATCAAAAGGTATTACGCGCGACGTTGTTGTTGTGCTGAATATGAACTCTGACCTGATGGGTATGCCGGCTCAGCGTGAGACGGATCCAATATTGAATTTGTTATTGTCGCAAGAAGATGAATATGCCTACGCGGAAGAGCGGCGTCTGTTTTATGTTGCGATTACACGAGCGCGCGAGCGGACTATTTTATTAGCGAACCGCAAGAATCCGTCTCCTTTTCTTTTTGAAATATGCGATGATTTGGCGGCCGAGAAAGGATATTTTTGTCCAAAATGCGGCTTTGGCGAATTGCTATACAAAAACACGTCGCGCGGCCCCGTAAAATACTGCTCAAATTTTGCATTTGGCTGTAACTATTTCAAGAGAGAATAAACTTGGCTCGCTGTGCTATAATATCTGCATGGCAGTTTCTATGCGCAAGCAAATAGCGCAGAATAAACGCAATACAATAATCATTATGATTATTTTTGTATTCTTCATAACCCTTGTGGGTGCAGCTTTTGCTTTGCTTCATCATGACCTTTCGCTTCTGGTTTGGTTTTTTGTTATTTCGCTTGCTTATGCGACGATTCAATATTTTTTGGCTGACAAAATCGCAATTCTTAGCAGTGGCGCGCGACGGGCTGACCGCGCGGAATATTCGCGCTATTATCGCGTGGTTGAAAAACTAGTCGCCGAAGCGAAAATCGCCATGCCGAAACTTTATGTTATCGACGACGCGGCGCCAAATGCATTTGCGACCGGCCGAAATCCAGATCACGCAAGCGTAGCGGTAACTTCTGGCTTAATGGATATTATGGACGACAAGGAGCTGCGCGCAGTCTTGGGTCACGAATTGTCGCATATCAAAAATTACGATATTCGCCTGAATATGATAGTTTTCGGTCTGGTTTCTTTGGTGGGCTTAATTTCCGATTTTGGCCTGCGCACGCTACTATATAGCGATAGAGACGAGGAAGACAATTCGCCAATCGGGATGCTCTTCGTGCTGATTGTTTTAATTTGTTCGCCGATTTTTGCGACGCTGGTGCAATTTGCTGTTTCGCGCCAGCGAGAATATCTGGCCGATGCTTCGTCTGCTAGCTTGGTGGGGAATTCTGAAGATATGGCCAACGCCTTGCGCAAACTAGATGCCCATACGCGCCCTATGCATCAACAAAACATCGCCACGGAAGCATTGTTTATCGTTAATCCGTTAAAGAAATCTATCATAAGTCGCCTCTTCTCGACACATCCGCCAATTGAATCACGCATAGAAAGGTTAGAAAATGCCAAAAAATAAGTCCGAAGACCAGAAATTAAAGCAAAGCAAGAGAATTTCCGCCAAAATTGACGAAGATGACGTATCTTTGAGCCCCAAAAAGAGCAAGAAGGCTAAAAAATCGAAAAACAGCGAAAAAAGCGCCAAAAAACTCAAGAAAACCCGGCGCAAGCATAAGACTTTCAAACAGGCTTTCCGTGATTCGCGCGAAAAGATTTGGGATCGCAAACGCGCGCGCCTAAAGCTACACCGTTCTTTCCGACGTTCTTATCGCGAGGACTATCAGCGCGGACTTAGTGTGCCGAGTCTGGTTGTGCATGCTAACAGCACGATGCGTATCTTGCTAAAAAACTGGCGCATCTTTTTGCCGCTAGCGCTTTTTATCGCACTGCTCAATATTACGATGGTCGGCCTCATGAGCCAGGATACCTACAAAACCCTTCAGGACACGATTGATAGCGACTACGAAGCTGCTCTCAATGGCCAACTTGGACGTATCGCGAAATCTGGTTTGCTTCTAATCTCGACAGTAGCAACGGGCGGCTTGTCTGGCAATCAGACCGAAATTCAACAATTTTGTTGGATTTTCCTGTTCTCGATTTTGTGGCTAGTGACCATTTATCTTCTGCGCCATCTGTTGGCGGGCAATAAGCCGCGTTTTCGCGACGGCTTGTTCAATGCTTTGGGGCCGCTAATTTCGTCATACGTGGTGCTCATCGTAGTTGCCATTCACTTGATCCCGCTAGCAATCTTCATTATCTTCTACTCGACCGCGGTTGCGACGGAGTTTTTGTCGACACCGCTATATGCTTTCTTGTTCTGGGTGTTCGGCAGTTTACTAATCGTGCTGTCGTGTTATCTGTTGCCGGGTTCGATTTTGGCGCTCATCGCAGTTTCGGTTCCGGGCATGTATCCTTTGCCGGCGCTGCATGCGGCCACGGATTTGATTCAGGGGCGCCGCATTCGTTTTATTATCAGGCTGGTATTCTGCGCGGTCTATATCGCCGTGCTCTGGGTAATTATCGGCATGCCGCTCATTTGGCTAGATTTGGTGCTGAAGGAGCATTTTGAATTTTTGCAATCCGTACCGTTCATTTCTGTTGTCTTGCAGCTCCTCACTACATTCTCAATCATGTACGCGATTTCCTATATTTATCTTTTCTACAGAAGGATGCTCGATGACGAAAACTAATGCTCCGATCGAAGTGCAAGAGCGCATCGCGAAATTGCGCGATCTGATTAACGACTATCGCTATCATTACCACGTTTTGGATGAATCCATCATGTCTGAAGCGGCAGCAGATAGCCTGAAGCACGAACTGTCGCAGCTCGAAGAAAAATATCCTGAATTAATAACTCCAGATTCGCCGACGCAACGCGTTGCGGGGCGAGCGTTGGATAAATTCCAAAAAGTCGCACATGCCGAGCGGATGATTTCGCTGGCGGATGTGTTTTCTGAGAGCGAAGTGCGCGAGTGGCTTGACCGCATCGATAAACTCGGCGCTAAAAATCCCGAACTTTTTGTCGATATCAAGATGGATGGCCTTGCGATGGCCTTGATTTACGAAGATGGCTTGCTAAAGCAGGCCGTTACGCGTGGCGACGGAAAAGTTGGCGAAGATGTTACTATGAATGTGCGCACGATAGAAAACGTGCCGCTCTCGATTGCGCAAAAAGAGCATACCGAGGTGCGCGGCGAAGTTGTCATTTTCAAAGAAGATTTCGAAAAGTTAAACGCGGCGCAGCGCGCTAAGGGCAAGCCGGAGTTTGCAAATCCGCGCAATCTGGCCGCTGGCACCATTCGCCAGCTCGATCCGAAAATCGCCGCCAGTCGTCCGCTAAAATTCATGGGTTACGACATGGTCTCGCCGAATCTTCCTAAGAATTCCGAGGTCTACGAACGGCTCAACGAGCTTGGTTTTCGCACCTCGCGTCAGCAAAAAGTATATCAAGACGTTGATGGCGCGCTAAAATTCATTCACGATCTGAACGAAACGCGCCAAAGTTTACCATTCGGTACGGACGGCGCAGTCATAAAAGTCAACGACCGCAAAGTTTACCAATCGCTCGGTATTGTTGGTAAAACTCCGCGCGCGGCGGTGGCTTATAAGTATCCAGCCGAAGAAGCAACTACTGTTGTAAAAGATATTGTTATTTCGCTTGGTCGCACTGGCGCTGCTACGCCGGTTGCGGTTTTTGATCCCGTGCAAGTGGCCGGCTCCACGGTGCGCCACGCCTCGTTGCATAATGCGGACGAAATTGCGCGCCTGGACGTTCGGATAGGCGATACGGTTGTAATCTACAAGGCGGGCGATATTATTCCGCAAATCAACCGTGTCCTAACGGAGTTGCGCCCTGAAAAATCCACCGCTTTCGATTATGAAGCGGCGCTAAAAGAGCAATATCCCGAGCTAGAATTTGAGCGTCCAGCAGGCGAGGTGGTTTATCGCGTCAAAAACGCCAATGCTGACCAGATGCTAAAGCGCTCCATCGAATATTATGCTAGCAAGCCAGCCCTCAACATTGAAGGTTTGGGCGAAAAAAATGTGGTCGCTCTGGTTGATGCGGGTCTAGTCTCGTCGATTGCGGATCTGTACACTTTGACGGCGGCGCAAGTCGCGACGCTTGAGCGCTTTGCGGAAATCTCGGCGCATAAACTAGTCGACAATATTCAGGCCAGCAAGAATCCGCCGCTCGCACGTTTCATTACGGCAATCGGAATCCGCCACATCGGCAGTCAGACCGCAATCGATTTGGCGGCGCATTTCAAAACTCTCGATGCACTTCGTGACGCGACCGAGGGCGAACTACTCGAAATGCCGGGCATTGGCAAAACGGTCGCAGAATCTATTTTAGCTTTCTTCTCTGACGAGGATAACCTCGCATTGCTAGATGAATTGGCAAAAAATGGCGTGCGTCCAGAATATCAAGATACAAGCAACGGTAAACTCAGCGGCTTAGCCTTCGTCGTTACTGGAACTCTGGATTCGATGGGGCGCGATGCGGCTGCTGAAAAAATCCGCGCGCTGGGCGGAGAATTCCACAGTAGTGTTGTAAAAAGCACAAACTATCTCGTCGCTGGCCATAATACAGGGAAATCAAAGCTTGAAAAAGCCGCAAAATATGGCACAAAAGTCATCGACGAAGCGGAATTTCTAGAGATTCTTGGCGAATAGAGCATAATCTTAATTAGCACTCTTGACATGCGAGTGCTAATTAATCTACAATAATATAAAGCAGGAATTATTTAATATTCATGCGAAGAATGGAGAGAAATGGTAGACGAATTTAGTGAAATTATGAACCACCTCAGCGAGAATGCTCGCTTCGCTTTGCAGAAGGCGGACTTCTACTCGAAGCGCTACAATCAGGGCTACATGGGCACCGAGCATCTTTTGATGGGTATTCTGGCTCAAGACACATCTTCTGGCGCCAAGATTTTGCGCGACGAGGGCGTTGATTTAGACGAAGTCGAGCGCGCTCAGGGTAAACCCGCCGCCGACGTGCCGGCTGCGCCGATGGCGATGATGTCGCTGTCCGAGGCAACCGTGCTGACTTTGCGCATGTCTCTGAATTTTGCGCGCGAAAACGGCCTCGACGTAGTTGGTACCGAGCACATTATCTATTCAATGGTTCGCCAGCCAAATTCCCGCGCCTCGATTTTGCTCGGTCAGCTTAATGTGGATTTGCAAAAAGTGGCCGAAAACATCGAGGAGATGGTTGAGCAACAGGCCGACGAGGCTAAAATTGAACAGCAAAAACGCAAGGCCGGCAAACGCGCAGGTTTCCGCTTCCTAAGCAAATTTGGCACCGATCTAACCGAGGAGGCTCGCAACGGAAAACTCGACACCGTTATTGGTCGTGAGCAAGAAATCGAACGCGCCGTAACCATACTCTGTCGCCGTACGAAATCCAATCCGGTTCTCATTGGCGAGGCTGGCGTCGGAAAAACGGCCATCGTAGAAGGCTTGGCAATGCGCATCGCCAAAAACGATGTCCCAGACAAGCTGGTCGGCAAGCGAATTTTTCAAGTTGACCTTAGCTCTGTAGTTGCCGGCACGAAATTCCGCGGCGAATTCGAGGAGCGCATCAAGGGGATTATCGACGAAGCGGTCGGCGACGACACGGTGATTCTATTCATCGATGAGCTTCATCTCTTGTCCGGCGCTGGCGCATCGGAGGGCAGCATGGATGCGGCAAACATCCTCAAGCCGGCCCTGGCTCGCAATAACTTAAAACTTATCGGCGCAACTACATTGGACGAATATCGCAAGAGCATCGAAAAAGACAAGGCTCTGGCGCGCCGTTTCCAGACCGTTATGGTCAACGAGCCAAGCCCGACCGTCACATTGCGCATCCTAAAGGGCATCCGCAGTCACTACGAAAATTATCATCAGGTCACAATTTCGGACGAAATCCTCGAGGAGGCAATCACGCTCTCCGAAAGGTATATTTCCGATCGATACATGCCAGACAAGGTAATTGATGTTATCGACGAGGCGAGTGCGATCGCGCGTGTTAATCTCGACAAGCAGGGCGGCAGCAAGTATAAGAAACTAAAAATCGAACTTACTGACCTCGAGGGCAAAATCGAGGCGGCAGCCGACGCTGAAGAATATGAAAAAGCAGCTGAATTCAAGACTCGCGCCGCGCAAATCCAGGAAGAGCTGACGAAACTCGAAAAAGACAACAAAGATTTCAGCAAGACTCCGGCCGTAACCTCCGAGAATCTAGCTACCGCCATTAGTCTGAAAACTGGCATTCCGGTCAGTCGCGTTCACGGCTCCGAGCAAGAGTTGCTCGTCAATCTCGAAAAGCATCTTTCCAAAGAAATTATCGGCCAAGACGAAGCGATCAAGCTCACGAGCAAGGCGATTCGCCGCGGTCGCTCCGGGATTGCGGATCCGCGTCGCCCAATTGGTTCCTTTATCTTCATGGGACCGACCGGCGTTGGTAAGACCGAACTCGCGAAAGTAATCGCTCGCGAAGTCTTTGGCGGCTCTGACGCGCTAATAAAAATCGACATGTCGGAGTTTGGTGAGAAACACAACGTCAGTCGTCTTGTCGGTGCACCTGCCGGCTACGTCGGCTATGATGATGGCGGCAAGCTAACCGAGCAAATCCGTCGTCGCCCGTATTCTGTCGTCCTCTTTGACGAAATCGAAAAAGCTCACCCAGAAGTCTTTAACATTCTGTTGCAAATCCTTGAAGACGGCGAATTGACGGACGGCCAGGGCACGAAGGTAAAATTCAATAACTCGATCATTATTCTGACTAGCAATCTTGTCGCCGACGAAATGTTCCGCGAATCCGAGCTGGGCTTCTCGGTCAAAACTGCCAAAGATCAAAAAGCGCTTGATGCCGAGCATGCTGCGAATGAGGCTTCTGCTATGAAGGCCTTGCGCAAAATTATGCGCCCAGAGCTAGTGAACCGCTTCGATGCCATTATTACATTTAATGCGCTGAGCGCCAAAAACGTCGATAAAATCTTTGACAATATGATCTCAGACCTAAAGAAGCGTCTAGCTACCAAGTCTATTGGTTTAGAACTGGACGATTCCGCTCGCGCTCACCTTATCAGTAAGGGCTATGATACGAAAAACGGCGCTCGTCCGCTACGCCGGACTATCGAAGATGAACTGGAGTCTCTCTTGGCTGACAAAATGCTGGATGGCACGCTCGACAAAGGTTCAATTGCGAAAATCGGCTGTCAGGACGACAAACTAACATTCGCTTTGGGCAAGGAGTAGTATGGCGCAGAAGAAGACTGGCTCATCTGGCAAGCTTATCAAATTCCTGATTACGGCTGTCATTATATTTGGGGCTGGCTTCCTAGTTATTAAAAACGGCGACATTATCGGAGATTACTTCGTGGCGCTTGACTACAAACCGAGCGCCGAAATCGCCGCAATGGTGTCCGAGCTAGAGTTAACCGACGAGGGTATGCGCATCATGAAAGCCTCGCTGCCGGAGGTGCAATCTGCCGAAACCTTCAACAACAACTGTACTTCTTCGGATTCGGATACTTCCGTGCTTGGCTGTTACAGTCAGCGCCGCGTCTATATCTACGAAGTCGAGAATGAGGAACTGAACGGCGTCCAGCAGAGTACCTTGGCGCACGAGCTGCTGCATGCGGTCTGGGAGCGTCGCAAAAACGACGATATCGCGGCCGAACTTCTGATGACCTACGAGCAGCATCGCTCGGAGCTAGACGAACATATGTCGCATTACGATGAGGCTAGCAAGGTGGACGAGCTTCATTCCGTCATTGGGACGCAGCTTCATGATGACGATTTGTCCGAAAAGCTTCAAACTCATTACCAAAAATACTTCAAGAATCGCGCCAAAATCGTCGAATACTATCGCCAATACGAAGAAAAATTTACTAGGCTCGAACAGCGCAATGCTGAGCTAAAAGAAAAAATTGACGACATGACTTCCGACATTCAGGTCCGTTCGACGCAATACGAAAACGACGCGGCGACCCTGAACCGCGACATCGACGTCTTTAACTCACACGCTCGCAATGGCTACTATTCAAACAATGCCAGCTTCACGGCCGATCGCAATCGACTCCTGGCGCGCCAGAGCCAACTCAGCCGCGACTACGATGATATTAATGCCAAAATCGACGAAGTAAACCAACTGATCGAAGAATATAACGCCAACGTCAGTCATTCGAACGAACTTTATTCCAGTATCAATAGTAAAATTAGCGCCCCAGACGAAGCTCTCGGGCAATAGAAAGGAAAACATGCAAGATTATTTAGTGCCAACTGTAATCGAAGAAAATAATCGCGGCGAACGTGCCTACGATATCTACTCGCGCCTCCTCAAGGAACGTGTCATCTTTCTAGGTGAAGATGTAAATCCGCACACGGCCAACCTTGTGGTTGCGCAGCTACTCCATCTCGCCTACGAAGATCCGAAAAAAGATATCAAACTCTACATTAACTCTCCTGGCGGCTCTGTTTATGACGGCCTCGCTATTATCGACACGATGAACTATATCGAGCCGGATGTTCAGACCATCGGCATCGGCCTCCAAGCTTCCATGGGCGCCATGCTCCTGTCTGCCGGCACGAAAGGCAAGCGCTGCGCACTTCCAAACGCGCGCATCATGATTCATCAGCCAAGCTCCGGCACGGAAGGTAAAATTACCGACCAAGAAATCGCGCTCAAAGAAGGCATCTACCTCAAGCAATTACTAGCGGAAAT
Source organism: Candidatus Saccharibacteria bacterium UBA4387 (assembly GCA_002391075.1). GTDB lineage: Bacteria > Patescibacteriota > Saccharimonadia > Saccharimonadales > Saccharimonadaceae > UBA2834. The sequence goes on from DGRN01000009.1 coordinate 82,565, forward strand.
GATGGCGAAAAATACTGGCAAAAAATACGAGCAGATTGTCAAAGATATGGATCGCGACAACTGGATGTCAGCCGAAGAAGCCAAGCAATATGGCATTATCGACGAAATTGTCGGCGCCTAAAAAAACGAAAACCAGTCGCTAGCGGCTGGTTTTTGCTTATGCTATGCTAAAAACATGAAAGATTCATCTCTTTGGGTTCAACTCGCCGTCTATGTGGCGCCAGTAATCATTGGCGGCTTTTTCTTCGCGAGCGGCGTCATTTTTGCAAAAACAAAACTCAAACTAAAACCAGAATTTTGGCGGCTTTCATCGCGTTTATTTTGCCACTGGTTGCACAAGCCGTCTACGGCGCAATAGTCACGAGCCTTCAAGAACCATGCACAATAGAGACTCAGACTGCTTGGTCAAATCTAAAATTCGTCCCGCACGGCTCCGATGTTCCGGCAGACTATCCCGTCATCTGCACTGAATCGGTCCGTCCAGCAAGTGGTGGAGATGCCGAGCTTTATGATGTGTATAGTCGTAGCGCGGTTGGATGCGCAAGTAGCGGAGTCGCTGTCGCAGACTCTAGCATCTGCCAGCAAAAACACTACACTCTAAACGAAGTAGCCACCACTGTCATAAATCATGTTATTTATTGTATCGGCATCATTTCTGTAGCGATGTTTATTCTTGCGATAGTGGCACTCATCGCAAAGAAACACGATGAAGCAATTCGCAAAAAGCAAAAACGGCGTTAATTTGGAGCATAGGGCTGTTCATATTGGCGATTTTCCTGTATGCGGTTGCGAACTTCTCAATCGGATGCGCTGGTTGTCAATAAAATTATCCCCCAGCCTGGCTGGGGGATTTTTCATTCGTTCCGATTAAAATGTTGCATGTCGTGCGATGACGGATAGCTCTGGTGTGCGCGGCGATAGCCGACGAATCTGCGATACCTGGCAGCGCCATAACAATTTCGCTCAAAATACGAACGATTGTCGGATGGGCTTTCGTCGACAAACTCCGGCTTAGAGGCACGAATTGCATGCGTCAGTAATAAGGCGAGCTCCTCCTCGATGACTACCTCTGGTCCATTCTCGTCAATTTTGCCGAGCAGGATGCTGGGATGTAAGCCGAAAGAAGGTCCCATCTGTATTACTGCGCGCATGTGATCGGCCTCGTGCGGAAAGCTCAGCGCCATCACCATGCCGCTCTCTGCATCGACAAGCATGCTTGCGTAAAGCGCGTCATTGGTTTCGTCCGAGCTAACAAAGTCGTATTCCCAGAACTTTCCGTTTTGCTCCGGATTGTCCTCGACGTCGTCCAGCAAACCGTACGACAAACAAAGTCCATGCTCTTCCATCACTTGGTCGATGTCGAACCAGCGCGGATGCCAGATTGCTGCCACCTGGATCAGGCAAAAGGCAACTACTCGCATCAGGCAATAAAGCAGTACCGCAAAGAATACCACCTCGTATGCCGGCATACGGCCGATCAGCGTTATTCCGTAAAATGCGGCCGCCAAAAGGATGACACTGCCTCGGATGGTGTCGAACAGATTTATGATTGCGTCGCTCAGAAACATATACTCTTCTTTCACGAAAATCCCCTCCTTCAGAAACGAATTGATAAAGTGCGACTTTGTGAATATTATACAATAAAAACTAAAATAATCAAACCACAAGCGCGAATGGGCGCCACAATAAAAAGCCCCGCGCGTGGCGGGGCAAAGCTTTAGAGCTTTTGGATTTGGCAGAGATCGCGCTCAAGCTGATTGAGCCGAACGTTGCCTATTGTCTTGCGCCAAAATTTCGGGAAATTTTTTTCGATAGCTCCCCAGATGAAACTTGTCGCAAAGCCGGCGCAGCACAGGGCAATCGCAATGAACGATATCACAGCAAGCGCAATATTGATTTCGCTCAACAACATCGCCGCGCCGCACGCAATCCCGCCAATCGCCGCCAGAATTGGCAGCGATATCAGCGCAACCGTGCAATAAAACTCGCCGTCAGTCAGCAGTTCGTGCGTGCTCTCTGTATTGCAAAGACGTAAAATCTCTTTTTGCTGGCCGCGCGCCAACTCTCTGACATGCGCAACGACGTCCTCGTCGGCTGTTCCGCTTTCAGATAGCATCTCCGCGGTTTCGTGTACTTCGCGCATGGCGTCTGCCATTCTTACGCGTCTTGGGAGGATAAGTTCCTTATCCAATCCAATCACTCTCCTTTTGAAATATTCGAGCGCCAATCGCGGCGCCATTTCTCTATTATATCAAAAAATTGGCAAAATGTCAAATTTGCGCTCATGCTTTTCGGTAAAAATATCCGTGCTAAACTATAAACATGGTAAAAGCGAGGTCAAAATTTGTTTGTCAGAACTGTGGCGCTAGTTACGCAAAATGGGCTGGGCGCTGCGAAAACTGCGGTGAGTGGAATACTTTAGTAGAGCAGGCGGCGTCCGTCGATACGGAGGCAAAAACCGCCATCGCGCGCGGCTCGATCTCTGGCAAGAAACTGGATGCGGTTTCGATTAATACCATTGAACCGTCGGACGCGGGTAGCCGTTTGGCCGACGGCTTTAGTGATCTCGACCTCGTGTTGGGCGGTGGCATTTTGTTGGGCGGCGTAGCTTTGCTGGCTGGCCAGCCGGGCATGGGGAAATCGACAATTTTGATGCAGATTTGTGCCTCGATTTCAAATAGTGGCCGGCGCGTGCTGTATGTCTCTGGCGAGGAATCGGCCGGACAGGTCAAAATGCGCGCCGCGCGTCTCGGTGCTGGCTCGGAAAATCTACATTTCGCCAGCTCAGCTTCAGCGAATGACATTGCGAAAACTATCGAAAGTGCCGAATACGACCTGGTTATCGTCGATTCCATCCAGACGCTGAGTATGGCTGAAATTTCTTCGGCGCCAGGCACGGTTAGCCAAGTGAGCAACTGCGGCAACCTGATTATTCGTGCTGCCAAAGCGACTAATACCGCCGTAATCATTGTCGGCCATGTCACAAAAGACGGTACTTTGGCTGGCCCGAAGGTGCTCGAACATCTAGTTGACGTAGTTTTGAACTTTGAGGGCGACCGCTATGGTGGTTTCAAGACGATTCGCGCCGTCAAAAACCGCTACGGCTCCACGACGGAAATGGCGATTTTTGAGATGGCGCAACAAGGCCTAGTCGAGGTAAAAAATCCATCCGAAGCCCTCCTGTCCGAGCGTCAGAATACGGACGGTAGCATCATCATGGCGACCATTGAGGGGGCTCGGCCGCTCTTGGTTGAAATTCAGGCCTTGGTTAATCCGACGAATTTTGGCTATCCGAAGCGAACCGCCTCTGGCTTTGATTTGAATCGTTTAAATCTGCTCGTTGCCGTGCTTGAAAAACGCACCAAACTTAGCCTGCAGGATAAAGATATTTTTATTAACGTCGTTGGCGGCATCAAATTGAACGACGCGGCGGCGGATTTGGCTATCTGTATGGCTATCGCAAGTGCCGCGGCTGGCCGCAAGCTGGACGACAAGTTGGTTGTATTTGGCGAAATTGGTCTCGGCGGCGAAATCCGCTCCGTAATCGCCGCAGATCGCCGTATTGCAGAGGCGAAGAAGCTTGGTTTCAAAAATGCCATTGGCCCGGCGGCCATCAAGGATAAATTCGTCTTGCCGGTCAAGGATTTGCGCTCGGCACTCGTCAAATATATGAATAATAAATAGCGGCGCGTCGCTAGTCTTGCAACTCTTCTCAATCTGTGATAAAATAAGGCGTAATATGATTACTAAAGATAACAAAGCTAAGGCAATCGCGAAGCTTGCCCGCAGCGACAAAGACGTTGGCTCTCCAGAAGTACAGGTCTCGATTTTGACTGAACGCATTAAGGAAGTTACCGAGCATGTCAAAGCGAACAAGCACGACTTCATGGCAAAGCGCGGTCTTATCCAGATGGTTGGCCAGCGCAAAAAGTTGCTCAAGTACCTCGAAAAAACTGATTTCGAAAGCTACAAAGCAACCGTCGCTAAACTCGGTCTTCGCAAGTAACAAAGAATCCGACCCAAGATATCAGGGCCGGATTTTTTATTAGCAGCGGTTCGTCGAGATTCGTGATAAAATATAAGTAATATAAGTATCGGGAAAATGATAGATATCCTTTGCGGAATTCCGATGCGTCCGCTACGGATACTTATTATTTTCCTGAGGAAAGGAATAGATGGATATTATTAATCCAAGTGGCAAAAAGACCTTTAAGCTCGAAACTGAGTTTTGTGGTCGCACTTTGGGTCTAGAGGTCAACCGCGTTGGCTTTCGTACGACTTCGTCGGTTTTGGTAACTTATGGAGACACGGTCGTGCTTGGCTCGGTCGTGGTCGGCTCTAAGCCAGTCGTGCAGGATTTCTTCCCGCTTTCGATTGACTACGAAGAAAAATATTACGCTTCCGGCAAAATCTCCAGCAGCAAGTTCATTAAGCGCGAAGGCAAGCCGTCCGATAATGCTGTTTTGATTGGCCGCCTCATCGACCGCCCGATTCGCCCACTCTTCCCGAAGGGCTACCGCCAAGAAGTTCAGGTCGTGACGACTGTGCTCTCGATGGATCCGAGCTTCCGTCCAGATGTTATTGCGATGATTGCTGCTTCTAGCGCGCTCATGCTTGCTGGTGTTCCGTTTGATGGTCCGATTGCTGGTCTTCGCATTGGTCGCGTCAATGGCGAATATAAAGCATTCTTGTCACCAGAAGAACGCGACGCCTCCGATCTCGATCTTGTAGTTGCTGGTAAAGATTCTGGTATCACCATGGTCGAAGCTGGCGCGAATGAGGTTCCAGAAGACGTCATTATTGACGGTCTCGAATGGGGCCTAAAGATGATTCAGCCGGCCATCGAACTCCAAAACAAGCTTCGCGAGGAAGTCGGCGTTGAAGAACTCGAATATAGCCTGGTTTTGCCGAGCGAGGAAGTTCAGGCCAAGGTTGACAAGTGGATGGAAGGCAAGCTCGACGACAGGTATCGCGTGAGGAATACTATTGAACGCAGCCAGTTGATTTCCGAGCTGAAATATGCGATGCATGACGCATTTGCTCAGGAATTGACCGACGAAGAGTGCGGCATTACCGACAAAATGTCCGAAGAAGAAAAAATGACCACGCGCACCGAATATTACGACGAGCATTTCCGCGCCGATTATGGCGAAGCTTTCGAATTAGCTGTCAAGCGCGACGTGCGCAAAAACATTATCGAGAATGGCGTTCGTCCGGACGGTCGCAAGCTCGACGAGGTTCGCCCGCTCAGCTCGCAGGTCGGCATTTTGCCGCGCTGCCACGGCTCTAGTCTCTTTACACGCGGTGTAACGCAAGCCATGAATATCGTCACTTTGGCGCCGCTCAGCTATGGCCAGCTCGTTGATACAATGGAAGTCACCGACGGCATTCGTCGCTACATGCATCACTACAACGCGCCAAGCTACACGGTTGGTGAAGTTGGTCGCATGGGCAGCCCAGGACGTCGCGAAATCGGCCACGGTTATCTAGCTGAACGCGCTCTTATGCCGGTGCTTCCGAGCGAAGAAGAATTCCCATACGCTATCCGTAGCGTAACCGAAATTATGTCTCAGAACGGCTCAACCTCGATGGCTGCCACTTGTAGCTCCTGCTTGGCGCTCATGGATGCTGGCGTGCCAATCAAGCGCCCAGTCGCCGGCGTCGCGATGGGTCTCATGATGGATGGCGACAAACCGTACGTTTTGACGGATTTGATGGATGCCGAAGACTTTGCTGGCGATATGGACTTCAAGGTTACTGGTACGACCGAAGGTATTACGGCCCTCCAGATGGATATGAAGGTGCACGGTTTGCCAGTGTCGGTTCTTGCTGAGGCTATTCAAAAGGCACACAAGGGTCGCATGTTTATTATGGATCACATGATGTCGGTGCTCGACGCGCCACGCGACCATCTCAGTCCATACGCTCCGCGCATCGAGAAATTGATGATTAGCCCAGACAAAATTGGCACCGTTATTGGCAAAGGTGGCGAGACTATCAATAAGATTACTGCAGAAACTGGTGCGGAAATTAATATCGAGGAATCTGGTCTCATTACGGTTTCGGCTGCCGACAACGAAAAAATCGAAAAAGCACTCAACTGGATTAAATCCTTGGTCGAAGAGCCGGAAGTTGGCAAAGTTTACACTGGTAAAGTCGTCTCTATCAAAGATTTCGGCGCATTTGTCAACATTTTGCCAGGCATTGACGGCATGTTGCATATTTCGCAAATTTCAGATAAGCGCGTTGCGAAGGTCACTGACGTTTTGTCGATGGGGCAAGAGGTTAAAGTTCGCCTCGAGGCTATCGACGACAAGGGTCGCCTCAGCTTGTCGATGAAGCACGTCGATTAGTAAATAAGAAAAATAGAGAGAGCATTAGCGTCTCTCTATTTTTTATGGTATAGTAAAAATATGGCAAAAAAGCGAGGTAGAAAGAAAAAATCAGAGCCAGTGAATAAGCATGAGCTTCCTGGCGGTTTCTGGCGCCAAATCATGGCGTTCTTGATGGTATGTTTATCGGTAGTTCTAGTAGTGAGCTGGTTTAAGCAGGATTCGCCTGCGTTAAAGCTAATTCACGATTGCTTACTTAGCTTTTCTGGTAGAGCAGCATACTTGATTCCTATTATTTTGACTTATCTTGCGGTAAAAATTTTCCGCGCTCCAGACAATCGGCTCGATCCTGCGGTTTGGATTGCGTCGATTTTGATGCTTTGTTGGTTTGCCGGCGTGTTGAGCGTGCCGGATTACGGCTCACCGGAGCCTACGGGCGGCATCCTCGGCGACGGCCTCAATAGTATCGCCGTCAAAAACCTCGGCGGTGGGCTTGCGATTTTTGTCTACACAATTCTAATAGTTATTACGGGCCTCTTCATGTATGCCGCTACGCCGGCGGTTCTGTTTCAGACTATTGGCAATATTTTTCGCACGAAAGCCGACGAGGATACCGAAAACGCACGTGTCATCCGCCGCAATTCGCGCAAAAATGACGACGGCGAAGATGACGAGAAGCCTCGCCGCCATCTCGGCCTAAAGGTAAACAACAATGCTGCGGCGCCGGTCGAAGATGAACCGAAACAGCGCGGCATTCTGAAGAAAAATAACCCTACCGAGCAAAAACCAGAAGCCGCTGCCGCTCCAGCCACACAAAGTGCGCTCACCGCAGTTAGCGATCCGAACTGGAAAATGCCCCCGCTTAATCTCTTGAACAAAAAACGCTCTCCAGCTGACCCTGGCGACACGGATAAAAATGCGCAAATCATTACCGAAACGCTCGACCAATTCGGCATTGAGGTGGACGTCGAAGAGGCAAATGTTGGCCCGCGCATCACGCAGTACACTCTGCGCCCGCCGACCGGCGTGAAAGTTTCGAAGATTGCGCAGCTCGACAAAGAACTTGCGCTTGGTCTTGCTAAGGATAAAATCCGCATCGAGGCGCCAATTCCTGGCACGCGCTCGGTCGGTATCGAGATTCCGAACGAAAAAGCCGCCTCGGTTGGCCTGCATGAGCTTTTGCAATCGCCAGAATGGCATAAAATTTGCCAAGACAAGCCGCTTGGCTTCGCGCTCGGCAAAGATATCGCCGGCAAAACCGTGGTTGGCGATCTTGCCAAGATGCCGCACCTTCTCATTGCTGGTACGACCGGTTCTGGTAAATCCGTCATGACAAACACTCTGATTACCTCGATGCTATTCCACAATGCGCCGTCCGATTTGCGTTTAATTATCGTCGATCCAAAACAGGTCGAAATGGCAGCCTATCAAGATATTCCGCACTTGCTCGCCCCTGTAATCACGCAGGTTCCAGAGGCCTTGAGCGCCCTAAAGTGGTCTGTAAATGAAATGGAGCGCCGCTATTCTGTCATGGCGAAAGAGCGCGTCAAAAATATCGTTGATTACAATGCCAAAATGGCAAAACTCGAAGCGCAACGGGCAAAATCCGGCGAAGAGCCGTCCGAAGAAGATGCTCAGCGCGAGGGCAAGATGCCGTATATCGTTGTAATCGTAGACGAGATGGCGGACCTCATGATGATGGCGGGCAAAGAGCTCGAAATGCTCATCGTGCGCATTGCGCAGAAGGGTCGCGCCTCCGGTATTCATCTGGTGCTTGCAACTCAGCGTCCAGAAGTTAAGGTTGTCACCGGTCTTATCAAGGCTAACATTCCGGGCCGTATCGCTTTCGCCGTGAACAACAACACCGACTCGCGCGTTATGCTCGACATGGGTGGCGCCGAGAAGTTGCTCGGCTCTGGCGACATGCTGTTCTTGACTACCGAAATGATGGGCAAGCCGAAGCGTGTTCAGGGTGCCTTCATTAATGACGACGAAATCAGCGCCGTAACCGACTACTTGCGCCAGCAATCGCCGCCACATTACGACGACGAAGTTACTTCTCAGCAAGTTCAAATCAAAGGCATGGATGGCGCGATGTCTATGGGCGGCGGAGGCGGCGCCATGGGTGGCGGCAGCCTCGAGCGCCAAGCGGCTCAGATTGCCCTCGAGAACGGCAAAATTTCCACCAGCCTCTTGCAGCGCAAGCTTGGCATTGGCTACGGTAAAGCTGCGGCAGTCATTGATCACCTCGAAGAGTTGAATGTGGTCGGTCCGGCCCCTGGCGGCAATAAAGCGCGCGAAATCTTAATCACTAGCATGGATGAATTCATAGAATAATATGTCAAACCAAAATTCAGATCTTAATACACTTTGTCATCGTGCTGTCGAATTGGCAGTAGAGCATGGTAAAGTATCGACATCGCTCTTGCAGCGCAAGCTTACGATAGGCTATCGCCGTGCCGTGACTGTTATTTCTTGCCTAAAGCGTATTGGCGTAATTGACCCAGAAACACTCGAGACGAAAATCCAAAAAGCAAGCGACGTTGAATTTTACGTCGAAGATGAGCTATCGCCAAAAGAGCAGGCGGTCAAATCTGGCCTCGGCGTCTTTTCGGATTTTGAAAGCGACGTGCGAATGCCGTTCGCCGGCGACGACTGGTTGTTATATCGCCTAACTTTGCGCTTTCTAAATGGCTACGAAATAAGCACTGACTTTTTGGTAAACTTTCTACATTGTGCCACTTCGCGTGCCGTTGAGTTGATGAGCGCTCTGTTGGCGTTAGGTGTGCTAGAATTGCGCGGGCATAAAGCCGTGCTGGCGATTGACGACATCGCGGCATTTGACGAGCTGATGCAAAAGTACTATCGCTTAGAAGACGACGAGATCGCCTATCGCGCCGCCGAAATTGGCATTATCAAGGGTCAGCTGGCAACCGTCGACCTGCAAAGGTTGTTCGGCATCGGTTACGGTCGCGCCACGCGTGTCATGGAGAGCCTAGAAGCGGCCGGCGTAATTGGCGGTACGCCCCTAAGTTCGCGCCCACGCGAAATCTTAATCAAAAATATCGAAGATTTTCATCCTAAGCCCTCGAGGTAAGGAATCAGAAAGACTGGCGCAGTGCTTGCCCGTGCGCCTACATAATACTATTATAGCATAAGCGCTATAAAATGTCAATAGAAAACTTAAACTATGGTACAATATATTTATGAAACTAAGTCAATCTTTCGTCAAAACAATTAAAACTACGCCAGGCGACGAAGTCAGCGAGAGTGCTAAACTTTTGCTGCGCGCCGGCTACATCTACAAGGAAATGGCGGGAGTTTACGACTTTCTACCCTTGGGCATGCGCACGCTAGAGAAAATTATTCAGGTGATTCGTGAAGAGATTAACGCTATCGGTGGTCAGGAAATGCGCATGACGACCCTACAGCCAAAGGATAATTGGGTTGCGAGTGGTCGCTGGGATGACGACGTGATGGATGTCTGGTTCAAGACGAAGCTGAACGCAGGTGGCGAGCTCGGCCTTGGCTGTACGCATGAGGAAGCCTTTACGCATCTGATGAAGACTTATATTTCGAGCTACAAAGATTTGCCAGTCTACGCCTATCAGTTCCAGACTAAGTTCCGCAACGAGCTTCGTGCTAAGTCCGGCATTATGCGCACGCGCGAATTTATGATGAAGGATCTTTATAGCTTTAGTAAGAATCGCGAGGAGCATGAAGAATTCTACGAAAAATGCGCCGCGACCTACAAGCACATCTTTGATCGCCTCGGCATCGGCAACGATACTT
>DGRN01000020.1 GCA_002391075.1 Candidatus Saccharibacteria bacterium UBA4387
CCTTGAAATCGCCCATGATGTATTGATCGCTGGCTTTCAGATCGACAGATGCGCCGCCGTAGCCACTACTATTGGTCGAGATACCGTTAGTAGACGAGGCACCGATTTCCATGAAGACTTTCTCTTTTTCTTCCTCCGGATAGACAATGCTGTTATGCACCATGTCAATCTCTGCACTCGTGTTCGTAATGGCAAAAATATTACCAACTTTCGAGTTAATCGTGTTGCGTTCTAGGCTTAGACGAGTTGTGCCGGAGCCGCTGCCAGACACCGGCTGATAGAGATAGATGCCGCCCTTGAGTTTCGGCTCGCCAGCCTTCGTGTCACCTTCTGCGCCGCCGACGATATTGTTGTAGCCAAAATACGCTTTGCCCTTCTCGACCATCGTGATGCTGCTGGAGTTCGAGGCTTCGATTTTGGCGCGCTCCACCATCATGCCTTCCGCTGCAACGTATGCAGCCGGCGAATTTACGCCTGTAGTCTTGAATTGGCCGCCTTTGACGGTCATTTTGCCGCCGTCGGCACCGACCCGAAGCGCAGCCGAGCGGTCACCCGCGGTCGAAATTACAGCTTTTTCGACGTTTGCCGTACCACCATTGTTGACAACAACGCCACTCGAGTAACTGTTCGACGTGATAATGTTGCTAGAAACGACTTTTAGTTCCGCTTCACCATTAACGAAGAGGCCGTTCGCAAAGTCGCCATTCGTGCTAATGTTAGGCTTCTCGAGCGACAAAGATCCACCAGTCATCAAGAGAGCTGCGTTGGTTCCATACGAAAATGCAGAAGTCTTATTCGCCGAGCCACCCTTCCTGATTTTTATGTTCGAGCCGCTGACTGTGCCATCCTTGATATAGATAGCATTCTCTGGGGCGTTCGAGCTTGCATAGTCGCCAGATAGGCTTTTGTCGCTATCGATTTCTTCAACGCCGCTATACGTAGCAGATTCATTCGAGTCGTCCTCTGTTTGACTTTTTGATTGGGTTGGATCGTAAGGATCTAAATCTATCGTGCCTGTTGCGCTCGCGCTAAGCACAGAGCTGGTTGCGACTACCATAATCGCGAGTATTGCGCAGGTTATCAGGCGCACGCGATTGTCTTTATTTTTCAAGTTTCTTGCCATATTGTCTAAATTATACCGCTTTTGGATTATTTTTGGGAATACGCTAGTCTTTCTTTAAATCAGCGAACTTCTGCGCCATAGTTGGGTTGCCGCGCGTCAGGCGCTTGATAGTCAAATCTTCGGCCTTTTTGTTAGCGAGGCGCAAATTGTCTTCGGAGCGCAAGAGATCTTCTTTAACTTTTTGCAGATGCGTGATGGTTTTGTCGATTTCTTCGATAGCGGAGCTGAAGCGCTTGCTGGCAAGCTCGTAATTGCGCGCAAAACCAGCCTTGAAAGCCTCGATGTTCTCCTCAAAGTGCGAAATGTCGATATTTTGATTGCGCATCTCAGCCAACTCGGCCTTGTATTTGAGCGAATTTAGCGCCGCATTACGCAAAAGCGTAATCATCGGAATGAAAAACTGCGGGCGAATTACGTACATTTTGTCATATTTATAAGACACGTCAACGATGCCGGAATTATATAGCTCGCTGTCGGCCTCTAACAGCGTAACCAGCACAGCATATTCGCAGTTTTTCTCGCGGCGATCTTTGTCGAGCTCTTTGAAAAAGTCCTCGTTTTTGTGCTTGGACGCGGTAGTTTCGTTTTCATTTTTCATCTCGAACATAATCGAAACGATTTCGTTACCATTGGCGTCACATTCGCGAAAAATATAATCACCCTTGCTGCCGGTTCGCGCGTCGTTGTCTTTCTCGAAATATGCGGTCGGAAATGCAGTCATTCGGATTTGATTGAAGGCATTTTGGCAATGCTGTTCCAGAGTTTCGCCGATCATTTTTGTGCTGAGTTTCGACTTGAGATCTTTGAGGCGCTCAATTTCCTCGTCCTTGAGCTTTAGTGCGCCTTCGTACTGGGTCTTGAGCGAATTCTCGCGCAACTCGGCCTCGGAAGATTTTGTCTTGAGATCGTTACGGAGGTCAGACAACTCGCGTTCGAGTGGCGATAGAGCTTTGGCGACGGCTAGCTCCTGGGCGGTTTGTGCCTGGGCGAGCTGAGACTCGAGTTTTTGGCGTTCTGAGGCGTTTTTGGCGGTGATTTTGTCAAGTTCGGACTGTTTTTCGGCCAGAGCGAGCGCCTTGCTGGCGTCAGCTTGGTCGATTTGGCGCTGCAAATCTGCCATCTCCTGCTCTAACTTGCGCTTAATGGCGAGCTCGCGACGAGCGGCGTCAGTTTTCAGTTCTAGCTCATGTTTCTTCTGTTCAGTTTCCGCCAAAGCCAGTGCCTCTTTGACACGCTTATCTAAATCTTGTTCAAATTCACGATTGCGAACCTGCGCCAAAATATCCGCATATCCAGAATCGTCAACCTTGAACGCCTTGCCGCAGTTCGGGCATTTTAACTCCGCCATAATTACCTCCGTTTTCAAGCTATTATACAACGACGGTTCAAGATGGCGCAAGAAGGCATTAGCATATTGACTTTTTTGCCCTAGTGTGCTATAATATAGATGCTGTCAATAGCACATTAAAAAATAACGAAAGGTGGTATCAATATGACAGCTAACCCTACCGGCGGAAAGACTCCGCACAAGAACCCTATGGAGAGGCTGTTCCCTAACTCGTCCATTAAATGGAACAAGTTTAGCGGGACCCTCGAGATCGTCTTCGTAGCCGACGCAGTCGTGATGGTGTTAGCCTTCCTGCTTAGCCGTTTCTGGCCAGGTTTTGCAACTGTCGCAAAGATTGCGCTGGTTATCGGCGTCATCCTCATGATCTACAAGCTGTCCGCAGGAGGCTTAGGCGTTTACGCCTGGGCAACAGAGAGCTTCAGCAGGTTCGTGACTGTGTCTATCGCTCTTACGATTTTGGTCGTAATCTTCGCTGTCCTGAAGTGGAGCACCGTTGCAGTAATCACGCTGCTAATCACGGCGGTGTTCGCTACTCATTACCTGACCAAAAACTGGTCGGCACTGAAAAAGCGAAAGAACACCACAGGAACCACAGCAAGCACGTCCGCTACGCCAAAAAGACACAAGTCCGCAAGGTTTTAACCAACCACCAGCACATTACCCAAGGCCGCCGGTACTCGGCGGCCTTATCCTTGGAGGTGATCATTTGAATCAACGAATCAGAGACGCCAAAGAGATGCGAGAATCAGCCAGATTGCTGATGTTTCTCGCCGCAGCGTTATACTTTTTCTGCATTGCCAACGTAATACCGAGACAGTATAGCGATGCGCTGTTTATTATCTGGGGCGTTACCGTTATTGCCGATATCGTATGCCGCATCAGACTGCGACGCCTTGAAAAAGCTAGACACAGAAGAAAGCGACATAGGTCGCGCTACACTTACTAGAAGGAGGTGAAAACTCGTGGTTAGGACGATTCGTGTCAAAACTATGAGAAAATGGTTAATCTGGCTAAGTGTTTTTCTAGGTTTACATCTGGGACTCTGGATCAGCGCGGTAGGCATCCGCTATGCATACGAAAGCGAAGACGGCGTCCTTCCTCTGTATTGGCGAGGGCTCCTGGCCGCGGAATACTCTATGCAAGCCGCTTGCATAATTCTGGCGTTAGCCTGGTGCGCGGTGTTTATCGCAATGTGCGTAAGTACAACGCTCGGCATTATTGGAATGCTGAAGGATCCGCCAGATCCACCCACCCCGACAGTTATGCCGACTACGCAGGTTCAGACCGATCAGACCGCTCCAAAAGAGACAAACGTGCCGCACAGGCATAAGTCTGCGAGGTTTTAGCCTCAAAAATCCCCTCTGTAAAGAGGGGAACTTTTTTATGCGTGTTTTTTGGCTGGTTTTCTGAGCCGCACGGCAAGTTTGAATATTTCTAGAATTGGCAAGATGAGCGCCGCGCAGCCAATCAGAATTACAACATGAATTGGCTCGATGGAAACCGTGCCCAGAATGGTCGTGAAGAACGGCGCCTCGGTGGCGACCAGTTGGAGCATAAGCGTGCAAGCTACGCCGATGAGAATGAAGAGGTTGCTGCGGAGAGAGACCGAGAAGGCGGAACCGCGTTCGCTGCGACAGTTGAATACATGGATGTTTTGCATGAAGACCATGAGACACATGACGTAGCTACGGGCGCGCACTTCGTCGAAACCGTAATTAAGCAAGAAGGTCCAGACGGCGAAAATAATGGTCGTGATAATTGCGCCGGAGAAGATAATGCGGCCAATGAGACTGCGGTCGAAGATTGATTCTTTCGGGTTGCGCGGAGGCTCGTTGAGAATGTTGCGTTCTGCGCGCTCGAACGACAGCGCCATATCTTGAACGCCATCCGTGACGACGTTGAGCCAGAGGAGCTGGATGGCCGTGAGTGGCATAGGCATGTCACAAGCAATAGCGAGACAGAAGAAGGCTGATTCGGCCAGGCCGCAAGAGATGAGGAAGAAGATGATTTTGCGGATGTTGGCGTAGGCAACGCGGCCCTCTTCGACGCCAGCCACAATCGAGGTGAAGTCGTCGTCTGCGATTATCATGTCGGCCGTTTCGCGCGCAATATCCGTGCCGCTGCCCATGGCGATACCGATATTGGCTGCCTTGAGGGCTGGCGCATCATTGACGCCGTCGCCAGTCACTGCAACGAACTCGCCTTGGCGTTTGAGCGAGTGGACGATGTTGAGTTTCTGTAGCGGAGTGACGCGGGCGAATATCTTTTTGCTCGCAACGAACTCGTCGAAAGTGCGTTCGCCAGCCTCGAAGGCGCGCTCTACATCGTCGCCAGTCGCAACTTCTTCGAATTTGTGCGTAAGCTTAAGGTCGCGCGCAATCGAGAAGGCCGTCAGCGGGTGATCGCCCGTGACCATGAGTACTTTGATGCCAGCCGCGTGACATTTGCGGATGGAGACCGCCGCCTCTTTGCGGACCGGATCAATAAATCCGACCTGCCCCAAGAAGGTCAGTTTCTTAATATCGCCAACACCATAGCGGCTCTTGCGCGTCACTTTGCCGTTCGCCAGTGCAATCACGCGGTAGCCATCTTTGGCGAGTTGCTCATTTTGCTGCTGCACTTTGGAGAAGTTTTGGCGAGTCTGGAAGCTGACGGCACTGCAAAAATCTTGCACAACTTCTGGCGAGCCCTTAACCGTGCAGTAAACTTCGCCGTTTTGCTCATAGAAGACGGCGGAGTATTTGTTTTCTGATTCGTATGGAATAATTTCCAGGATGCGGGCAGCCTCAGTCTTGACGCCAAGTTTATGCGCGAGGATGAGGAACGCGATGTCGATAGAGTCGCCGATAGGAGTTTCGCCGTCAATGTTAGCCTCATTGTTGATAGCGCCACAAAAGGCGATTTCTTCGGCGTATTTCATAACGCTGCCGGTAACTTTGCCCTCTTTGCTGTAACCAGTGCCGGAGATTTGATATTCCTCGCCGTTCGGCAGGACGATTTTTTTGGCGGTTTGTTGGTTGACGGTCAGTGTGCCAGTCTTGTCGGAGGCGATTACAGTGCAGCTGCCGAGAGATTCGGCGGCCTTGAGTTTACGCACGATAACATTACGCTTCGCCATGCGGTTCGAAGCAATCGTAAGCGCCATCGTGAGTGCCAAAGGTAAACCTTCCGGCATAGCAGAAACCGCAAAAGCGATCACGGTAATCAAGATACCACTCACATCGAGCGCTTCGCCCTTTGCGAGGCCGCGCGAAATCATGAGCGTCGCCACGACGGCGCCGACGATGAGAATAAGGACGCTGATTTGCTTGGAGAATTTTTCGACGCGTATCGTGAGCGGGGATTTTTCTTCTTCGGCCGAATTGATACTGTCGGCGATTTTGCCGAGTTCAGTTTCTAGGCCAGTTTTAACGACGATGGCTTTGGCGCGGCCAGAGACCACCGAGGTTCCAGAAAAAGCCATATTTTCTTGTTCGGGAATCGCCGGGCGCTCTTTAGTGACGAGATCGGTGTTTTTGACGACCTGCAAGCTTTCGCCGGTCAAGATAGATTCGTCGACCGTGAAATTATGCGTTTCAGTAAGGCGCAAATCTGCACTAATTTTGTCGCCCGATTCCAGCAAGACATAATCGCCAACGACAAGCTCTTCGGCGTCGACCTGAGTTTTGGCGCCGTCGCGCATTACATTGACTTTTACTTTTACGAGATTCGCCAGCGCCTCGGCAGTACTGTTTGCTTTGTTCTCCTGATACGTACCAACAATGGCATCAATTAGAATAATGGCCGCGATTACGATAGCGTCAACGATTTCGCCCGCGATGACCGAGGCGATAATCGCAACGACCAGAAGCAAGACCATCGGGTCCTTGAATTCGCTAAAAAAGATTTTTATAATGCTGTCGCGAGCCTTTTTAGGAAGGATATTCTTGCCGTATTTATTTTGGCGCGACGCAACCTCGGATGAGCTTAGGCCTTGCGCGCTCGTGCCGAGATTTTTCTCGATTTCTGAAACTTTTTGATTATAAAACATAGCTGTTTCTATTTTACCACTAGCGCTATCTTCGCGCGACGTAATACGCTATAATTTTATCTATGAGCGAAGAAAAAAAGAAGCAGACAAAAAGTAGCAAAACGAGCCGTACGGATGATGCGGATTTTCTTCGTGGTCTTAGCTCCGAACAAGTCGAGCAGTATCGGCGCGCCGGGCTGGAAAACGTGGCCGTTAAGACGCCGACGAAAAGTATTCGGCAGATTATTACCGGGAACGTTTTTACTTATTTTAATTTCGTTTTTATTGCGATTGCGGTCATGTTAATTCTGGTGCGGTCGTGGCGAGATTTGACATTTTTGCCATTGATTTTAGCGAATACGTTGATTGGTATTTTTCAGGAGATTCGCGCAAAAATTACGCTCGATAATCTGATTATTTTGAACTCACCGCAGGCTTTGGTGGTGCGCGATGGCGAGGCAAAAGAAATTAATGCAGAAGAGCTCGTACAGGATGATATCGTGATTTTCGAGGCTGGCAATCAGATCCCAGCAGATGCGGTCGTGGTTGATGGCGAGGTTGCAGTGAACGAATCTTTGTTGACTGGCGAATCGGACGATATTAAGAAACAGGTCGGCGCAGAGTTGCTGTCTGGTAGTTTTATTGTGTCTGGGCGTTGCTATGCGCGCTTGACGAAAGTTGGCGCAGAGTCATACATCTCGAAGCTAACACTAGAGGCGCGCAAAGATAAGAAACGCGAGCAATCGGAGATTATTCGGTCGCTGAACCGCATCGTGACTTTGGCCGGCATTGTGATTATTCCGATTGGCGTGACACTATTTTGCCAGCAGTATTTCAAAGGCGCGAGCTTGCGTTTGAGTGTGCAGGCAATGGTAGGCAGCGTAATTGGTCTGATTCCAGAAGGCTTGTTCTTGTTGGCGAGCGTAAACTTGGCGCTTAGCTCGATGCGGCTAGCCAAGCAAAAAGTCATGCTTCACGACATGCGTAGTATTGAAACTTTGGCGCGCGTCAATATTTTGTGCGTTGATAAGACCGGAACGATAACTAGCGCAGATATGCGCGTGGTGGATTTTGTCGAGCTGGACGGTATGGATCGGGAGGAATTGCGCACGAAATTGTGTAGTTTTGCGCATGCGCAGGCCGCAGATAATATCACGATGGGTGCCATGAAAGATTTCTTCAAGGATGAGACTGGCGTCGTTGCAGAAAGCGTTGTTGGTTTTTCATCGCAGTTTAAATATAGCGCAGTAAACTTTAAGGACGAGCATCTCGTATTTGGCGCGCCAGAATTCGTGTTGCGCGAAGATTACGAAAAATATCGCAAAAAAATCGAAGAATATAGCCATCGAGGCTATCGCGTAATCGTGTTGGCGAGTTACCCGGAAAAACTTAGCGGCAAGGCCCTTACGAAGAAAGCCACGGCGTTGGGCCTCGTGACGCTCATGAACCCGATTCGCGAAAATGCGCCGGAGACCTTCCGATATTTCGCCGAGCAAAACGTCGAGATTAAGGTTATTTCTGGCGACAATCCAGTGACTGTGTCCGAAGTTGCAAAAAAGGCGGGGATTTTGGGCGCCGAAAAATATGTCGATGCGAGCACATTGCAGACCGATATCGCGATGGCGGATGCGTTGAAGCAGTTTACGGTTTTTGGGCGCGTTACGCCGGAACAGAAACGTAAATTCGTCAAGCTGATGCAAGGCGCGGGCAATACGGTCGCTATGACGGGCGACGGCGTGAATGATGTTTTGGCCTTGCGCGACGCGGATTGTTCGATTGCGATGGCCAGTGGTAGCGATGCGGCCGTGCAGGCAGCGCAGTTAGTTTTGCTGGAGTCGGATTTTTCGAAGATGCCAGAGGTGGTGGCCGAAGGTCGCCAAGTGGTCAACAACTTGGAGCGAACCGGCAGCCTATTCCTGGTCAAAAACATCTTTTCGCTGCTGACGTCCGTGCTGGCGATAATATTTAGCGTCACCTACCCATTGGTGCCGGCTCAGCTGTCGCTGATTAGTCTGTTCACGATCGGTACGCCGGCATTCCTACTATCGCAGGCGCCGACCAAGGATTTGATTCGCGGCAGCTTCGTATACAATGTCCTAAAGAAAGCCCTTCCGATTGGCATGACAAACTTCGTGATTGTGGCGCTAGTGATGCTGTTGAGTCACATTTTTGGGCTGGATCACGAGAACACTTCGACCGTGGCGGCCATTTTAGTCTTGATTACTGGCTTTATCGCGGTTTGGCGCGCTGCCAGCCCGCGCTCAACCTACAAGTCGGCCGTGTTTTATGGATGTGTTCTAGGCGCGATTATCAGCTATATCGTGTTGCCGGACTTCTTCGGCATGAGCCATATGTCGATTCGCTCCGTGGCGCTACTCTTGTTATTGGCAGGTATGATTTGGCCGATTTTGATTCTGGTGAGTATTTTCACGAACTGGCTGTTAGACAAGGCAAACTCTTATTTCGAGAAGGCAAAGCAAAAGAAAATTGCTCTAAAAGAGAAGATTTTGCGCAGTACAGGGCTTAATTCTTGACATTTTAAGATGCTTATGCTATAATTGTAGTATGTAGTCGGTGAGCAAGCGCGCCGGCAGGGTTTTTGGTTGCTTGACCGATATATCTTATTATGTTATAGTATAGATATCCGCCACACAAAGAATGCGGCGAACTTTTGAGCATGCGAACTAAAGGAGATGATACAATGTCCGCCATCGACGAAATCCGCAAGTACCTAAGCCGGGGCCGCAACGAACTACCGCCTCTGCCCGCGAAATTGACGGCTTTTGGGTACGAAAGTCTGATCGTTTTAGAACAAAGCTTCTATGAGCTTTGGCGTACTCAGCACAGCATTGCTCTGGACGCAAAGAAGGATGACGATCCAAAACTGCTCGAATACGAGCGCAAGGACAAAACACTCGAAAGTGTCTCGAGAGAAATCAGAGGTGCGATTCCGAGGAGTAAGAGTAGCGCTCTGCTGCCAGTCTGTTACGAATCGCTGGATGTCATCGACTTTTCCGCCCTGCTGTGCGAGGCGCCGAACGAGGCGGCTTCGGATATCTGGATTCGTATCGACAAAAAAGGCTCGATTGACGTCACGATTCGCTCTAGCACGACTAAGCAGCGCGGCTATCTGCGCGGCATTACCCGCAGAGGACTGATGGAACTTGCGCACAACGAAACTTTTCGGAAGCTCTGGATTTACTTGCTCATCCGGAATTCGTACGAAGTGCGCGGCCTTAAGTCCAGTTTCACGCCGGAACAGATCAGCGTCGCTCTTGATTACACCCTCAGGCATGCTCGCTAGCTTCAAGCCCCGGTTTTCGGGGCTTTCTTTTTTGTCGCAAAATGCTCATGCTTGCGAGCTGTGCGCAGTGGTTTAATATGAAGCTATGCAAGAATTATTTTTCTATATTGATGACTCAGGCGTGTTGCATCGCAACTCTGGCGATAAGTTTTTCGTGTATGGCGGCTACGCTTTTTGCTCCGCCGAAGAGCGCGACTGAGCGGCGGTGGCGTATGCGGCGGCAGAACGAAAAATCTATAGCGGTAAGCACGAATTGAAGGCCTGCCGACTGCGCCAAGACAAGAAAAATTATCTGAATAAAGTTTTACGCGGTTGCGAGACCTTCGCTTGCGTGACCGAAATTAGGCAGATTTACGATAGAATTTTAGACCATAAGGCGTCGGTGGTGCGCTATAAGGATTTTTGTCTAAAAATTTTAATTCGGCGAAAGATTGAAGATATGATTCGCGGCGGGACGGTTGACGCGAGCCGGCCGACGCGAATTTCGGTTTATATCGACAAGCAGTCAACAAAAACCGATGGATACTATCGTCTAGACGAAGGAATTGTGGCCGAGCTAAATGCCGGGATTAATAATTTACACGCATGCAGATCGTTTCGGGCTGTTTTTCAGGCAGCGCTCGTGGTCGAGGTGCATATTTGCGATTCTAGAGAGGAAGCACTGGTTCGTGCGAGTGACTTGCTGGCCAATGCGCTATATATCAAGCATAATAACGGCGCAGAAGTCAGCTTGCCACGGGGGCGATTTTTACAGATAGGACTGCCGTAGCTTGAGTCTGCGGCCGCATGTTTGTGCGGGCGACTAGACATGATAAAATGATAAAAACGGAGGCAGAATGAAGATTGAGTGGCAAGAGTTAGTCAAGCGTGCGATTTTGGCCAGCTTATTGATTGGACTGGGAGATTTTGTGCTTTTGAAGGCCGGGGCGCCGGTCGGCGCATTTTTGTTCGCCTTCGGGTTGTACGGAGTCTGTAAACTGAAAGCGAATTTATTTACAGGAAAGTGCGGTTTTGTATTTCGCGATAAGAGATGGCGCGAATTGCTCGCAATTTTAGCCGTCAATCTGGTGGCTGGATGGGCTTTTGGCGCAATTATGGGAGTGGCGGACTCTAGCATTATTGCTGTGGCGCAAGAAAAAATCACGATTTGGACTTTTTCGCCGGAGTTTTTCCTCAGAAGCATTTTGTGCGGCGCAATTATGTATATCGCCGTCAAATGCTACAAAAAGAAATCGCTTTGGGGGATTTTTCTGGGCGTGCCGCTCTTTATCTTGGCTGGTTTTCAGCATAGTATCGCGAACGTCATAACGAGCGGAGTCGCGATGAGCTTTTCGCCTACCATTCTGCTTTGCGCAGCCGGCAATTTCGTCGGCTCGGTTTTCGTGGCTTGGCTAGCCGGCGAATACGAAAAATGAACTCCTAGACTCTGCCTAGAAAGACAAAAGGCCACCCGTTGAGGTGGCAGATAACCAAGTATAATGCTCACGAATCATGGATTCGTTCGTTATACAAACAGGTAATTGCTTCGCAATTCATGAAGCAAGCTTCATTCCACCTCATTCGCCTGGCCTTTTATTCTTGCAAGCAAGACAAA
>DGRN01000017.1 GCA_002391075.1 Candidatus Saccharibacteria bacterium UBA4387
GAATGGTAACGTTATAGATTTGTCCGAAGGTCAGCGTCAGATGCTCCGTGCAGGTCTCGCGAAGCTAAAGAAGCTTGAAGAAGATTTTGCTCCAGTCGACCCAGATAAATGCCCGAAGATGATGGTGATGTGCGAAGATACGAATGTTGTCCCGCTCGTCGCGAAATTCTTGTATAGTGAGGGTCTCGATGAAGATGATTTCATAAAGATTGATAGTAACCAAAAAGGCATAGTCGGAGAAGAGCAATGGGCGGAGATAAAGAACAAGCTCTTTGCACTCGATCGCCACAAAAAGCCGCGCGTTGTTATTTCTGTCTTGATGCTTCGCGAAGGTTTCGATGTTAATAATATTTGTGTAATTGTTCCGCTTCGTAGTACTGAATCTGGTATTTTGCTTGAGCAGACAATTGGTCGCGGTCTCCGCTTGATGTGGCGCGGCAATCCTGAGATTGATGAGCTTAAAGCCGAAAACCGCCGTAGAATTATGCAAGAGCATAAACTTGCTTCTTGTTACTTCGATGTCCTATCGATCGTTGAACATCCTAGATTTCGCGAGTTCTATGACGAGCTCATTAATAAGGGCTTGATGGCGACTGATGAAGATGATCCTGAAGGCGAGGAAAGGGATGCGAAAGGCGACTTATTGCCTGTCGGACTGAAGGAGAATTATGAAGAATACGACTTCCGTCTTCCGATTATTGTTAATGAGGCGGAGCAGATTATTAAGACTCCAAATATCGATATTCAATCCCTAAGTCCGTTTAGTATGTCTTACGAAACACTTCTTAGAATTGTTCCAGAAAGAGAACAGTGGTTAGATAAGGAAGTTCTCGAAGGTGTAAACGCCGGCTACTTTGAGGTATCTTCTGGTGTCTTTCGTTCGACTAGTTACAATGATTATCTCGGCCGTATCACGAATCTAATTGTTGATAAGCTAAATGCACCAATCGATTCGCGCGGCCGCAATCGTGCTAATACGACTTATTATCCTGGTCTCATGATAGATAATGCTAGTATTGCGCAGACTATTGATAGATATATTCGCAAGCGACTCTTTAACCAGGAAATCGACCCGATGGAAGGCAAGAACTGGAAAATTCTTCTTATTTCTGAGGTTATGGAGCATATTAAGGGTCAGGTTGCCAGCGCTATCGTTAAAGCGCTCGACGAACAAGAGGTTCAGGGTGAAACCGAGGTGAACTTCATTAACTTCTCGAGCGTAGATAAGATTATGGTTCGTGAGAAATATTGTGTTGATTTGGTGAAGTGTATTTATGAGAAGTGCCCATACCCTAGCAATAAGGGCGGCTTCGAGCATGACTTTATGGAATTCTGCGACCGCGATGGTGAAGTCGATGCAATCTGCAAGATTATTGAAAATCGTCACACCTTTGCCAGATTCCGTTATGTCCGCGATGATGGTATGCCGCATGAATATATTCCAGATTTTGCAGTCCGTTTTGGCAATGATGTCTTCTTAGTCGAAACCAAAGCACAGAATCAGTTGTCTGCACAGAATGTACTGCGAAAACAGAAGGCTGCGCTACGCTGGGTTGAAAAGATAAATAATCTGGTACCAGACCAGCGCGAAGGGCTAACATGGCACTATGCGATTCTTGGTGATGCGACGTTCTATGACTGGAAAAAGCGAAATATGATGGTTCGCGAAATTTTGGACTTTGCAGAGCTAAAGAATAATAATGTGGATTTTACAGGGAGACTGTTCTAGAAAGATGACTTAGGCGACCTGCTCGGCTATCTATCGCGCCGCGTAACGCCTAATCATATCTGTTAGATTAAACTAGTGCT
Source organism: Candidatus Saccharibacteria bacterium UBA4387 (assembly GCA_002391075.1). Taxonomy (GTDB): domain Bacteria; phylum Patescibacteriota; class Saccharimonadia; order Saccharimonadales; family Saccharimonadaceae; genus UBA2834. Next base: position 1,810 of record DGRN01000017.1, read on the forward strand.
TGAATGGTTTTAGGCGCGTCTAGTATTCTTGCGAAATGAAATACTGCTATATTGACGAGTCGGGGAACCCTAAGATAAAAGACGCGCGGCCGTTCATCGTTGGCATGGTAGTTTTTGATTCGCTCGATGCGGTAAACGAGGCGATAAAGGAGATTGAGGTTTTTCGCCGAAGGAATAATATAGCGAACGATTATGAGTTTCATTTCAGCAGAAATTCATCGAAGAATAAAAACAGATACAGAATATTTATAGAAAAATCCGGATTTAATACGAAGGTGTTTATTGTAAAGAAGCACCCTAATCAAGATAGTTATAATACCGCCGCGAACGAAATCGTAGATTATTTGGATAGTAACGTCGCTTATAATGTGCGTATTGATTCTAACCCGCTTCTATTTAAGGCTCTAAGAACCGCATTTAGGGCCGGAAAAATACGAGCAAAAATCACTCAGGTTAACTCCAAAAATAACGACTTAATCCAGGTAGCGGACTATGTAGCGGGCGCGGCATTAAAATCCCTAAAATTAAAGAAACTCCCCTAACGGAGAGCTACTGCACTAACCTGCCTAACACAAATGCTGAGCCGCAGCGGTAAACGCATGCTTACCAGTTAGTGGCTTACGACCCTATTATAGCAGTTGCGATAACAGAATACAACCCACCTCTCAAGAGTATTATGTTATAATACGCATCAGAAACAGGGCGACCTGCAGCCGTCGGGTAGCAGCGCCAAGCTCCGTGGAATTGGGAAGAGGGCGACCTGCAGCCGTCGGGTAGCAGCGCCAAGCCCTCTTTTTTGTTATCTGCTATAATATCCCCATGTACAACTCTTTCAGCGATTTCATCAAAGACAAACAGCACATCTGCGTCATTCAGGCCGAAAATCCTGACGGTGATTCGCTGGGCTCCGCTTTGGCGCTCGAGCAGGCGCTCGCGGACAAGAAGGTCACGCTCTATTGTCCGGTCGACATTCCGAAATACATGCGCTACTTCGACGGCTGGGGCAGAGTAACGAACGAATTCCCATACAAGGCCGACGCGCTCATCATTGTCGACACTGCCTCGACCATCCTTCTCTCGAAGCTCCTCGACGATGCCGCCATTCGCAACTGCCTCTACCAGCTGCCGACCTTCGTCATCGACCACCACGAAACCGCGCCAGACCTCGAATTCCCGTACGAATCCATCATCGAGCCACTCTCGTCCTGCTGTGGCCTACTTTATAAAATCTTCAAAGATCAAAACATCGCCATCGACGCCAAATGCGCCGAGCATCTCGTTTACGGCATCCTCTCCGATACTCTGGGCCTCACGACCGCCTCGACGACTGCTGCCGACTTTCGCGCCTGCGCCGACCTGCTTGACGACGGCGCCAACATCGCCGAAATGGAAGAACGTCGCCGTGAATTTTCCAAAAAATCCGCCCGTATCCTCGACTACAAAGCCGACCTCATCAAGCGCGTCGAATACCATCTCGACGGCAAGCTCGCCACCGTCCATATTCCGTTCGAAGACATCCAGGAATTTTCCGACGAATACAATCCGAATGTGCTTATCCTCGAAGAGTTGCGCCTGGTCGAAGGTGTCGAAATCGCAGTCGCTATCAAGACTTACCCGGACGGCAAGCTCACAGGCAAAATCCGCAGCTCCACCCCAGTCGCCGACCAGCTCGCTGGCTATTTTGGCGGCGGCGGCCATCCTTATGCGGCCGGCTTCCGCATCTACGAAAACTATGAGGATACTCTGCGCGAACTCGTGGGCGCCAGCATGAAGCTCATCGAGCTCTAATTTGACAATACCGCCCATCTGTGCTATAATAGAAGAATAAGCCCGCAACTTCGCGAGAGTTCTTTCTGAGTGCCGAAATGTTATTCTCGCGCATCTGATAGAACGAATCGAGCCTCTGCTCGAAACATTCGGCTTGTTCAGCAGGCCGCCAAAACGGAAATAACCAAACTAGCGCACTTTCGGCGCAACCGCAATTCTGCTATTGAGAGGGGAGCACGTTTTGCGGTTTTAGTTATGCGGGGCTCGCGCATGGGCCCCGCTTTTTATTTTCGCTTCATTATCTTTATGCTAAAATAATAATATGCAAGGGATGGGCACAAATATTCGCGAAATCGAAAACCGAATTAGTTTCTGTAATTATCTTTCTGTGGCGCAAATTTTCCTGCAGGATAACTTCCTGTTAAATCGCCCGCTTTCGTCGAGCGATATCAAGCCGCGTCTTTTGGGGCACTGGGGCTCCTGTCCGGGCATTAACATTGCCTACGCCAACCTGAAGGAACGCTTCCCGAATATGAAATTCATCCTCGGTCCAGGGCACGGTTTTCCGGCACTGCAGGCTAACCTTTTCTACGATGGCGTTTTGCAAGAGTACTACCCAGAGGCTACGCCAAATCTTCACGGCATCGAATATATTTGCAAAAAATTCTCATGGCCATACGGTTTTCCGTCGCACGCCAGTCCTGTAACGCCGGGTGTCATCGCCGAAGGTGGTGAACTAGGCTACTCGCTCGCAACGGCTTACGGCGCCGCGCTTGGTCGCCCTGACGAATTTATCGCTGTGCTAATCGGCGACGGCGAACTCGAAACCGCAACCGCCCTGGCCAGCTTGAATCTATATCGCCTGCTTGGCTCGCATCATAACGGCTGGGTCTTGCCGATTCTGCATCTGAACGGCTACAAAATTTCCGGCCCAACAATCTATGGGCGCGACTCCGACCGCGAGCTACTGCAGCTATTCCGTGGCTTTGGCTACAATCCGATCCTGATTGACGGTACGAACACCGAGGAATTCCAATCCGCACTCGACGCCGCCATGCCAGGCAGCTTCATTATTATGCGCACCCCGAAAGGCTACACTGGTCCGAAAGAAGTCGACGGCGTGAAAGTCGAAGGCAACTGCGCCTCGCACCAAGTCCCGCTACCGCTCGCCAAAACCAGCGATGAGCAGCTGCGCATGCTGGAGGAATGGCTAAAATCTTATAACTTTAAGGAGCTCTACGATGAATTTGCCGACCAAAATTAACAATCCTGGCGAGCAAAAAGCTTCAATTGCGCAGGCTTTTGGCGAATGCCTTTACGATGCGCTAGAAAACGATCCGGGCTTCTACTTTTTCTCACCTGACGAAACGACCTCGAACAAACTAAACCAGGTCTACGACGCCTCGCCTCGTGCTTGGGTTCGCGACACTGAAAAATGGGACAAAAACCTCGCGCCGGACGGCCGAGTCGTGGAATTGCTATCAGAGAATGCACTCTTTGGCGTTTATGCTGGCCACGTATTGAGCGGCGGCCGCGGCGTCATGACTTCATACGAGGCATTTTTGCCCATCGTGTCGTCGCAGCTCGACCAGCATCTGAAATTCCTACATCAAAGCGCCAAAGTTGAATGGCGTCCGAACTACGCGCCGCTAAATATTTTATCGACCTCTTGCTGGGAGCGCCAAGATCATAACGGATATACGCATCAAAACCCAGCTCTCATTTCTAGCTTGCTTGCCAAGCCTTCGAATTTATGCAATTGTCTATTTCCGATTGACGACATCGCGGCGGCTGCGACCTGGGAATTCATGGAAAAGAGCCAAAACGTCGTCAATCTCGTCACTTTTAATAAAATTCCGCAACCGCGCTGGATTGATATAAATCACGCTCGCTGGCAATTTGACGGTGGTGGCGCGTCGATTTTCGGCTTCGCTTCTGACGATAATCCTGATGTTGTGGTGGCTGCCGCTGGCGACATGCTGAGCTTCGAAGCTCTTGAGGGTATCCGTCTCGCCAAGTCGAAAAAGCCAGATTTGCGCGTCCGCTTCGTCGGCATCGCAGCGCTTTCTTACGGCGCTATTGGCACGACCGAAAACAAGCTTTCGCAGGAACGCTTTGACGAATATTTCACGCAACATTTGCCAATCGTCGCAAACTTCCACGGCTATCCAGAGACTTTGCGTAGTATTTTTGCGCACTATACCGATGCGCGCCGCGTAGATGTTCACGGTTATAGCGACGAAGGCTCAACTACTTCGCCGCTGGATGAGCTTGGCCGCAACGGCGTCTCGCGCTACGATATCGCTGCCAGCATCCTTGAGCGCGCTGGCGCTCCACAATTCCGCCAAGAATTCGCGCAATTATTGGCCGAAAACGCCGAATATGCCAGCATCTATGGCCTCGACAAGTAGTCCGCACGGCTCAATATTCCAGATAAAATCGGTCTCATATGATACAATGACCCCATGAGAAAGTTAATTCTAATCACGAACCCAGGCAGCGCTTCGCGCAAATATGCACTTTATGATGGCGAGCAGCTGTTAGTAAAATTGCATTTCGAATTTGAGGGCACAAAAATCGTGTGCACTCTGAGCGACGACGAGGGGCGCAAAGATAAAGAAACAGTAGCGATTAAAACGCTGGACGAAGCTGTTGGGGAAGTGGATAGGATTTTACATCGCGAGCACTATCTGAGCGACAAAAATAAACTGGCGGCAGCCGTAATTCGTGTCGTGGCACCAGGCGACTATTTCGTGACCGACCATATTGTCGATGACGAATTCATGAAGCAACTCGAAATCGCGGCCGAGCGCAACCCAATTCACGTTCCGAACACCAAGAACGAAATCGTCTGCATGCTCGACGTCTTCAAGGACACAAAAATCATCGCGGTTAGCGACTCTGCTTTCCACTGGGACAAGCCGGATACGATGAAATACTATTCTTTCGACATCGAATTAGCGAACAAATTCCAAATCAAGCGCTATGGATACCATGGCCTCTCCTACGGTTATATTTCGCGCTATATGAAAGAGCAGGGCATTTTGCCAGAGAAACTCGTCGCCATGCATCTTGGCTCCGGCTCGTCCGTTTCTGCTATTTATGCTGGTCGTGCCATGGACAACTCGATGGGCTATACGCCGCTCGAGGGTGTCGCAATGTCGACTCGCATCGGTACTATTGATGCCATGGCTGCTATCGAGCTCAAAAAAGCCCTCAAAATCAAAGATGACACTGAATTTGAATTTTATCTGAACAAAAAATGCGGCCTACTCGGCCTCTCCGGCATCTCGGACGATTTGCGCGAAGTCATCAAAGGCCGCGACGAAGGTCGCCTCCGCCCGATGCTGGCGCACTCGATTTTCGTCTACCGCATCCAATCCTACATCGGCACCATGGCCGCCTCGCTAGGTGGCGTCGACGCGCTAGTTTTTGCAGGTACGATCGGCGAGCGCTCGAACGAGGTCCGTCGCTTCATTTGTCAGAAGCTTGGCTATCTCGGCTTCAAGATCGATGAAACCAAAAACCTCAACCCGGAATTCACTAATCACCACGCCCTCATCTCTGATAGCCGCAGCAAACCAATCTATATTGTCGAAACTGACGAAACCGCCCAAATGATCTACCAGGCACAAAAATTCCTCAGCGACGAAGAGTAACAAGAATCACCCCATCTCGGGGTGTTTTTGTTATTTCTGGTGTTTTTCCCAAGCTTTGCGGATGCTCGAAAGCGACAAGGTTGACAACGTGAAGCCGAGCACTGGCACTATCGAAGACAGCCAGATGTTGCTCGTGAACTGAATTGCATAAGAATAAACAACTACGACCAAATAAGTCAAAACGCAAATACAGATACGCCGGGTCAGGGAAGTCTCCCATGCCTTATCTTTTTTGACGCGCGCATTGCGGCGCTTAATCTGTTTAATTTCCTTTTCAATGTCCATAGCAATATTATACCACAGACTGACGAAAAAGTCAATGCTAGCGGCGCAGAGGATTGCGCAAAGCCGCACTTTCGTGGCATCGTGCGGGCGTGCTACACTTTAAGTATGGAACGTTTTTTAGATTACTTTAATCCGAGCTACTACTTGCTCGACCTGACTCTAAACCGCGCCAAGACGAAAATGTCTGGCGAAGTTACAATCACCGGCGAAAGCTACAGCGGCGTCATCAAGCTGCATGCCGACGATATGACCATCAAGAAAGTCTGGCTAGACGACAAAAAAGCGGATTTTACGCACGAAAACGGCACGCTAAAGCTTATCGATATTGCCGAAGGCGAGCATAATCTGCGCATCGAATATAGTTTCGACGTCACGGCGGACATGCAGGGCGCTTATCTTTCGACCTATGAGTACGAAGGCCACGAAGAGCGCATCGTGGCGACGCAATTCGAGTCGCACTTTGCGCGCGAATGTTTCCCGTGCGTTGACGAGCCGGAGGCTAAGGCTGTTTTCGATATCAAACTCCATTCCGAGGATACGGATGATACTATCTTATCGAATATGCCGGCCATGCTGACAACGAATCAGGACAACCTAAAGACCGTTCACTTCGAGCCGACGCCAAGCATGCCGACCTATCTGGTGGCTTTTGCATTTGGTAAATTTGTCAGTTACGAAAGTCAGTCGCAGCACGGTGTCAAGATTACGACCTACGCCGGCCTGCATCAGTCGCCGAAAGATTTGGAACTTGCGGGTAACTTTGCCGCCGATGTGCTAGATTTCTACGATGATCGCTTTAAGACTCCATTCCCGCTGCCGAAACTTGATTTACTTGCTTTGCCGGATTTTGAGTCTGGCGCCATGGAAAACTGGGGCTTGACAACTTATCGCGAAATTGCGCTATTGGCAAATGAGCAGTCTGCACTCGATCAGAAGCAGTATGTTTGCTCTGTGGTGGCGCACGAGTTGTCGCATATGTGGTTCGGCGACTTGGTCACGATGAAATGGTGGGATGACCTCTGGCTGAACGAGTCATTCGCGAATTTGATGCAAACCTACTCAACTGCAAAAATACGCCCAGAATACGACGCTTGGGACGAGTATTATTCTGGAGCGGTGGTTTCTTCACTTCAGCGCGATTGCTTGCCGGGTGTCCAGCCGGTCGAGGTCGACGTGGCAAATGTTTCGGACATTGAAAACCTTTTCGATGGCGCGATTGTTTATAGCAAGGGTTCGCGTCTCTTATTAATGCTGATGCGCTTGATGGGCGAAGAAGCTTTCTTTGCTGGGCTAGCCGACTATTTTGAGGCGCATAAATATAGCAACACGACGGCAGACGATCTCTGGAACGCGCTCAGCAAACATGCCGATTTCGATGTTCATGAGTTTATGACGCCATGGCTGACTCAGGCCGGTTATCCGGTGATTCAGGGCGACCATCAGACTCGCTTCTTGCTGACTGGCGAGCAGGATAACTCGCGCTACCCAATCCGCGACCTGCGCGACGATTTGTCCGGCTATTATATTATTCAGTTGACCGACGAGGAACTGAAGCAAAAACTCCAGATGCTGTTCGAGCTTAATAAGGAGCAAAAGATACGTCTCTTGCTCGATCGCAAACTGCTTGCCAAGACCGAGCGCGTTTCTGCGGCGTCACTATTCCCGATTTTGAAGGCCTTTTCTGGCGAGCGCGAAGCGGTAATTTGGGAGATTATCTCTCTAGTCATCGCAGATTTGCGCGTCTTCTTCGAGCCTGAATCTGAAACCGCAAAACAATTTAAGCTCTTTGTCAAAAATCTCTGCGCACCAAATTATGCACGCCTAGGTATAAAACAAAAAGACGACGATACCCCGAACGATATAAAACTGCGCGCGACTATCATGGGTCTCATGAGCTATACCGATGACGAAGATTATATTAATACAGTGCGGGAAACTTACGGCGGCATGGATATAAAAAGCGTCGATTCAAATTTGCGCTGGTCGGTCGGTTCTACGCTCGTTAAAGCCGATGACGCTCTGTCGCTACAATACTTCAAGGATTATCTCTCGACTCCGGACGCCGCACTGAAATCCGATCTCTGTCTAGCGCTCACGTCCACGAAAGTTCTCACCACTGGTCAGAAATATCTGGCCGAGATAAAGAACGGTACGATTCGTCCGCAAGATCGCTTCTCGTTCTTCATTCGCCTAGAGCGCAACCATTATATTAAGGAGGCCGCGCTGGATTGGTTGCATCAGAACTGGGATTGGCTGTTTGAATTGGAAGGGGAGAAGACCGTTGCGGATTATCCGCGCTATGTCGCCAGCTCGATTCGGACCGATGATGAGGCGGATAAGTTCCGCGCCATCTTCGAGCCGCACATGAACGAAGACATCCTGGCGCGAGATGTGAAAGTCGCTTTCACGGACATTGAATCTCGCCTCCAGCTCATTTCTGCCAACGCGGAAGAGATCGCAAAAACCGTTTCTCGCTATATATAATATATATAGATATATAAACACCTCGTTCGCGGGGTGTTTTTTGTGCGAAAAACTAGCACGAATGGCCGCTTATGTTTATAATAAGGGTATAAATAGCCGATTTAGCCGTCAAAAGGCCTTAATTTGGCCGACTTTTCTCAAAAAACGCAAAAAAGTCGAAAAATCTTCAAAAAAACCCTTGCATCGCGTCAAAAAATTCGCTATACTAAGGACAGTTCAAAACAAGTTCAGTTACGAACCTCTGTTAAGAGTTTGATAAATGCGAGGATCAAACAAGAAGTTCAGAAAAACTTCACCAAAAGTTTAGATTTCTTGCGCGAGTTTATCTATTAACAATTTGATGACAACAAAGGAAATTTAATTGGCGGTATCGATTCGAAAGAATCATACCAAACTGTAATTGAACTTCAATTACTAGTTAAGTCAATGCATAAAAAGGTACATAAGGGCACTGATAGTGGATGCCTTGACATTTGCAACCGATGAAGGCCGTAGAACTCTGCGATAAGCTTCGGGGAACTGAGAACAAGTTTTGATCCGGAGATTGCCGAATGGGGAAACCTAATACAAGTCATGTTGTATTGCCGTTAGCTGAACACATAGGCTAATGAGACGGGAACCAGCCGAACTGAATCATCTTAGTAGGTTGAGGAAAAGAAAGTAACCAACGATTCCGAAAGTAGTGGCGAGCGAAATTGGAACAGTCCAAACCTCAAGATAACCATACGGGTTTACGCCCAGAGTTATTAGGGGTGTTGCGTGTTTATACAATTTTTATGCTGAGTGGTTAAAGCGATTTGACTGTTCGGCATAAAAACCAACAGCGTAAACTGAGTGGATAAGTATCTTAGTTGTTAGCGGAAGCGTTTGAATGGCGCGCCAAAGATGGTGAAAGCCCAGTATGCGAAAACAACTTTTGAACTTATATGTATTTTCACAAGTAAAACGGGGCACGAGAAACCCTGTTCGAATCCGGCAGGACCACCTGCCAAGACTAAATATTGCAAATGATCGATAGCGAACTAGTACAGTGATGGAAAGGTGAAAAGAACC
>DGRN01000010.1 GCA_002391075.1 Candidatus Saccharibacteria bacterium UBA4387
CCCACTGACCGACGAACAAGTCGCCAAAATTACCGAAACCATCGAGACTGCCGCTCGCGAACTCGGCTATTGGGAAGAAGATAAGCTCGCCGCCGGCGACGAAATCATCGAAAATCGCCTCTCGCAAGTCACCTTCTCCGCCCTTGGCCAAAAAGCTGGCACCGAAGCTAAGTATGCCTGGGACCCAGATTGCAAAAAACGCGAAGCTATCGTCGCCCGCTGCAAGGAACTAGCCCCAGAATTCGATTACGAAATCGGCGGCACCACCTCCATCAACGCCATCACCCCAGGCATGAACAAAGTGTTCGGCATGACCCATCTTCTCGAAGAACTCTCCGTCGAAAAAGCCGACATTCTCTACTTCGGCGACATGACCCAACCAGGCGGCAACGATTACCCAGTCGTCCAAATGGGCATCGACACTATCACTGTCCGTTCGCACGAAGATACCGCCTACGCACTCCGCGGCATTCTTGGCGTCACAGAATAACATCAGCATCTCAGAGCCGCCCCCGTGCGGCTCTTTTTGCGGCCCTCTACGCAAAGCATTTTTATTCCACTTATGCTAAAATATCCTCATGAACAGCGCTAGAAAAACTTATATTATTGCAAACTGGAAAATGAACTTCACTCCGGGCGAAGCCAGCCTTTATCTGCATCGCCTCCAGAGTCGCGTCGAACGCATTCCGCGCAATATTCAGCTAGTGCTTGCTCCGTCGCTGATTTCCCTGCAATCTCTCAGTCTCCAAATCAATCGCCGCCAATTCAAACTCGCCGCACAAAACTTCAACCAAAATGATTTCGGCGCTTACACAGGCGAGGTTTCCGTCATGCAACTGCGCGGCTTTGTCGATTACGCCATTTGCGGCCACTCCGAGCGCCGCTATAAATTCCACGAAACCGACAAAGAAATCGGTGAAAAAGTAGCTGCCGCCATCCGCAACGGCCTCACTCCAATTCTCTGCATCGGCGAAACTGCCGACGAGCGCAAGAATCACGAAACCGCCACGGCCATCTATGCGCAACTCGCCGGCGGCCTACACGACGTCAGTGAAGAAGATATTAGCAAAGTCATCATCGCCTACGAACCAGTCTGGGCCATCTCTAGCAACAAAGGCGCCCGCCCTGCCAACCCAGGCGACATCGAGGAAGCCACCGCTCTCATCCGCAAACACATCTCCAGAATTTACGGCAAAACCACTGCCGAAGAAATTTCCATCCTCTATGGCGGCTCCGTCAACAAAGACACCGCTGGCGGTTTTTTGGACGTCAAAGGCGTCGATGGTCTCCTTATTGGGAATGCTAGTTTGGTAGCCGATTCATTTTGTGCTATTATAGACATAGCAAAAGGCAAAACTAATGAGCGATAATATCAACTACGACGAATTAGACAAAGCAGTAAACAAAGCCATCAAGGCAAATTCAAAGAAAGCCGCCCCAAAAGCATCGGCTAACATTTCAACGCCGTCAGCGAAAGTTGTCGCCAAGCCGGCCACATCACGACCGCACGCTCAGTACATGGATTTTGTGCGCCGTGCTCCGAACAAGATCATTCATCATTCTAAGCCAGTCACTATCCCAGAGCCACAGCCAACCGTGGCGCCAAAACCAGCTACGCGACCAAAAGCCAAACTTCGCGCAGCAGCGCCTGTCGTCGCACCAAAACCGGCCAGGCTCATCCCGAATGCTGCCACTAAACCAGCCACACCGGTCATTCGCAAGACTGTCGCCAAACCGGCCACTGCCAACATGCCTCAATATCGCACCGCTAGCGCTAACGCTCGCGTAGCGGCCAAAGCTGCCGCGCAGACGCCAAAGGCCGAACCGGCTCCGGCTCCAGCTCCAGCCAAACCGGCAGTCAAGCCAGCTGAAAAACCGGCGCCAAAATACACCGCCCCGAACGCCAACAACTTTTCTCTTGGTGGCAAATCGCCATTCCTGACTAACGCGCAGGTCGAAAAAACACCACTTGGCAAAAATCCACAACAGACCAGCGCTAACAGCATCGAAAGCACCAAGAATACCTACAGCCAAAAAAGTCCGCTCGCTTCAAAAATCGCCAAGAAGCATATTATCACCGAAGAGCCAAAAGGTAGCTCTGGCTGGATGCGTGTTTTGGCCGTCATTCTCATGATCGCCGCCGGCCTCGGTCTCGGCCTCCTCGCCTGGCTAATCATCAGCCCAAATCTTGGCAAATAGCCACATCTCTGATATAATCTACACATGCATGGTGGGTATAGCTCAGCTGGTTAGAGCGTCGGTTTGTGGCACCGAAGGTCGGAGGTTCGAACCCTCTTACCCACCCCAGGATGCATAAAATCACAATTGCGGGTCTCATATAACGGTTATTATGTGAGTTTTCCAAACTCAACACGAGAGTTCGACTCTCTCGACCCGCACCAGTTTTAGCCGAGAGGCTATTTTTTGTTGTAAAGGCGGAGAACTCTCGTGAGAGTTCGATGCTCGTAGGAGCCGAGCGAAGCAGAAATGCTTGCATTTCTATTTCCGAGGCGACGCCCGAGCAATATGGCGAGCTTGCGAGCCATACTCTCTCGACCCGCACCAGTATAAAAAAGATACTCCAAAGGAGTATATTTTTTATACTCTTTGCCGATTCGGCGAGAGAGGCGAACGTAGTTCGCGCATTGTAGGAGGCGAGACAATCAAAAAACTTGTTTTTTACTTGCGAGCCGACGCCCAATGCGAAAGCTTTGCTTTAGCAAAGCGCTCTCTCTCGACCCGCACCAATATCATCAGTATTGCTTAACGTAATAATATATCCCGAGTTCAAAAAATCCGCACAATTGTACGGATTTTTTAAGTTTAAGCCAAATCGCTCGCCACGCGGTTTACTTCATCCATCGTCGTAATTCCAGACAGGGCTTTCAGCGTTCCGTCTTGGCGCATCGAAATCGTTCCTTTCATCTTCGCAACGCGCATAATGTCGCCAGATGTCGCCCGCGCCACAATCAGCTTCTGAATATCATCATCTACCGTGATCGTCTCGTACAAACCGGCACGTCCCGCGTAGCCGCCAGGCGTCTCTTCAGAGTCAATGCCGCGCACCATCGTAAAGCTCGTCGAATCAGCCAAAGGCAAGTTCGGATAACCCAGACGCTCGCTAATCGCCGCCACATCCGCAGACGTTTTCGGCAAAATATCACCCACGATTTCTTTCACCATCGCCGTCTCGACCTCATTCGACTGGTAGCTATCATGACGCTCCGCCACGCGACGCACCAAGCGCTGCCCAATCACCGTATTCAAAGTCGAAGCAATCAAGAACGGCTCAATGCCCATATCCAAAAGACGAGGCAAAATACCTGCCGCCGAGTTCGTGTGCAATGTCGAGAACACCAAGTGACCAGTCAATGCCGCCTGCACCGCCAAGTTCGCAGTCTCCGCATCACGAATCTCACCAACCATTACCACGTCAGGGTCCTGACGCAAAATCGAACGCAAACCCGACGCAAACGTCAAACCAGCATCAACATTAATCTGAATCTGATTCACGCCGTCCATTTTGTACTCGACCGGATCCTCCAGCGTCACAATATTAATCGACTCGTCTTTAATCTTCTTAATCAGCGCATACAAAGTCGTAGATTTACCAGAACCAGTCGGACCAGAAGTCAAAATCATACCATTCGGGCGCGAAATCCCGGCCACCACATCACGCAGCGCCTGCCCCGTCATACCCATTTTCTCGACTTCCATCGACGTTCCGCTCTTATCCAAAAGACGAATCACCACTTGCTCGCCCCAGACCACCGGCGAAGTCGAAATACGCAAATCGATCTCATTGCCGTTCACATTCACCTCAAACTGACCGTCCTGCGGAATGCGATGCTCATCAATCTTCAAGCGCGCCATAATCTTGATGCGCGAAACCAGCGCCGGCTCAATCGATTTCGGCAACTCCATCGTCTTACGCAACACACCATCGATACGGCAACGAATCACTAACGATTTCTCCAACGGCTCAATATGAATATCTGACGCCTTCGACTTGGCCGCATAATCCAAAATCGAGCTCAAAGCCTTCGAAATTGGCGAATCCTGCGTAATCGTCTGCGCGTCGCCTTTGTTATTTTTGCGCGCCTCTTCCTGCTTCGCGACCCGGTCAACATCCTTCAAATCCGCCACATACTGTTCGAGCGCATTCTTGATGCCGCTCTCCGAAGTCATATAGGTCTTCAGCGGCATTTTCGCCAAGGTCGAAACATAATCCAACTTCTGAATATTCGAAGTATCCAACAAAGCCACATGCAGCGCGCCATCTTCCACCATAAGCGGAATCACTTTCGAACGCTGCGCCACTTCCTGCGGAATCTTCAGCAAAATACGCTTATCGAATCGAATATTTCGCAAATCCACATACGGCACATTCAAAACAATCGCCGTCGCATGCGCAATACAATCATCGGTCGCAATATTCTTGCTTTTCAGCGCCGGCAAAATCGGTTGCCCCGACTTCGTCACCTCGGCATAAACTTTCTTGACCTGGCTAACATCCACCAAGCCATCCGCAACCATCAAATCGATAACTTTATCTTGCTGCTCTTTATTTAGAAGCATTTTTATTTCCTCTTCGGACTATTAATTCTCAGTCCCCTCGAATTCCTTTTTGTCTCTACAAATCTTCAAATCATTGTCCCATTCTTCACCGTAAGCACAGGAGCCAATATAGACCTCAACGGTCGGGTTCGGCGTATAGGCATTAAAATTCTCTTCACTTGGCATTGTCAAGCCGGAGCCAATCTGTTCCATGTACTCAATTTTCACATACTCGTCGTCCGGGTTCGAAAAGAACGTATTTCCCAAGAACCAAGCCACCCCAAATGATATCAGCGAAACTACTATGATTAATGCAATTTCAGTCTTCTTCATTAGAATTCACCTCCTAAGTCACCCGACTTTCCAGAGTCATCAAAGAGACCGCCGGAAGAACTACTACTCTTTCCGCTACTTGATTGACCGTAGCTATCACCAACTGAGTCTCCGCCAGCAGCGCGACACTTTTCGCTTTTCGAGTTCGCACAAACCGTACGACTCTTGCTCGAAATTGCCACTTCATCCGAATAGTAGGCCGTAAAACTACCATCAAACTGCAATTCCGAATTGTCAAACTCCTGCCCAGTCCAGAAATCGTCACTCTGCCAACTTAAACTTGCCGAAGTAATGTCGAAATTACGCACCGAATCCTCGATCTCCTTCAGCGCGCCCTGCACTCTCTTACCGGAATCATTCAGCGAAACGCTTACCGAAACCGGATGCAAGGTGCTTGAAGTCGAACCAGTATTACTCGACTGGCCGCCGCTTCCGCCGTTCGGCCCTTCAAACTTCACGCCGCTGCCATAGTTTGCCCACCGCAACAGCTGATTCATATTTGTCAAAGTCGCCAAATTATTTTCTTTCGACGGCAAGGCATCAGGAACAACACGCAAAGCCGAGCACGTACGCGCCAATTCGATATCTTCCAACGAATATTCTTCGTTGTCGACGCCCTTGTTTGCATTATTGAAACAGTCGGCCACGTTCCTAAATCTAGCTACCGATTCCAGATTCTCATCATTCACCAGCGCCGAAACGTCCGTCCTCAAAGTTTCCAAATCACTCTGAATCTGCTTGTAACCCTTCGCTACCTTCGATTTCTCTTCAATCACTTTCGCATTAAACGCAATGTACTTAGAGAGGCGAATCGCACCAACAATCGTCAAGCTCAATATAATCGACATCAACCCGACCGCGATAACCACGTTCCGCTGCATCACATCAATTTTGTGATGTTTGCTATCAGCGGTTCCCTTACGAGCATTACTCAAACTAGCTTTCTTTGCGCACATTCTAATTTCCCTCCTCTTTCTGCGTGTACATATCGCGAATCTGCGAGTAGCTATCCGTCACGTTACGGCGACTCGGACCAAACACCTTCGTAAACTTAGTCGTATCCAAGAAGATGTTCCGATTCACATTTGCCGTCACCGAGAAACTCGCCTCAGTCAACCCGCTGTTTTCGTCCGTACTCTGCGATGCTTCGCTCACCTCGATTCCGCTCAACAATGGGCATTTTTCCAAAGTCGCAGCCTCATCAAACTTGCCGATTTCCGTGCTCGTATCGTAGCTCAAGCAGTCGCTTTCGAAGTAGTACATGCCCTTAGCTTCATTCTCTTCATCGTTCTTCGCAAAAGTATCTTGACCATTTTTGTAATCCGACAAATCTTTATTGTCGATGTACGTACGGCGAATCCAAACGCAAGTCACATCTTTTTCGCCATTTCCATTCGTATGGTCGCAAATCGTATCTGGATTAATCAAGCCGTTCAGGCTATAAATATCCTGCGCACGCAAACGATCACGCTCTTCCTTGCTGATGCTTTCAGCCTCGGTGCCTTTTTCTTCAGCTCGCACCATCGGCATCTCGCAGCCAGGAATTCCCTTCACATACAAACCGTAGATAATTCCATAGTCGCGCACTTCCTCTTTCACGATACAGAAGCTCGGAATCTTCACATATCCGCCCTCTCCGGAAGTATCTTTGCGCATGTAATTACCCGAATCGTAGTAAATTTCCGACGCGTTCTTTTTAAAGCGTTCGACCGTAGTATAGCTAATATTATTTTCTCTATCCACCGCCGTCGCACTAAAGTTCAAGTCTACCGTTTGCCCGAAATTCGCACTCAAATCATGAATCTTAATCGGCGCAACACCATTCTCGTCGGCATCCTTCATTAGCAAGGCATCCAAAATCCCAAATTCGCCAAACAGACGCGAGAAGCGAATCTTACCGCCATTCAAGGCACCAAGATTGTCCATCTGATCCTTGATTGTCAGCAAGGCATTGACGTTATCAACCTGATTAACTGCAACGCCATATTTGCTACACTTGCCGCCGCCCTTCGATCGACACTCAATCTCAGTATCGATACTCCCGAGCTGCACGCCTTGAATACCAATCGTACTCAACAAACCCGTGATAACCACCGCGCAAACGCCCACAACGAGCAAACAGCCGGCAATCACCCAAACCTGAATTTTGCGTTTCTTCAAAACCTCGCCCTTAATATCCGGCACAAGGTTAATTTCAAAAGTGTTTTGTTTTTCTACTCTATTTGCCATTGTTCGTCCTTTCGGCCAAGCCAATCACTACCGAAAATTCTGCCGCAACTTGCGAAAGCGCCTGTTGCTGCTGCGGAGTAACGACCACCATCTGCCATGGGTTGCCCTGCATCGTCTGAACTTTCGTCCTCGTTTCAATATATTCCGGCAAGAACGGAATCGTTCCGGCAAAGCCCGACAGAATTATTCCACCAACTTTCACATTCGGATATTTCGTCTGGAAGAAGTTCACCGATTTCGTCAACTCTTGTGCAAAATTATCCAAAGTCATATCAAGCGCACGGAAGACTTGTCCGTCCAACTTATCCTGCGCTAAGCCATATTTCAAGATAAACTGGCGCGCTTGACTTTCCTTAACATTCAAAGAACCCGCAACGGTCCTGACCAAATTCGTCAGACCGCCCGGAAGCATACGTACTAGGCGTGGGGCACCCTTATACACAATCGACAAATCCGTCGAATCTTCGCCGTAATCAATCATCAAACGAGCGTCTTCGACCCCTGGAGGCGTTAAAGCACGCGACATCGCAATCGGATCCGGCTCTTGCGCAATCAAATTCAAGCCAGCAGTCTCCACCAGCTCCATGCGCTCCTCGGCATAACTAATCGCCGTCGACGACAGCAAAACCTCGGTCAACTCCGGATTATTCGGGCTAGGCCCCAAAATCACATAGTCAACCTTCGCATCATCAATCGGCATCGGAATATACTGATCCATGTGATACCGAATAATTTTCTCCATCGACTTCTTATCCTGTGTCGGAATTTCCACCACGGTCGTGAAAGTTTTATTTGACGGCATGCCTAACGCAACATTTTTTGTCTTGATTTCTGCTTGGCTTGCTGCGTTTACGATTGTTTCGCCAAGCTTACGCTTCCCTGCTTCACTGCTATCTTGCAAGACCGCACGGCTCACTGGAACATATGCAAAATGCTTCAGCGACCATCCGTTCCTTGCCTTAGCAAGCTCTACCATACGCAAAGCGTCGGTACCTATATCTAATGCAAAGAAGTTTCCCACACCATTAAGCTTCATAGTATCATTTTAGCATAACCGTCAAGCCACCCGCAAGCACAAAACTTATGCTAAAAATCGCGCCGTCAAAATCTACACGTTGAACTTGAATTCGACCACGTCGCCATCGCGCATCACGTAATCTTTGCCCTCAGTGCGCATCAAGCCAGCTTCTTTCACGGCCTTTTCTGAACCAAGCCGCACCAAATCATCATAAGAACAAACCGTCGCCGCGATAAATCCGCGCTGAAAATCCGTATGAATCACGCCCGCCGCTTCCGGCGCCGTCGCCCCCTTCGGAATCGTCCACGCACGCGTCTCTTTCTTGCCCGCCGTCAAATAACTCTGCAAGCCAAGCGTATCATAAGCCACCCGCACGAGCTGGCTCAAACCATCTTCCTTAATACCATAGCTTTCCAAAAATTCACGCTTATCCGCCGCGTCCATATCCGCCATTTCCGCTTCAATCTTCGCACTCACAAACACGCATTTTTCCGGCGCCACCAAAGCCGCCAATTCCGCGCGCTTCGCCTCGTCCGCTACTTCCGTCTCAGCCATATTAAACATGTAAAACACTGGTTTACCAGACAGCAAATCCAAGCCGTCCACCGGCTCAATATGCGTTTTTCCGGCTTTCAAATCTTCTAGCGCTTTCGCTGCTTGTTCGGCCCGCTTCACCGCATCCTTATCGCCGCCGCGCGCCTCTTTCTGAATTTTCGGAATCGTTTTCTCCAGCGTCTCAATATCCGCCAAAGCTAACTCGGTCTCCACCGTCTCAATGTCACGTTTCGGGTCTGGCGCGCCTGCCACATGCGTAATATTCGCATCTTCAAACGCCCGCACGACATGACAAATCACCGCGCACTCGCGAATATTCGCCAAAAACTTATTGCCTAAGCCTTCGCCCTTCGACGCGCCCGCAATCAACCCCGCAATATCCACGAACTCAACCGTCGCCGGCACTTTCTTGTCCGACTCAAACATCTTTGCCAACACGTCCAAACGTTCATCTGGCACACCAACAATTCCCGTATTCGGCTCTATCGTCGCAAACGGATAATTCGCCGCCAAAGCGCCAGCATTCGTCAAAGCATTAAAAAGCGTGCTCTTTCCTACATTCGCTAAGCCAACGATTCCAATCTTTAAACTCAAGACCAACCTTTCTTTAAAACTTATCTGTTATTATAACATATTACTGTACTATAATAATATCGTAGAATAAGCAAGAGATTTTTGACGATGTTGTTATTTGATATTATTGGATGGATCGGTTCGATTCTGGTGGTCTTGGCATATTTTTTGTTGTCGACAAAAAAGATCAAGCCAGGATTGACTTATCAACTGCTCAACTTATTCGCCGCGGCATTAATGGCGATTGGACTTTTTCCGCGCAATGCTTGGTTTTCATTTGCGGTTCAAATAGTTTGGGCCATTGTCGCCATTTTTGCCATCGTTAAAATGAAGAAAAAATAATAATTATTTACACTATGCAGAATTACTCAAACAAATGCGTGATTTTGCAAATAATTTCATCCCACAACGTGATGCGCGAACATCCCATCAAATCACACATTCCGTTCTGAGAATATTGGCATTCACAAGGCACTCCGCAATCCTGTACAACTATGTTTTGAGCAACTAAGCAAAAGACCAAGAATAATAGTACAATTACGCCTAAAACGATAAAAGCTATTTTTATTTTTTTATTCATACTTGTACTATAACATCTTCTGAATGGCGAAGTAGGAAACTAACATACCTTATGTATATAATATAGATATGGATATTGGCGAAAAAGCAAAAAACGGCATTGAACCGGGCGAGAAAAATGAATGGTCTGAACTTGAAAAATTGGCACAAGATAAACCAACGAGCGTTAGTGCAGACAAAGTCGTGAGAAATGAAACGCAAGAAGAAAAACAAGAAAAGATCTCTCAAGCTAAAGCCAAAGTGGAAGAGTCGTATAGAAAAAGTAATATCAAAGAATCTTCTTCTGCAGAAACAGAAACCGTCGAAGACGAACCTTCATCGCAAGAACAATTGCCCTCAACAGCGAAAAGAAAATTAAGCAAATATGATATGGCTGAACGCTCTAGGATTGACAGAATAAAATCTAATATAAGTTTTTTAAATATTCACGAATATGAAAGCATGCAAATTGCGTCTCGGCCGAGCGCATTCACAAAAACGATTAGACTAATTGCTGATAAATTGGGAATAAAAACCAAGAGAAGCGAAGAACGACGCGACGGAGAAGCTATGTACGTTGCTCTAAGTGAATTTCGCGAAGAAGAAGCCGCTAGAAGAAAAGATGCAGAAGAAACCGAGAAAGCTCTAGCCCTCGAAATGGAAAGACGAAATGCAGAATATGAGGCCGAAAAAGCCAGGAGAAAAAAGGAAGCTACCGAAGAAGGAATCGAAGAAGATCTGGCAATGGCTAGACGCACATTTGACGAAAGGAAGCATGAAGGGTTCAAAAGGCAAAGAATCCAAGAAATAGTAGAGCGTGACCTAAACTCTCGCCTATTGAAGGTCGACGATTTAGAAATGGAAGTTATTTCGGAAAATCCAGAAATTCAAAAACGTACAGTTTCTTTTGAGGATACAGATATACCAGTATATGATTTGAAAGGACTTCCTTTTTCATTACTTTCAACAACCATAGATTATAGGCGCGGACTTAACCCTGGTCAAATAGGAACGGAAACTTTCAGAAGAATTATGGACGACCCATCCATTTGGGCCGAGCGACGCGACGAAGCAGAAAAAGCGAGTGGATTTGGCACAAGAAATGCTAACGCCAGAGGCGACACAATATGTACATCTTATTGGAACTCTGAACGAAATATCGATAGCCATATGCCCGGTAATCTAATTTATGGGTTTGAAAGCGTCCGAGCAGACTCTATCATCAAGGTTGACAATGGCGATGGTAACACCGGTAATATGGCCGGTAAAGACGAAACAGCCCTATCAGATCCAGACGCCATAAAGCAACTCGAAGGTGCAGATGGAGCGTGCGTCTACAATGAAGTACTACTAAGACGTTATACCGAAAATGGTATTCCTAAGAAACCAGATTACATTATCGTTGAAAGCGGAATAATCTCTAAAGAATCGCTTCGCCATGCTAAATATTTCGGTATACCAATAATTAATATCGAACGGTCTATTTATACGAAAAAAGCAGAAAAAAGAGGCGAGGAGCTGCTTGCTTCGATAAGCGAAGATGATACATATAAGGAAATGGATAAAAAAATAGAAGAACTTTCAAGTATGTCAAGATACAAAAAACATATTCGCACGCTAGAGGGTATTGGACGCAATTATGATATGCTACTACTTGACCGCCGAGCAAACGCTCCACTGGAACAAAGGTGTTCTGAAATTTCGCAAATGGAGCAGCTTAAACGTTTAGATTTCATAAAAAGTACATTAGAAGAAGCTATTCATAATATAGAGTCTGCTACAGAAAAAGGTTTACCAGCAGAACAAAATCTTCCTGGATTTGACTATTTTGACATCAATATTCAAGATGTGCAAAATCGATTAAAGCGCACAGAAGATAGCGACAAGAGTTTTTTTGGCAAGCCCGGCGATTGTAATTCAATAAATATAGAATTTAAACTAAAAGGTAGTTCCCGTAATGTAAGAACAAGTGTTTACGATGGCGAAAGAATCTATGAAGCTGAAGAGGCTTTAGCAAATGGGAAGAGAACAAAACAAGATATAGAAAACGCAGATAGTAGTTTTTATAATACTCTCGAGCCCGTAGTATTAAGGTATTTTGAAGCAATTCGCAAAAATCAACGACTCGCGCAATGAATTATTCGCCCACCCTTTCCTCCTAATTGACAAAATCCAATTTTTATGATAAAATAGAAAGATAACGTGCCCCACACACAAATTCGCACCTTAGGAGGTAACATATGAAGATCATAATTGGTTCCAAGGCCTATTTACAGAAATACGACCTCAACTTCATCATTCGCGACCTCGGATATGCTCCGGTTGCCCTCATGAGCGAACTTTTCGCCAACAACGGCCCCTTCGCCATCAGCAACCCTCAGAGCGCTTACGAGTTCATCGAATTTTCCGACCCCTTCAGCGTCGGCTGGATCCGCGAACAAGATTGGCTCGTCGACCAGGACGAATTCGCCCAAATGAGCGCCCGCGACCTCAAAGACTTCCACGCACATCTCGTAAAATCCCAAGAGGACGACATTCGCAGCTTTAATGCTCGCGACGAAAAATGGCGTCAAGAAAAACAAGACACCTTCGACCAGCTTATGAGAAAAGCAGAACATCGCATCCGCTCATTCGCTATCTTGCGCGACTACCGGCTCGGCAAACTCACATTCACCTACCCGCCCGAACTCGCCCCGCTCTACCCGGCAACCAATAAATCCAAAAAGGGCTTCTTCGCTCGCCTCTTCCACCTCGACAGCGCCCAGTAATGGGCGCTTTTTGTCCCCTTGACTACCTCCGCAAAAAATGTTAAAATCGAAAAATCCTCTGGACGCACTTTTACAGTCGTAGCTAAGTTATCTCACGGATTTGGCCGCGCCAGTTTTTGTGTATCTAGTTGAAATCTTCATTCAGGAGGTACATCCTTAATGCGAAACCCTAACACCGCACTCGTCGAATGGGTGCACAACCTTACCAGCAGCCGCCCCTTCAAAGAGGCTATCGACTGCACCGCCAGCGTGACTTATGTCAGCAATCCTATCATCTCCGGCGAGACTCCCATCAGAACCAAGACCGACGTCCATCACATCGGAGAAATTGCACAGACAAAGATTATCCAAAAGGCGACCATCGAATTCACCACAGAAAACGGCAACACCCACGAAGACTACATTTGCGAAATCTCACCCTACCACCGGCAGATCAGACGCAAGGTCTTCAATCTCAGGACCCTTTCCGGCAAAAGCCTTCCCTTCTCCGACGGCGCAGAGCTCCCCTACGTACAGTACTCGAGCCTCGGCGCACTCCCCGAAGACACCATCCGCAACCTCAACAGCAGACGCCAGATTTTAATGCCGGAATTTCTGACCGACCTCGTCGACTTCCTCTTCGAAAACAACTACTACGGTCTCGAGCTTTCTTTCGGCAGCCGCAAATACACCATCACTTCCGGCTCCAGCCTTGCCGCCATCGGCAAAGAACTCACGAAATACCGCGCCAACATCAACGAGCCGCGCATCTCTGCGCTTCGCAAAGGCAATCCGACCGATCTCGAAAGGTTCGATCTCAGCGTCGCTAACCGCCGCTTCAGATACAACCGCCTCATTACTCGCAACGGCTCCTCCGACAGAACCTTCGGCCAATCCGCCAGCAACATCCCTCTCTGCCCCTTCAGCGACTTTGCTCACGAACACTTTGCAAAGCCCACCGATCACGCTTTCGCTAATCGTATCTATACTGTCGGCGAGCCCATGGCAATGAATCCGCCCGAGAGTATCCGCATGTTTTGATTTCATCTGCTACGACTATTCAAGCCCCGTCATTTCGGCGGGGCTTTTTGTTTGTATAACTCACAATGCCGCTAGGCGCTAATCGTTCTTATTGTCGCCCGCCTTCTTCGACATATCTTCCAAAAGCTCATCCACTTTTTTATAATATTCGTCCGACAAAACCGAGCCATCTGACTGCTTGCCTCTATACTCCGCGATGTTCTTTAGCGAGCGCTTCAAAACACCCCTCACTTCATCGCTCATACCCCAATCCGACTTCTCGTTATTATACTTTCGCTCATCGTCAGACCGTTCTTCCGAACTCGAAAGATTCGCCCAATCAGCCATATCATTTTCTCCCTTTCTATTCCCCGACCAGTATTCGTTGCTCATATTAGTACTTCTCCCTTCATTTTATTTCTTCGCCGCTTTCAATAGCACTATCGGCACCGGCTTGTCCTCCATCTCGCCGGTCTCCGGATTCAAAACTTTTCGCCTAAAATATTGCGCATGTCGCACCTGCGTATTCGTAATTCGCGACTTCGAACCACCAAAGGACAAAACATAAGCCGGCTGAATCCGCCCATCATAAACATCAGGATCTCCACCAAACCTATCCAGCACTACCTCAGAATAGCTCTTCGTTTTCTTCAAAATCTCATCCTCGCTCGTCGGTTCCTGATAACCTCCCATTCGTACCGTCACGTCGCCCACGTCTCTCATGTAGCTACCACTTCTCGCCACTTTCGACCAAATGTCCTGTTCTCTCATATACATCACCGACGACTCCCCCAAATTCAAAAATCCATACACAATCGCAAAATTTCTAAACGACGCCCAATCCGACCCCGCAATCGCCTGCTTTTTGGGCGTAATAAGGCTCGTCGAAATGTAACCAACCGGATTATCCTTCGCATCCGCCCGATTCAAGTCGTCTTCTTTTGCTAGTGACCGGCTCCCGCCATTCCACCGCTCTGGATGTCGAGATTTTATCAAATATCTATTCTCCGTATTATGACTGAATATGCCCAAATTCGTAACCAACATCATTGCATCAGAGTCGGCATCCATTTCCAAGACCTCAATCATCTCGCCATCTTTCCCTTTCACGAAGCCAACCGGTTTAGTATTCTTCTCGAATTCCTCCTGCAATCGCCTCTGCATTTTCTCCGTCATCTCACGACGCTGACGCTCCATCAATCGCGTCAGCAACCCCCCAACCTCACCGCTTATCGACTTGGTCGAAAAAACCTCCAACTGCTTCCTCAAAAAATCAACACTATCCTGCTGCTTTTCACTCTCGCAAAACAGCAAACCCAACACACTCATCGCTACCACTTTTTCATCGTCAGTCATCTCTTCATATCGCTCACCCAAATCCAAGCTATACGACCCTACCGGCCCCACCGCATTCTCGAATTCAGCATTAATATCCAACGAACCGAGCGGTCCAAGCGCCTCAACCGCATCTCGAACATTATCGTTCATTTTTAACACCCCGCAACTCACAAGGTCGAAAATCGCCCGCCCAGGCCGCATCCCAATCGCCAACCGGCACAAATCATCCCAAGCGCCCCAAATCTCGCTCCTAGCTTCCCACGATTCGTCGTCATCTTTCAGCTGCTTCTCCGCACTGTCCAACGACAACTTAACGCTCTTCCTCAAAACTTCATCAAAGTCTTCATCGAAGTCCTCAATACTTTGCGGCACAAACCCCAACTTATTATCCATATACGACTTTCGCGACAAATAATACGCCAGCTTCTCCAACCTCAAATCATCCAAATCACAAGCCGCCGCCTCTCGCGCTAATTGCGTACCGCCCGTCAACATTTCTCGCGCGAAGCTACAACGCACCGGATCATGCTTCGGCGATGTATAATTCCGTGTCTCAAACCCCATCACATAGGCCCGCCGTCGCACCTGTGCCAAATCATAAGACGAAACCTCATTCATATCCCTGTTCAGTTCATATTCATCAACACCAAACTCCAGCACCTCCTTCCCCCATTCGATTGCTTCAGGATTAAACTGAGTTCGCTTTTCTTTCGGCAAATTTCTCAAAAACTCCTCTATTTTTCGCTTACTGCCGCTATCGAGCTTCCGCAATATCTTGTCCGCGTCCGCCACACTCGCGCTATCGCGTTCATCCACGATTTCATTCGCCCGCTCTATCAGCATTTTCGGCGAAAACGTTGCCGCAGCCGCCATGGTTTTCGACACTCCATCAAACGACGTCAGCGTCTGAAAAATCTCATCTCTCTCTTTATCGCCCCCGGTCACACTAAACACATCAGTCGAATTTTTCAAGGTCAACAAATGCTTAACATCGCGACCAAGCTCCTTTTTCACCCATTCATCATCACCAGCCAGCACATCTTGCATATGCCCGCAAACCCCCTCGGTCATATCTCGCAACAGCCCAGAACTCGCAAAATCATGCTCGCCCTCATAATATCTAGACAAGAATTGCACGCCATAACTAGACCGCAAAACCAAGCTGCGCTGCCGGCTCGACATCCGCTCCAGTCCAGCCATCGTTTCTTCCAGGCTCAGTCCCGGCATCTTACCGCTCTCTAGCTCACTGCGATACTTTATCGCCAATGCGTCACCCGCCATCGCATTCTGCACGCGCCCAACTTCCATCTTCGCTCTATTACCCACCGCGCGCGCCATCTTCGCCGCCATGCCGCCAATTTTTTGCAAAAACGAGTCCTCTCTCTCTTTCTTTTCGTCGTCTTCGCTCTTTTCCGCCCCAAAATCAGGCATTTTCATCGAGTTCCCCCAATGCGCACCATTCGGCGCCGCATCAAAACCGCCATTTATCGCGCCCGAATCCGCTACCTCGCCTCTCATATAACTCTAGTTTAACACAGCCAACCTTCCTTTTTGCTAATAAGACCACCTCGTGCTACAATATATTCATTGCGGGTGTCGTATAACGGCTATTATGTATCCTTCCCAAGGATAAGACGAGGTTTCGACTACCTCCACCCGCACCAATACTAAAATCAATTCCCTGCTCCAAGAGCCGGAGAAACCTCGTCGAGGTTTTGGTAAAACAAGGAGAAGAAGGAAATAAAAGCAGGCGGCGCAAGCCGGCTATTTTTATTTACTTCGCCGACGCAGTTTTATGTCGCGCTAGCGACACTACCTCCACCCGCACCAATACTAAAATCAATTCCCTGCTCCAAGAGCTGGAGAAACCTCGTCGAGGTTTCGGTAAAACAAGGAGAAGAAGGAAATAAAAGCAGACGGCGCAAGCCGGCTATTTTTATTTACTTCGCCGACGCAGTTTTATGTCGCGCTAGCGGCACCGCCACCTAGCGAATCTGGCCAACTAAACGTTCCCACAGGCAAAGACGGAGCGTCTTCAGGCGGCATATCGCGCCACGACTCCGGCCTCATCAAAACTATCGGCACCGGTTTGTCCTCTACCTCGCCAGTCTCCGGATTCAAAACTTTTCGCCTAAAATATTGCGCATGTTTCTTATGCATATCAGATATCTGCCCCATGCCGCCATATACGAGAATATAACTCGGCTGAATTCGCCCACCAAATACATCCGGATCACCGCTCATCCTACCCAATACTACTTCCGAATAAGTATTCCGAAAACTCGCTTCCTGCACAACTTCGTCGACGCTATGCGACTGACGTACCGTCCCAATCCGAATCGCCGCCTCGCCCGCGCCCATCATATATCCGCCATCATTCGCATTCACCGTCCACAAATCCTCCCCACCAGCAAACTGCACCGATTCTTCTCCCAGCTCCAAGAATCCGTACATCAAAGACCCAGAACTCACGGGGCCGGCCATCTTCTGCATCCTCGGCGTCACCACGCTCGTAGAAATATAACTCAGAGGTCGCCCATCCGCATCAGTTTTTCGTATCTCTCTCGAAGTCGATAATCTATCAAGCCCACCATTCCATTGCTCAGGATGCGTCAATCTGTCTTCATTCGATATCGTTTTCGACTGACTGAACACCCCCACATTCGTCATCAATAAAACCGCATCCGAATCGTCGTCAACCTGCATTACCTCAATTTCTTCCCCATTTTCCCCCTGAACGGAACCGACCCTTTCCACGTGCTCAGCAAAATCCTTCTTAATGCGCTCTTGCATCTCCGCCGTCAACGCTTTCCGCCTCTCGCTCCCCAGTTTTTCAAACATCGTTCTAATCTTTTCCGGCATATCTCCTTTCGGAAAATCACCCAAACAGCGCCTAATTGCATCGATGTCATCTTGCGGATCTTCATGTTCCTCAAAAACCAAACCCGCCAAGCTCAAGGCCAGCAACTTCTCGTCATCCGACAATTCATCATATTTTTCGCCAAACTCAAGCCCGCCGACTACTTCCGATTCCAAAACTCCCTCTGCATCTCTAAGTCTCAAATCGAGCTGCACCTCCATCTTCTTCATCTGCTCGTCGCTCAGATGCAAAACCCCGCAGCTCACCAAATCATACATAATGCGACCGGGCCTCATTCCAACCGTCGCCCTACACATATCGCCTCTGGCGTCAGCTATCAATCCCCTGGCCCTGTCTTGATCGCCAAATTCCAGCCTAAGCTCAGCGCTACGCAACGACTTCTCGGTCAAAGCGCGCAAACTATCTTCGTATCTATCGCCAAAATCCTCCATACTCTGCGGCGAAAAACCAACCTGTGCAAAATCACCCGGTTTATGCAAGCAATACGCCAATTTTTCCAACCGCCTATCGCCGGATTCGCACGCCAAAGCTTCCCGCGCCAGCTGCGTCTCCCCAGTCAACATTTCCGTCGCAAACGGATGCAACTCACCATTAAACTGATGCAAAAGATCCAAGCCCAACACGAAAGATTTCCGTCTCGCCTTAACCGCATCGATCGCTTTTATCTCGTCCGCCCCCTCCATTGCACGCGTACTGTTACGCACCCAATCCAACGTAGCTTCATCAAATTGCGCCCGTCTATCTTCCGGAATCGCCCGCAATAAAGCCTCCTTATCATCTTGCTCAAGTTTCGCCATAATATTTTGCGCATCCAGCACACTCGCGCAATCCGGCGCGTCTACAAAATCTACCGCCTTCTCGACCAGCATATCCCTCGGAAGTATCTCTGCCGCCACTTTCACTTTCGACACTTCTTCAAACTTCGTGAACGTGTCGTAAATCGCCCCACATTCATCCTTCGGCAAATCTCGCCAATCCGTCCTCAAAAGATCCATAACATGCCCCGACTTCAATATGTGCTGCACTCTGTCGCCCGTCTTCTTCACTAACGCTTCATCCGTATTCGCGACGTCCATACCGCTCAGATACTCCATCACGCTTTCCTTCAGCACCGTTTTCAGACCCAAACCAATATCCATCATAGGCGAAACTCTGTCTCTTCCGACATTCAAAAGCTCCTCCGCCAATCCCAAACCAGCATCACTTCGCAACACCCTCTTGCAGTTTTCCCGCGACAACAAGTTCAGCCTATTCAGCTTCTCTTCCGCACTCAAATCATCCAGCTCGCCATTCTCCAACTGCGCTCGATACTTCTCCGCGCCGCGACTACCGGCCATACCCAAGCTTACCCGCTTAAATACGTTAAACGCTGCCTTTCCAAGCTTTTGCAGTGAATTCTCGCGCCGTCCCTCCATCTTCTCACTAGTCATCCAGCTGCTATCACTCGAATCAATATTTCCCTTGCCCGCATAGCCTCCCATAAAAATCACATCTTTCACTGCCTGCCAAGCGTCTTTCGTCTCTGCCCCGCTCGTCTTCTCGTCCTCAACATGCTCCATCGCGTTCATGTTTATAATATAGCAAACAAAACATCTTGACGCCACAAAACGCTCATGTTAATATCCACTTAAGAAGGTCAAAATAAATACAGACAAATCTATGGGAGAGATTTTGCTATGAACAAAAAACTCGCTTTCGCAGGCAAAGCATTAATTGCCGCTATCTGCGCTATAGGCTTAGCGCAAACTACAACCACTCCGGTCAGCGCCATCGACCATAACTTCATGCCAACCTGGTCATCCGCCAGCGAATACGAAGGCGACGATTCATTCTATAAACTAATCCCAACTAGCGACGGCGGCTATTTCGCAGCCGGCTCATCAAACTGCAATGGAGGTTTCTCCTGTCCTTATGCCCAAAAATTCGACGCCAACGGCAACAAAGTCCCATCCCAAACCGTCAATGCCCCATTCTTCCAAGCAAATTTCGCTCTTCAGGACATTGTCGAAACAGATAACGCATATATATTCATCATATCCGGACAGGAAGGTTACCAGATGGGCACATTCGTTACTGCTTTCCCAAAAGATTTTGACGTTGCGTCAGAAAACACCCAGCCTTTCTTTCAATACTGGGCCAACGATGGCTACGCATTCGACGCAGTCCTCAACCCTATCAACAACACTACCTACATCTATGGCTTGACCACGCCATACAACACTCAATCCACTGGTTCTTTCATCACTATCATCGATAATACAGGCGTAGACGAACCTATAAATCATTACCCAACCGACTACTACACCATCATGGCCGCCGCCGCCGATAATAACACCTTCTACGTCGCCGGCATCGGCTCTGACAGCTTCGCCTCTGTTTCCGCCTTCCGCGGCAAAAACGCCAATCCGGCCTGGACCCTCAAAGTAGCCCCCAACGCCATCTTCTATAACATCACCAAATCCGGCAACAACATCTTCGCAGTTGGCGAAACCGCCGACGGCAAAGCCCTTATCGCCAAAATCGAAGCCACTAGCAGCAGCGCCAGATTACTCTGGGTCAAGACCTACGACCCAAGCGAATACATCGACGTTTTCTACTCCGCAACCATCAAAGGCAACTCCATTGTCGCCGTCGGACGCAGCTTCGTCAATCAAAATCCATCCGAATTCTTCCCAAGCATCATCCAAAATAGCAACGGCGCCACCTCTAGTGGCATCGTCGTAGAGTTCGACCAAAAAGGCAACCTCGTTTCCGAAACCGCAATCGCTGGCGATGACGTCGCCTTCACCGACTCCTCCAACGCCTACAACCAACTCGTCGTAACTGGCGGCGGCAAATCCGCCAACTCCAACCTCCTCAAACTCAACGGTTCAAACTACGACGGTTTCCTTCTCAACCTCGAAAAAACCACCTCTCTCAACATTTCCTTTAACATTTCTGGCAAAGCCCCATCCGGCCGTACCAACCCAATCGACACTATCTATGTCTGGGAAAATAACGAATTCTATTACTACGACAACGGCGAAAAACGCCCGCTCAGCGACTTCACCAAAGCCGCCGCTGCTGGCGAATTCACCCTCGACGGTTTCTACACCGACGCAGCCAGAACCAAAAAACTCGACCTCAGTCAAAAACCAGAAAGCGACCTCACTCTCTACGCCGCTTGGACTCGCACCGTCACCTTCGACGAGCGCTATCTCTGCAACTACAACGGCAATATCATTACCTGCGAAGACAACAACACCCCGTCCGTCACCGCCGAAGAAAGCACCGAACTTCAACCATTCTTCCCAGAAGATTTCGCTCCATCTGAAACCCCAGGCGAATGGACCATCGAAGGCGACGCCGCCACCATTGACCAAAACGGCAAACTCACTGCCCTCCAGGCCGGCGAAGTCTACGCAGTCTATCGCACCACCGACGCCGACGGCACCACCACCTACGAATACCGCGTTAAAATCACAATCACCGAAAAACCCGAAACCCCACAAGAATCCGGCAGCTCCGACAGCGCATCGCCAGAATCGCCGAAAAACCCAAACACTCTCGACAGCCTCAGTACTATTCTCCTCATTTCCGGCACCTCCGCCGCCGTTCTCGGCCTCTGTATTATCTACAGGCGCCACATCCACTAATCTGCCACACGCCGCCCTCCCCGCGAGGGCGGTTTTTCTATCTATTGACTTTTCCCAAAATGTATGATACAATAAATAAATGCACCTGCTTTTCTGGTGCTCTGCACCTTAAAACAGGAAAATCTATCATACCAGGAGGTAATCCCTATGGACAATCGCAACAGCAACCACCAGACCGTCATCGACCAGGACGGATTCCCTTACGAATTCCGCCCCGAAGCCTGCAACTTCCGCGGCGAAAGCCTCGGCAGCGCAGTCGAACCCGAGCATGCCAAACTCGAGCGCCCCGAATCCGATTTCTATGTCAGAATGGCTCTCGACCGCGGCAGCGAGCACGAACAGGCCGTCCGTTATCATCTGGAGCAGTTGCTCCAACGCTTCACCGGTCGCGTCACCGACGAAACCGGCAAAAGCCGCCCCGCCGTTGAGTTTACAGTTCGACACGCCATCTTGCGGCGCCCCCAGCAGTCCAAAGTCGAATCCCGCGGCAGCGCCGGCGGTCGCCTGATCGAATACATCTTCAGGTACAACAACGACGGCCTTGCCAAAGCCCGCCGCATCCTCTGCGGCATCCACAACACACCCGGCCTCAGCGCCGAATTCATCTAATCAACACCGTGTTCTGCTATCCCGTCTGATTTTCCTTGTTTTTATTTTCGCCCCGTCTCCACGGGGCATTTTTCTTTTCACACAAATTATTGTATAATATCAAACATGCTAGTCTCAGACTTTTCTTACAATCTACCCGACGAAAACATCGCCAGCGAACCGCCAAAAATCCGCGGCACCACTCGCCTGCTCGCCCTAAATCGCCAAACCGGCGCCATCACCGACAGCAAATACGCCCAGCTCGCCGACTTTCTCGAACCAGGCGATCTCATTATCCTCAACGACACTCGCGTCATGCGCAGTCGCGTCTTCACGGAATTGCCTGACGGCCGCCCGCGCGAACTCGTCGTCCTCGAACGCCACGATTTCGAACTCGACCACGTCATGTACCGCGGCAAGCTACACGACGGCGACCTACTCACTGTCATCAATCACGAAACCGGCGAAAAGACCAACACCGTCATCAAAATCCAAAAAATCCTCGGCAACGGCATCGCTATCACCGCCTGCGAAACCCCACTCGACCAAGTCGCCGAACAATTCGGCAACGTTCCGCTCCCGCCATACATGCATCGCGACGCCACCAAAGCCGACATCGAACGCTACCAAACCGTCTGGGCCAAAGAAAACGGCTCCGCCGCCGCTCCAACCGCCAGCCTCAACATGACCGCCGACCTCATCAAAAAACTCCAAGCCAAAGGCATCCAAGTTCAATATCTCACCCTACACGTCGGCCTCGGTACCTTCCTCCCGATCCGCAGCGACAACGTCGAAGAGCACCACATGCACTCCGAATGGTTCCACATCCCAGCCGAAACTATCACCGCCATCGAGCAAACCAAAGCCGCCGGCCACCACGTCATCGCCGTCGGCACCACCGTCACGCGCACTCTCGAATTCTGGGGCAAAACCGGCAAAACCGAAGGCGAAGACGACATTTTTATTTATCCAGGCTTCCAATTCCAAGTCATCGACGCTCTCGTCACTAACTTCCACGCCCCAAAATCCACCGTCCTCATGCTCACTGCCGCCTTCGCCGGCTGGAAAAACCTCAAACCCGCCTACGACCACGCTGTCGCAACCGGCTACAAACTCCTCAGCTACGGCGACTCCATGTTTATCTATTAGCCAAAAACCCAAGAAAAACCCGCCCCATTACAGGGCGGGTATTTGAGCGGAGTCAGGTTCTAGCGCAATTCGCGCAATTTCCGCTGCCGAGCAGTGCAGCCTGCGGGCATTCGTCACATCTTCCCGCATAGCGCGGCACGCCATACATGGCAGCCAGCTTATCCCGATACTCCTCAGCCTCTTTCTTTGCCGCTTCCAGCCGTTCCATGACGCCGTCTCGCAGATTTGCTTTCTGCTCATCGGTCAGAGGCTGCAGAAATTCTTCCACGTTTGCGATAATCGTCGCATAGTGGCGCTCGATCGCCTTCGTGTTATCGCCGCCGAAGCAGTAGCCGGCAGTCAACAGCGAAGTGATATTCGAGATTCTTTCTTCATCGGTCCTAGGATCCAAGACCTGATTCCTCAAATTGTCCACAAAGTTCATACAGAACCCCTCCTTTAGTCGTGAACGGATAAGATGTGCGACGCGCAAGCTGCGCATACCTTTCTATTATATCACAGATTACCAGAAAAGTCAATCCAACCCCATCGACAACAAGCTATGATATAATATACCTACTATGTCAAACTTAAAATTCGACATCCACAAAGAGTCCGGCCTCATGCGCGTCGGCACTATTCACACTCCTCACGGTGACATCCAAACGCCAGCATTCGTCGGTGCCGCCACTCGCGCCAGCGTCAAAGCCCTCACCAACACAGAAATGCGCGCCCTCGGCAGCCAGGCCATCCTCGCCAACACCTACCATCTCATTCTTGCCCCCGGCCCTGACCTCATCGAAAAAGCCGGCGGCCTCGCCAAATTTACCGACTGGAACGCCCCAACTTTCATCGACTCTGGCGGCTTCCAAATGCTTTCCCTGCCCGACGCCAAAGTCGATCACGAAGGCGTTACTTTCAAGTCGCATATCAACGGCGACAAAATCCGCATGACCCCTGAATCCAGCATGCAAGCCCAATGGAAAATCGGCGCCGACATCCACATGGCCTTCGAC
This sequence comes from Candidatus Saccharibacteria bacterium UBA4387, assembly GCA_002391075.1. Lineage (GTDB taxonomy): Bacteria > Patescibacteriota > Saccharimonadia > Saccharimonadales > Saccharimonadaceae > UBA2834. Next base: position 24,177 of record DGRN01000010.1, read on the forward strand.
CAAGCCGCCGACTCGCGCGACCACGATGTCATGCTCAAAGCCATGCGCCGCACTCACAACTGGCTCCCGCAAAACATCGCCGAACACAATCGCCTCCTCACCGAAGCTCGCCAATCCGGCAAGCCCGACCAGTATCTTTTCGCCGTCGTTCAAGGCGGTCTCTTTGCCGACCTTCGCGAAGAATCCGCCAAATTCATGGCCCAGCAAGACGTCGACGGTTACGGCATCGGCAGTTTTTATACAATGAAAGAAAACGCCGAAGAAATCCTCGAACTCTGCAATCGCAACCTCCCAGCCAACAAACCACGCCACTTCCTCGGCATGGGCAGCGAACCGCGCGACCTCTTCCTCGGCGTCAAATACGGCTGCGACACCTTCGACTGCGTCGGCCCTACCCGCATGGCTCGCAACGGTGCCCTCTACACACCAGACGGCCGCATCAACATTCGCAACTCCAAATACCGCGAAATGTTCGAACCGCTCGACCCCGATTGCGACTGCGAACTCTGCCAACATTACACCGCCGCCTACCTTCACCATCTCTTTAAGGTCGACGAAATCACCGGCAAAGTCCTCGCCAGCATCCATAACGAGCGTTTCGTTGTCCGCGCCGTCGATCAAATCCGCCAAAGCATCCTCGACGGCACTTTCGACGATTTCGCCAACACCTTCCTCTCGCGCTACTACGCTTAGCCAGGATAACAGCTCCTCTCTCAGAGAGGGGCTTTCTCCTCCTCAATTGTGCTATACTAAAACCATGAGCACCGTAAATCACAAAATCGAAGTCGACACCAAAACTTTTATCCGTTTCTGGCTAGTAATCCTAGGTTTTGCTGCCGCCGGCTTCATCTTCTTTAAGGCTATGACCGGCCTCTTCATTCTCGGCGCCGCCCTCTTTCTCGCCATCGCGCTCTCGCCACTCGTCAACAAACTCGCCGACATCATCCCGGGCGAAAGCCGCAAACTGCCCATCGCTCTCTCCTATCTCATCGTTGTCGGTTTTCTCGTCGCCTTTGTCGCCATAGTCGCGCCAGTCGTCGTCGACCAATCCATCAAATTCGCCAAAAACCTGCCCACCATCGTCAACAACACCCCTCTAAACAGCGCCGCCCTCAACGACTTCGGCCAAAACCTCGGCATCCACGATCTCCGCGGCCAAATCGTCAATTCTATCCAAAAATACTCCACCGAGTTCGCCAATAACCTCGGCAATCACCTCATGACTTCCATCGGCGCATTCGGCGACTTCATCTCCAAACTCATCCTCATTCTTGTCCTCGCGCTCTTCATCCTCATTGAAGGTCCCGACATCCTCCACCAGTTCTGGAGCAACTTCCGCACTAATAACCGCGTCATGCGCGCCAAACACATTTTCGAACGCATGAGCAAAGTCATCACCAAATACGTCTCCAACGCCATCATGGTCGCACTCATTAATGCATCCGCCACCGCCTGTACGGTCTTCATTCTGTCGCTCATCTTCAAATTCTCCGCCGACCTCGCTCTGCCTTTCGGCCTTATCACTGGCGCCTTCAGCCTTATCCCAATGTTCGGCTCCATCATCGGCGGCGCACTTGTCGCTGTCCTGCTCGCCTTCAACACCATTCCCGCCGGCATCGCCTTCTTCGTATACACTATCATTTATTTGCAAATCGAATCCAACTTCATTTCGCCCAAAATCCAAGGCAAAGGCCTCCAGCTGCCCGCTCTCGTCATTCTTTCTTCCGTCACTCTCGGCGTCTATACTTTCGGCCTAGTCGGCGCCATCATTTCCATTCCTATCGCCGGCTGCATCAAAGTCCTACTCGAAGAATACGGCGACGGCTTCCTTCCGACCGAACACAAAAAACGCACCCGCCGCAAAGTCCAGTACTTCCTGCCCATCCATCGCCAAACCACCGCCAAAGACATCCAAACCAGCACCGACCAGCTCAACGAAGCCGTTCAATACATGACCACCACTCCATCAGACCCCACCAAGCCCAAAAAATAAACCCCATCGTTCAAACATAACTTCGCAGCCTATTTACCCCGCGCCAAGGCGGGGATTTTTCTCACCGCACACAGCGCGCAAACTACACCACCATCTCCGTCATCACATAGCCAATCTACAAAACCGACCAGCAAACCATAGCCACCAAGTCAGCGAGTCAGCCCTCTCAACCAAACCACCAAAACCAACGAACATCAACACTCAGTCGTCAGTTCGCAGCACGAACACCAAAACTCAGCCGTCAGCTCGCAGCACGAACGCCCATCGCCCCATCCGACACCGACATCGCCGCGCACAAAAAGACACCCGCCATCACATAGCAGGTGTCTCGTTATTGACCGCAATCTAGCGGCGGCGGCGCCTTGCCAGGAACATCATCATTCCAAAGCCTAGCACGCCCGCTCCGGCCAAGCCAGCAATCTTACCAACAATGCCGTCTGCCGTATTTGGCACCTCAGGATCCGGAATAATCTCGTGAATGAACGTAAATGTCATTGTTTCAGGATCAAATTCCACCACCGTCGTATAGCCATCAACGTCTTTTGCCAAGACCACGCGGTAATTATCCTTCAGATATTCGAACAAAGGCGCAAAGTCAAACTTCTCCGTTTCGTTCTCCGTCGTGATGCGATTTCCGCGCTCTTTCTCGCCGTCAAGCAACAGCTCGAAATCCAGTGAACCAGGGCGCCTACCAAGCTCATCGTTATTATCCTTCCAGATATTCACCACATGAATCGTGATATTGCGCAAAACGCTCGTAAAGGTAAACGTATGCGTTTCTTCGTCATACTCAACCGTGGTCGTATACGGATCAATCTCATCCATCTTGACATTGAACTCGTCAATAATCGCAGACGGAACCTCGATAAACTCAAACTCTTCCGGATCTTCATCGGAGCTTAGCTCGTGCGTTGCCTCTACGAGACCGCCGTCTTCACAGACAACCACATCGCCTTCTGGTTCTTCGCCATCTTCAGCATCGGAACCGTCAGCATTGCCTGCATCGGAGCCATCGCCGCCATCGGCGCCAGTCGCATCGCCGTCAGAACCATCAGAGCCGTCAGCACCAGTTACATCGCCGTCTGAACCGTCATCGCCGTCCGTCGCCTCGCAAGCTTCACCTTCGCATTCTTCTTCGGTTTCTTCTTCCGCCTCTGCGCATTCTTCGCGATCAGTCCAGATTAACTTATAATCCGTCTTCTCTGGGCGCACACCCAAAACATCGTCATCATCGTCCCAAACGTGCACCACCTTAATCGTTTCGACGTCCAACTTGCTCGTAAAGGTATACGTCACCGAGCCGTCATCTTCGTCAGTCACTTCGACCGTCGTCGTGTAGTGCGGCACGTCGATCATCGGCACGTCATAGTCTTCTTTATCCGGTCTGTGCAAGTTGATATAATCAGTTGCGCTCTCGCCATCGCGGATATTCAGACTCTTCGTATCAACCTCGTCATCCTTCTTCATCAGCGTATAGCTTGTGATGTCTGGGCGCAATCCGTAATGGTTATCGTAATCTTCCCAAACTTGCTTTACGTGAATATCCAAATCGTCGACCAGCGTACTTGTGTAGATATACGTTTTCGACGAAGGCTCATATCGCAGCGTCGTTTCATAATGCTCGATATCGAGATTCTCCATCGAGAAATTAGCTTCTTTTCGCCTATCAAGGTTCAAGAACGCATCATTAAATTCCGTCACACTGCCGTCATCGCCAAAGTCAATCGTCTTTTTCAAGTCATTTCCGCCAGAATTCTTCAGTGTGTACGTCTGCGAATCCGGTCGTAAGCCACGCGAGTCATTATCATCGATCCAGATATGCTTCACTCTGATATCCAAATCGTCAACCAGTGTACTCGTGTAAATATACGTTTTCGTCGAAGGCTCATATCGCAACGTCGTTTCATAATGATTAATGTTCAAGTCTTGCATAGAATAATCAGCTTCCCTCAACCTGTTCAAGTTCTTGAACTCTTCATTAAACTCGGTCACAGTACCATCAGTACCAAAGTTAATTGTCTTGTACTGATTACTCCCATTAGCGTCATACAGAGTATATCTTTGTGAAGATGGCCTAAACTTACGTGAATTATTGTCGTCAATCCAGATATGCTTCACCTTGATATCCAAATCATCAATCAGTGTGCTCGTGTAAATGAAGGTGCGCGTCCTTTCGTCGTAAGACAAAACCGTCTGATAATGATTAATGTTTTTATCGTCCATATAATACTTATCAGAATTGAGCAACGGCAAATTAGAATACGTCTCGCTAAACTCAGTCACAGTACCATCAGTACCAAAGTTAATCGTTTTACTCTGGCTACTCGAACCCGTCTTCTTCAAAGTATATTGCTGCGAAGATGGCCTAAACTTACGCACATTATTCGCATCAATCCAAATATGCTTAACTTTGATATCAATTCTATCGCTCAATGTACTCGTAAATGTATACGTATGGTTGTTATCCGACTTGGTTAATACCGTCGAATAATGCGTAATCGGATTCGGCGTCATCGTCACGTTGAAATCGCCGAACATATACTTCGGGAATTCCGCATACTCATATTCCTGCGAATTCACAGTCTTGTCGATGGTCATATTATACTTTTCAGCCGACGTCGTCTGCTTCATCAAATCAAATGCCAAAGTATTCGGGCGCGTATTGTACTTGTTGTCGTTATCGATCCAAACTTTTCGCACCTTAATCTTATCAGTCGCTAATTCGCTCTTGAAGGTATAGGTAATCAAGTCCTGCTCTTCAACCCTGCTTACCAACTGAGTATTGTAACTACTTCTGCCATCGGCCGTCGCAATCCTAGATATAACCACATCATAGTCATCTTTGTAATACTCATGCAAATCCACATACTCAATCGTCTGCGTATTGCCAGAAGTCGCCGAAATCACCTTCGTGCCATCAATCACCGACGTACCCTTCTTCAACTGTGGCGTCACGGTTGCTGGTCGCGTACTGAACTTATTATCAAGATCGACCCACTGCTTAATTACGCGAATCTTGAGCGGATGATCAATCGCCACCCTGGTCGTATTCGAACGCACACCGATGACACCAGGAAGCGGCGCACCAGTATCCGCATCAAAACCATTCCACTCGCTACGGAACGCGCTATACGCGAAGGTTCCACGGCCACCGGTCGTCGGCGCCTTCATCTTTATAATCGTATAGATATAATCGTTCGTATTCAAAGTAGCTTTGCCGCCATCCGTCGTCAAATATTCAAAGGCAAGCGACTTTACCTGGCTCTTATTCGTGGTGCCCTCAATATACTCCCTCCAAGAATTATCACTACCAAGCGAACCAGCATTGTTCTTTGTCGAATAATAAACTTTTACCTTAATATTCTTGCCATTATAATCCTTGCGGCCGTTCGCATAAGTCAAATCCACACCGTCAAAAGTACCTTGCCAGTGATCATTATCCTCGTAGGCCATTTCAATATTGCTGTAAGTCACAATATTCGTCGCGCGGCTCATACCAGTTCGCGCCGTCAACTTATACTCGTAGTTTCCGCCAGCCGTCACATATGAATCATTCGTCGTAAAATCTACCGTCTGATCAGTGTCGACCATTTCTTTCAACGACTGCTCCGCCGCCTGCGCCATCAAAGGAGTGATATCCATCGCCTCCCAGTCTTGCGCCTCAGTCGTGTCGCCATTATCGTTATAATCATCAGTATCTTTATATCCGCAGTTACCGCCTTCTATATAGCAGCTAGGATTCCTCAATACCTGATACGTCCGGAATTGGTACGTAGCGTCAGGGTTTTCGACGTATTTCTCGTAAGGAATTTTATATTTGATAAAAAACCTAAACTCATCACTACGATAACGGTCATGTTGATTTAATCTAGTATAAGGCTTTTCCGAAAAATCAACCTCAATCTGTACCCAATCCTGCCCTGTATTATGCCAGTTCTTTACGATTTTCACCGTAGCGTGATTCTTAATAAATTCTTCAGCCTCATCACCACTGCTGAACAAATGTTCGCCATTCTTATCAAAAGCTTGTTCAGTCCAGTACGTCGACCAGTTCACATCTATCGAATCAAATATTTCCTCTTTCGTCGATAAAAGCGTTACGCCTTTTGGCATCATGAATTCACCATAAATACGAGATATAAAATCTTCATCCTTCATCTGCGCCGTAAATAACTTCGGATTTTTTTCACCATCCGTCGAGTATTCTATCGTAAGCAAAGTAGCTTCTGCTACGCCCACAAAACCATCCGACGAATTATCAAAAACCGGCTTACTGTAGTTATATATACTTGGATCCGGCTTACGTATAATATTCCCAAGCACATAGCCTTCCCACTCTTTCTCCGCAACCCAACGCTGCTGATAGTGACCGTAAGTCGCCAAATCGTATGGTGCAATCTTATCTCTAGTAACACCCTCGGCGTAACTCTCCAACTCAGGAACATTCACTATCACGCCATTACGATCCATTTCAGTATAGCTAAAGTTATAAACCTTACCGTTTTCAGGCAAATTTTGAGACTTCAAGGTAACGGTTGTTTTGAGCGTATAATCCTTTATGTCTCTATCCATGCCTTTAATTACAACTCGCCAACCGACAACATTACCCTTAAGTTCATCGCTTTTAGTAAAACTCCAAACATCCGACCAGCAAGCAGAGCTGTAATAATCATCTAGATCCAATCGCTTATATTCGTTCTCTCCTCTTAAGCGATAATACACTTCAGCACTATAAGTATTAACCGAATTCTCACGACAATAGAACAACGCGCCGTTAGCGCCAACCATATGATTAGGCGATGTTATTCTATCAAAGTAGTAATCGTCCTCATTCAATTTCTTTTTTACGCCATCTGTTATATCTTCGTAATACAATATATCATCACCGATAACCAAATCATATTTCTCGCCGTTCGTATTCATTACTTGCGAGCTAATATCAAATAAAACCGACCCACCACTATCACTTTTGATGGCCCCACCATTTATTACTGGCGTGCTAGTATCAACTTTCTTAAATACACCAACGTCATTGCCCTTATACTCGAGCTTAAAGTTACTCAGGTCAACTGTCGCAACGTTTTCAGCTAGTTCCGACTCATTCGTCTCCCTAAAATACACGCCCCTAGAATACACGGTATCTTTTACCTCGTTTTTGCCAAGAGATTCATTGTATTTATTCTTTGGGTAACCCACAAATATCTCTCTACACGTCCAATAAGCAGTCATACAGACATCGCTCGTATTACCAGATATATATCCAGCATCCGACACGATATAATACCCATTCGCATCTCTAGACATCTGATTTTTATTGGCATCCAAAACCTTCACGTCAGGGCTAAGCGCATCACGCCAATACCAACTCTTCACAGGAATCTTCTGGTAGTCTCGATAATTACTATACTCACTATATGTCGACGTCTCCGGGTTATAATTATTCGGCATATAATTGACAAAAGTGTCCCTGCTATCACCGTAATATACATAGTGAACCCATGTATAGTTATCTGCATCACTCCCCAAGCCCTCATATGAATTTATCTTTTTAGGACTTACATACACCGAATACCTGTCTTTGGTCCATTCAAAATTATAGCTACGATTATAGTGTACGGTAGCGTTATCGCTACTCTCTATCGAATCATTTAGTGTCGCGCCAACACTTTTGTCATAAGTAAAATTAGCATTTTCCAAGAAGAATGGCGGATACAAACTGTTCTTTTCGTAACTCTTAACCCTATATGCTAGCTGGATCGCACCATCTACGCTCATACCCGCCGGAATCGTATTCCTGTTCCAAAAATAACAAGTCGGCGCCTGACTACCATTGACAATGTCAGTCACTCCTGACTCGCATTTATATTCCCAATCTTTCGGGTTTTCCGAAGGAGTAGCACCTTTCTTCTCTGCCGCATAAGCAGTACTCACCACGGACAAACTATTCAGATACTTATCGCCAAAAACTTCATCAGTAAACTTCGTACCGTATAATTCATTTGAATTTCCACTAAACGGTTCTTTGACTGTGATTTTCAAATCACCAGGAGCATAATCTTTATCGACCACCTCAGCCTTATAATTTACTTGGAGGGTAAATGTCCTTTCTTGTGCAGAAGTTGTGTCAGCGTCAATACTCCAAGTCTCGCTCTTAGAAGTATTTCCTTCCAAATCCACCCAGCTCGTTGACAGCTTCCATACATCAGGGCTCACCTCAGCTTCGGCATGAGTTTCGTTTTTTGCATTAATAATCGCAACCGCGCTCACGCTTGTCACCGCAATCACCGCCGCAACAACAAAAATGCGTTTCAAAAACCTTGATCTCCCAAAAACTCCTAACATTGAACCTCCTTATGCCTACATAATAGCATAAGCTCAATATTTTGAACAATACATTTATTCAAACGTTGTAATTATTACAACAAAAAGCAAATCATTGTTGTAACTTTTACAACATTTACCAGTTATCCGGCACCAAAAAGTCCCGCCATCACGGGGACTCCTCTTATTTATATTGCCAAATCGGCCCCGCCGCCGTATCAAGCACCTCAATCCCCTCTCGTTCTATCTCGTCGCGCAACCTATCGGCCAATCCGTAATCTTTCATTTCTTTTGCCTTCACGCGCGTCGCAATCTTTTCCTTCAACTCATCCGAAATATCAGGCGTCGTTTCCACAATCCGCAGCCCAAAAACCGCATCCAAAAAATCCAGAAATTCTTCATTCGGCGCACCATCACCTATCGCCTGATCTAACACCGCCAAAGCCCCCGCCGAATTCATATTATTATTCAGATTCGCCATCATCTCGTCGCGCGTCGCCGCAAAATCCATCGCCTCTCGCTGCCACCGCAAAGCCGCAAAATTCCGATAATTCCGCAAGCGCTGATGCGCCGCCCGCAAATCCGCAAAACTAAAATTCCGATTCGCCTGATAATGCCCCTGAAAAATCCACAACTTATAATCCTCACGCGAAAATCCGCGCTCTTCCAAATCGCTAAAATAATACACATTCCCCAACGATTTCGAAATCTTCTCCCCATCAATCGTAATATGATTACAATGCACCCAATAATTGCACATCTTCCCACCAAACGCCGACTCTGTCTGCGCAATCTCGTTCGTGTGATGTACCGGCACATGATCTACGCCGCCAGTATGAATATCGAACGGCTCACCCAACTGCGCGTGCGCAATCGCCGAACACTCCAAATGCCACCCCGGATACCCCATGCGCCCGCGATACTCCCATTGCATCGCATGGTCCTCACCTTCCCGAATCCATTTCCACACCGCGAAATCCGACACGTTGCGTTTCTCTTCGCTGAAACCGACACGCGCCCCCGCCCGCAAATTCTCCAAATCCAATCGCGCAAAATCCGCATAACTCGCAAACTTCGACGTATCAAAATACAATCCGTCCGTCGTGTCATACAAAAAGCCTTTTTCATCAAGCAAATCAACAATCTTCTTCTGCTCTTCAATATAATCCGTCGCCCTACAAATCGCTTCCGGCTCCACTAAATTCAGCGCCCGAAAATCTTCCAAAAACGCATCCATATATTTCTGCGCCACCTCCCACACTGTCTTGCCTTCACGACGCGCACCTTTTTCCATCTTGTCTTCCCCCTCATCCGCGTCCGAAGTCAAATGCCCTACGTCAGTGATATTCATCACGCGCTTCACGCCGTAGCCATTCTGCTTCAAAATTCGCACCAGCAAATCCCAGTAAACATAGGCCGCAAAATTCCCTATATGCGCAAAACTATACACCGTCGGCCCACAAGTATAAATCTTCACCTGCTCAGGATTGATCGGCTTAAACTCTTCCACCTCGTGGTTCATGGTATTGTATAGTTTCATAATACCTATATTATACCATCTTCGCCGACGCCTTAATTCAGGCGCCAACGCTATTTGTCTTGATGTTTCTGACCTGTCGGCGTATCTTGCGGAGTCGAGCCAATCATCCGGCCAATCCCCATATAATTCGCCATCTTCTCCCCCATCAGCTCCTTACCATTCCGCGCCACAGCTCCCTTAATCGCAGAATCATTTTGATCCGCAATCCGCGAATTACGCAAACGCTTGCGATGCTCGCGCAAATTATCCACTTCGCGCAAATTTGACATCTCCGCCTTCGTTTCGCGCTCATGCCCATGCCGCGCAGACGCATTACGATAGCGATTATATTTCAACCAATAGAAGATAAAACCAGGCGTCAAACCAAATAAGCCTAGCCACGCCGGATTATCGTCATCGACATCCCTCACAATCCAATACTTAAACCACCAAAACCCAATCACGAGGCCCACAATCTCAATCAACACCGAAATCGCCATCAAGCGCGACTTATTAATCGGCACGCTCCCCATCGTCTCGCCAGTCCGCGCATTTACCGCCACATAATGCAGCAGCTTCCGCCCATTCTTCACTTCCAAATAGCTATAAAGCCAAACCGGCAAATACGCCGTCCGCCACTTCAGCCCCTTATCCTCAAACTTCTCCACATCCCAGTGCGCCCCGCGATCATATTGCTTTATTGTCGTTTTCGCCTGATAGCGCAACACATCGCCTGCCTGCGCAAACATCAACTGCCTCAAATCACCAACGTTCACGTCGCGTTTCTCGCTAGTATATCCACGCAAATATCGCGGATCCCACGCCACCGCATTTTCCGTATCAAACGGCATAATCGCATTAATCACATTCTTCGTATCTGCGCGCAAATCCTGCGACAACTTGTCCATCGACGCCTCAATCGTCAAATCATCAATCTCCGAATCGAACTCACGCTCCACATCGTACGCGTCCGCATCGTAATACGTCGTCTTATTAATCCGATACGAACGCACTTTGCGCTCAGCCACACCCTTAAACTGCGCATGCGCATTCACATCCACCACAAAATACGGAAAATACACGCCCAAAACATTCTCGGTCGAAAACTCCTTCTTGAACTGCGGATGCGCAAAAAACTTCCGTGCCTCCACAAAATTGCGAATATTCGACTCTGCTTTCGCTTTCTCATACTGAAACGGCAACACAAAATCCGGCACCGCCCCATTCTTCAACTTCTCATTAATCGACAGCACATTCCGGCACCAGTGACACTTCGCCGTCTGCACCTCATCCGCATTAATCACCACCTCAGAGCCGCACGAGCTACACTTCAGCGTCAAGACAATCTTTTCATTCGGAATAATATCCTCCGCACCTTCGCCAATCGATTCCCCGCTCAGCTCCTTGACGCCACCAGCCTTGTTGGCAGTTTCCGCCTTAAAAACCGTCCGACAATATTCGCATTTCAAATTGCCAGTCGTGCCATCCGGCATAATGTCCGATGCGCCGCAATTCGGACACCTAATAATTCCATTTTTTGTTTCTGCCATCTCCCTACCTCCTAATAATCATAGCTATAATCAAATCCGTCGTCATAATCATAGTCGTAACTCGACCCCGAATCATAGTCATAATCGTAATCATAGTCATAACTCGACCCCGAATCGTAATCATAATCGTAGTCGTAGTCATAATCGTAACTAGAATAACCCGAGTCATAACTACTCGACGATGTCCGATAACTTCCGCCACTGGTGCCACCCATTATCGCCATCAAAATCACCAGTATAAAACATATGAACACAATCGTACCGACGAAATTACCACGATTCCGCACTCTACTACTTTGCTTTACGGTCGGCCGCACATATCTATTCTTCATTCCGCTCGCCAAGCTTGCCACGTGCGAATAATTTCCGCCCATCGCAAACCTGCCGCGCTCGCTCAAATTCATCGAGTTGCGTCCCGACGACAGCGAACCAATCGCCCGCGCATCGTTCCGCCCACTAATCTCCGATGTCCACACACCATTACGCGAAACGACAAAACGGTCGCTCTTCTTCATATTCTCGATGTGGCTCTCAGTCTCATTTTCGTGCGTATGCCGCTCCGCCCCACCACTCGAACGCAAAACCGTTTTAGGATAATTTATCTTATACTTTTTCGAAAGCCCACACATCACCATTCCAAACACCCAAATCGGCAGCGAAATCGACGCATACATAATCACCAACACGCTCAAAACGGTATGCTTGCCCGCAATCGCCACCACCATCAGCACGATTACCGCAATACAAGAAATCACGAACGCTCGCACAGTCGACTCTAGTAGCGATTTCTCTTTGTTCTTTTCGGCATTTCCGAGCGGAATATCGCCAACCACCTCACCGGTCCGGCCGTTCATCGCCACATAATAAATCCGCTTATCACCCGTCTCTTCCGGCCGCCTGTAGCTAAAAATCCAAACCGGCAAATACGCCGAGCGCCATTTCGTCCCTTTAATCCCCAGATGCTCACGATGCCAATGCAAACCGCGGTCATATTCCGCAATCGACTCTCGCATTTTCTGCCGCCCAACATCACCCGCCTGCAAAGCCACAACTTCCTTCACCGCCCTCCGGTTCGCGTCACGTTTCTCACTCGAAAAACCGCGCAAATAGCTCGGGTCCCACGCTACCGCATTCTCCGTATCGAACGGCAAAATCGCATTAATCACATTGTTCGAGTTTACGAAAGTATCCTGATTTAATCTATTTGTTGAGGACTCAACCGTCAAATCATCAACAAATAAATCAAACTCACGCTTCACCTCATAAGTATCCACCTTAAACGGCGGATTCTTACTTCCAGACGCCGTCTTTTCACCGTCGCCAAACGCCGTATAGACCGCCCGCACATCCACCACGAAATATGGAAAATAAACACCCTTCACATGTTCCGGCGTAAAATCACTCTTAAATTCCAGGTTCGCATTACTATACTCAGCGATATACTTTCGCATCCGCTCCACCGCCTCATCGTGCGGAATCGAAAACGGCAACACAAAATCCGGCACCGCCCCATTCGGAATCTTATTCTCCAATGTCAGCACATGCCTACACCAGTGGCAATCAACCTGCAAATTCTCGCTTGCATTAACCACTGCCTCGGCCCCGCAAGACGGGCACTTCAGCGTAATAATGACATCTTCGCTCGGAACGATATCTTCCGCGCCCGCGTCAACTTTTTCACCATTCAAGGACTCCACGCCACCAAACGCATTATTTTTTTGAGGCTCAAAAACATGCCTACAATAATTGCATTTGAGTTTTCCCTGCGTAGCATCCAAAGACACGTCGCTAGCCCCACAATTGGGGCAGCGACGTAATTCTACTTCTACTTGCGCATCCGATTCTGGCTTCTTTTTTGCCATCTATTGCGCTTTCCTTTTATTGAGCCGTCGGATCAATTCCGCTTGCACGCATTGCCGCCAAATCATCTTCCGACAATCCGCTCAAATCCTGAGCCGCTGGCGCTGCTGGCGCTTCAGGGGCTGGAGCTGGAGCGGCCGCTGGCGCTTCAGGAGCCGGTGCAGCCGGAGCGGCCGGAGCTGGAGCAACAGGAGCCGGCCCCGCTGGTGCTGCTGGAGCAGCCGGCATGCCACCAACTGGAGAAATCAAGCTACCAGTACCGCCCATCTGATTAATTGCCATACCGATACCAAACATACCTTGCGCACCGCCATTTTCGCCGGCTGCCTTAAAGCCTTGCGCAATCGTAGCCTGCGAGTAAGCCGCACCAACGCGACCGCCGTCCGCAGCCAAAGCCTCGCCAATTGCACCCATCGATTCGGCCTGCGCCTGACCTTCGAGCGCGGTTTCGTTGAACTTGTCGATTTTCTCGAGCGAAGCCTGATCCCAGTCAAGGCCACGAGTCTCGATCGAAATAATGGACAAACCGTAAAGCGTAGCCCAGTGGAAGCCCTGCTCGACCGACGTATTCATATTCAATACGAAATCCTGCATGCCAGCTTGGATGTCATCAATGCTCTTACCGCCTCTCGAATACTGCGAAAGTGCCGCACCAATCGAACCAACAAAGCCCGAGAATAACGATTCTTCGACTGGTTGACCGTTCACGCCCATATCTTTCATGGTATAAACCTTCTTCGAAGTCTGACCAGTAAAGAAGCTCGGATCAACCATATTCTTAACCGCCAAAATTGGATCAACAATCTTCACCGTATAAGTACCGTTGCAGGTTACCGCCAAGTGAATATTGCGATAACGCGCATCCTGATAGCGAATCGGATTCGTCGTACCGAACTTCAAACCAGCGATTGGACGCAAGTTAACATAGAACGCCAACTGCTTATTGCTCGGCTGACCACCATACTTAAACTGTTGCCAGCTCTGACCAAACGTCGACGCAAAGAAACCGTCGCCAGCAAACAAGCTACGAGCTTCCGGCACATTCTCTGTCGTGTAGGTATAACGGCCAGCTTCAGCGATCACTGCCGTAATGCCACCATTTTCAATCAAAACTAACGCCGTATTCTCTGGCACCTCAAAATTACTGCCATCAGAAATAACATAAGCATCTTCCTGACCATCATTATTCGCACTGCCCTCTTTCTTCATTGGCACCGCGCGTGCAACAATAGTCTGCCCATCCATCTCAGCAGGTACAGTCATGTATTCTAGCCACTGATTCGCAAAACCAGCCTTGGCGCTATCGATTGCAGCTTTAATAAAACCCATCGAGTTCTCCTTCTTTAAATAATTTATTTTAGTATATATTTTTTCCGCCTCATCGTCAAAACACTAGCATTTTCTAAAAAACTATTGACACGAAATATGCTCATGCTATAATAGAGTCACAAAAGGTCAAAATAAAAAAGGAATATCAACATGAAAAAACTAGGCATTTTCGCCGCGGCAATTTCCACCGCAGCGGCCGGAATTATCGCTCAATCTGCAAGCGCTATACCGGGCACTATCTATATAAAAGACGACAATCTCTACGAAGCACTCAAGACCAATGCAAGCTTCTACTTCATGCCTTACGGCAGCACAACATATACCAAATATACTCCAGGCTTCATCGACAAAGGTGGCGTTACGCCTATCTCCTCAGGAGAACCGTCCAGCTACGGCGCCATAGTCGACGAAATCATTCCAGATAAAATCGTCTTCGACTGCTCCAATGGCGACCCACTAGCAAACGTCGAGAGCCTCGACAGCCTCCTCGACATCAACCTCGACGAAGTTGGCGTATGTAGCGATACTGCCGCCACGGCCATCAGAACCGCATATGCCAACCTAGATCCTCAGCCAAGCACCAACCTGAATGTTTTCGTCAACACAGGCTGTACACTCACAACCCGCTTCATCAACACTCAGGGCGAAAAACTTGCCGAAGACGATGTCTATGTCTCCAAGTGTGAAAATATCCAACAAGACGAAGTTCATGAGATTAAAACCTTCGATAACGCCAAATACAAATTAGTTGCAGGTGATTTCATTGGCGAACCAAGCGCATTCGTCTACTACCTCAACAACACGGAGGGCGAAAGCTCCAGGGCGGTCTTCCGAAGCAGCCAAGACACCGAAAACGACGAGGAGCTCTTCAGTGATTACTTCGACATGCAACCGATGGGCACCTGGAATGACCAAACCAACAAAACCATCATCTACACCTACGACCTAAACTTCAAGATTCCAACCGGTGATTACACCTACGAATCCGGCGAAAGCACCTCTTCGGCCGACGTCAAGCTCATCGACGCCAATGGCAACGAAACAGAATACACCCTCCAAGACGTCGAAGACATCGCCGAGGCTCTCATGGGCGACGAAGAAGCCTCAATCGAGGTTGTCAACGGCGACATCACGATCCGCATCAACGGCGTCAAATACCTCAGCGTCAAGCCAGCCACTACGCCAGAAGCAGCCCCAGAAGAAGAAACTCCGGCCAACCCAAACACCGCCGACAGCTTCTCCACTACTCTGGTTGTAACGCTTGCCGCCAGCGTCATGCTCGGCCTCGGCATCGCCACTAAGGCTCGCCGCCGCTAGTCTATAGCGCAAAGCAACAAAATATCCCCAAGTCCCCTGGGGATATTTTTTGCCCTTCCCCACCATCAAAAAATCGCCCCGTCTCCAGGGCGATCTCCAAGCTAATCTTATTTATGCGACCAGCGCTTGATCGAAGCTTCGATAACTTCCTTCGCTTCGTCAACGCCAAAGAAGCCCTTCACCTTGGTCGTGCCAGGCTTCTTCAAATCCTTGTAGTGATTGAAGTGGAATTCAATCTGCTCAAGCGTACGCTTTGGCAAATCTTCCAAAGTCTCAATCGCATCGCCATTATTGCGATCATCATCAACAACGCAAATAATCTTGTCATCAACTTCACCATCATCGACAAACTTCATCACGCCCAAAATGCGCGCAGTCAAATAAATACCAGTCGTCAATGGTTGCTCGGTAATAATCAAAGCGTCAAGCTCATCGCCATCTTCGTCCAAAGTCTGCGGAATAAAACCATAGTTGCAAGGCTTCGCAAATGCCATCGGCTCAATACGATCGAGCATAAAGCAAGCTTTCGTACGGTCCCACTCAATCTTATGATTGCTGCCGGTCGGAATTTCTACCACGACATTCAACTTGCCGTTTTTGTAGTCACCTGGATCCAAAATCATGTTAAAATCTGCCATTTTCACTCCTTTCTTCTCGCGATTAGCAGTTTTCATATACTATACCACATTTTTGTGTTATAATAAGCACAAACAATATCTAACATAAACATAGGAGAAAACATAAAAATGGTTAGAGTTGCAATCAATGGCTTCGGTCGCATCGGCCGCAACGCCTTCAAAATTGCATTCGATCGCAATGACGTCGAAATCGTCGCCATCAACGACCTTACCGACAACAAAACTCTCGCTCACCTCTTGAAGTACGACTCCAGCTACGGTATCTACTCTCATGATGTTAGCTACGACGACGACGCAATCATTGTCGACGGCAAGGAAATTAAAGCTTTTGCTGAAAAAGAACCAGCCAACCTCCCATGGCGCGACCTCGGCGTTGATGTCGTCATCGAATCGACCGGCTTCTTCACCGACCCAGCCAAAGCCCGCGCTCACATCGACGCCGGCGCTCGCAAGGTTGTCATTTCCGCCCCAGCCAAAGGCGAAGGCGCCAAAACCATCGTTCTAGGCGTCAACGAAGACCAAGTCACCGTCGAAGACGAAATCATTTCCAACGCATCTTGCACCACAAACTGCATCGCGCCAGTCATGAAAGTCCTCGAAGACAACATCGGCATCGACAAAGCCATGATGACTACCGTCCATAGCTACACCGCTAGCCAAAAACTTCAGGATGCCCCAGCCAAAGACCTTCGCGAAGCTCGTGCTGCTGCCGAAAACATCGTCCCAACCACCACCGGCGCCAGCAAAGCCGCCGCAAAAGCCATCCCAAGCCTCACCGGCAAGTTCAACGGCCTTTCGGTCCGCGTCCCATCCCCAGTCGTTTCCCTCTCGGACATCACCGCGGTCACCAAGCGCCCAACTAGCAAGGAAGAAATCAACGAACTCTTCAAGCGCGCCGCTGCCGACCCATATTACCAAGGCATCCTCGACGCCACCGAAGAAGAATTGGTCTCCGTCGACTTCCGCGGCAACTCGCACTCTTCCATCGTTGATCTTAAACTCACTGACGTCATCGAAGGCACTCTTATCAAAGTTGTCGCTTGGTACGACAACGAATGGGGCTACAGCAATCGCCTCGTCGAACTAACCGCCGACTTCGGCAAATTAGGTAAGTAAACTATGAAAATCATCCTCGGTGCCGACCATCGCGGCTACGAACTCAAAAACCAAATCATCGCCTGGCTCCAACAAGCCCGCATCGATTATTTTGACGCCGGCGCCACCAAATTCGATGCCGAGGATGACTATAACGATTACGCCAAAAACGTCGCCCTCAGCATCCAAAACACACCCGCCGACCTCACTCGCTACGGCATCTTGGTCTGCGGTTCTGCTCAGGGCGTCGCCATGCAGGCCAATCGCTATCGCGGCGTCCGCGCAGCAATTTGCGACGCGGCCGACCAGGCGGCAGAAACCCGCAGTCACAACGACGCCAACATTCTCTGCCTCCCTGCCGATCGCGTCGACATCGAACAAGCAATCCCAATCATCGAAACATTTCTCCAAACCGCGGCTCTCACGGGCGAAAAATACCAACGCCGCAACAAAAAACTAGACGAAGAATAAAACTATGGCAATCACAACAATCGCTCCAACAATCCTCACCAACAATCCAACCGAGTACAAAACCTTGGTTCAAAGATATTATCCTTTTGCGCGCCGCGTCCACATCGACATCTCCGACGGCACTCTCGCGCAAAACGTCACCATCAACGAAACTGCCGTTTGGTGGCCAAAAGGCTGGCAAGTCGACATCCATATGATGACGCTCTCCCCCGCCCAACACATCGAAAACCTCATCAAACTTCACCCAAGTCTAGTTATTTTTCACGCCGAAGCCAACGACGATCTATTGCCAATCTTCGAACAGCTAAAGCAAAACAACATCAAATGCGGCGTCGCGATTGTTAAAAACGTCTACCCTGGCAACATCAAGCAGCTACTCAACGCCGCAGATTACGCCCTCATCTTCTCCGGCACGCTCGGCCAATACGGCGGCGAGGCCGACCTCTTATTACTCGAAAAAGTCGCCCTCATTCGCGACATCCATAAAACCATCGAAATCGGCTGGGACGGTGGCGCCAACCTAAACAACACACACATCATCACGCACGCTGGCGTCGACGTCATTAACGTCGGCAGCGCCATTTCGCGCTCCGAAGACCCAACCGCCGCCTTCAACGCCCTCAACAGCGCAACCGAAAAGGAGTCTGTACTCTAATGGCTCGCATCGTTACCGCAGGCGCCGCCCTACAAGACGTTTTCCTCATCGACCACGACGATTTCGGCACCAACAAACGCGGCTACTTCAACCAAATCGAGCTCGGCTCAAAAATCGACATCGACCGCGTACATTTCAGCACCGGCGGCGGCGCCACCAATGCGGCCACCACTTTCGCCCGCAGCGGACATGAAACCATCTTCATGGGCTGCATCGCCAATGATCCCGCCGGTGAAGCCGTCATCGCCGCTCTTGATCGCGAAGGCATCGACAGTAGCTACGTCAGCTACGCTAAAAACATCCACACCGGCTACTCCGTCATTCTTCTCACTCCGTCCGGCGAGCGCACTATCATGACCTGTCGCGGCGCCAGCGCCAAATTCGACCACCTCAACCCCGAAGACCTCGAAAGCATCTATCCAGATTGGCTCTACGTCAGCACCATGCGCGGCAACATGAACATGCTCGATCAACTCTTCACCCGCGCCAAATCTCTCAACGCCAAAATCATGTTCAACCCAGGCAATCTCGAACTCGAACACCAAAAACAACTCCTCGGCCTTCTCCCCGACGTCGACGTCTTACTCGTCAACAAAAAAGAAGCCCAAAAAATCGTCCAGGGTTCCTCCCTATCCGAACTCGCCCATCGCCTCCATAATTACTGCTCGCACGTCATCATCACCGACGGCAACCAAGGCGCCATCGCTATCTCGCCTGACCTAGTTTACCGCCTCGGCCTTTACGAAGACGTCCCCGTCAAAGACGCCACTGGCGCCGGCGACGCTTTCGGCTCTGGCTTCCTCGCCGCCTTCGCAGCTGGCAAATCTTTCAAGGATTCCCTCATTTTCGCATCTGCCAACTCGACTTCCGTCGTCCAATACATCGGCGGCAAGTCCGGCATCATCTCAAACAAAGTCAAATTACATAACATGCCCATACAGGAGGTACGCTAATGGACGAAGCAGTCACAAAATGGCTCGAACAAATCGCCGACGAAAAACTTAACGCCGAAGACGTCGAACGCTCTCTGCGCTATGCCAGAGATCTAGAAGAAGGTCTCGCCAAAATCCGCACTTACGCCCAAGGCGTCAGCATTTTCGGCTCCGCTCGCCTCAAGCAAAACAGCAAATACTGCAAACTCGCCACCAAACTCGGCTTCCTTCTCGCTCAAAACGGCCATCCAGTCATCACTGGTGGCGGCCCGGGCATCATGGAGGCCGCCAACAAAGGCTGCTACGAAGCCGGCGGCCGCAGCATCGGCCTCAACATTCAACTCGCCCACGAGCAGCACATCAACCCTTACGTCACCGACGAAATGGAATTCCACTACTTCTTCGCCCGCAAAGTCATGCTCACCATGTCCAGCAAAGTTTACGTCTTCTTCCCTGGCGGCTTTGGCACCTTGGACGAATTTTCCGAAATCCTCATCCTCATGCAAGAAGGCAAAATGCCAAAAATGCCTATGTTCCTCATCGGTAAATCCTTCTGGAAGCCGCTCGACAAGTATTTCTATGAAAAAATGGAGCGCCAAATGCACACCATCGCCAAGGGCGACCGCAGCATTTACCGCATTACAGACAACGTCGAGGAAGTCGTCGACGCCGCCAACCGCATCGGCCACCCGAGCATCTACGAAAACCTCTACGACTCCCACGCCAGCAAAAAATTCAAATCCATCTAATCGCTCCCTCAAAAAACTTCCGCCCCAAAACGGAAGTTTTTTGTTACTTTATCTAGTGCGGCACTTAGCGCAGGCTTCTTCGTAGCCTCCCGCCGCCGCTAATCTCCAGCAGTCCAAAATACCCCGCCACCCGGAGTATTTTTGTTCCATCCGCGTCTAAAATATCTTAAACTATTATTATGAACAAGCCGCGCAACAACATCGATTTCCTCCTTCAAGTCCCCATCGCTCATCGCGGCCTACATAATCTCGCCAAGAAAATCCCCGAAAATTCTTTCGCCGCTTTCAAATACGCCGCCATTAAAAAATACCCCATCGAGCTTGATATCCATCTCCTCAGAGACGGCCAAATCGCCGTCTATCACAACGACACTCTACCAGACGGCCGCAAAATCATCGACTGCATTCGCGCCGACCTCCCAAAGCTCCCCGACCACTCTCAAATCCCTCTCCTCCACGAAGTCCTCAAACGCATCGACGGCAAAGTTCCTCTCCTCATCGAGTTCAAAACCGACGCACCAAAATCCACTCTCGAGCAAGCCGCCCTCCCTCTCCTAACATCATATCGCGGCGCCCTCGCTATCCAGTCTTTTGATCCGCGCACGCTTCACTTTTTCAAGCAGCACGCGCCACAAATCCCGCGCGGCCAACTCATTTCACCAAAACCGCTCCGCCAATCCGAAAATCTCCGCGAATATCTCGCCCACCATCATCCCGACAATTTCTACACTCGCCCAGATTTCATTTCGGCCGACCTCAACAAGCCACCAATCCACACGAATCTCCCAATTCTCGCCTGGACCATCCGCACCCATTCCGACGCCAACACCGCTAAACGTTTCGCCAGCAATATCATCTGCGAAAAAATTCTCTAATTGTTGTAAATCTTACAACAAACACCGCCTTTATGTTGTTATTTTTACAACAAGCACCACATAACTGTTGTATAATTTACAACATAAACCAATTGACAGCACATGACGCTACACGACGCGCCTACTTCGCAACCACGCCTTCTTCGCCAAAAATCTCTTTCAGCTCGCCCAACAAAGCATCGTCGCATTCGCACCTAAACGGCAAGCGCATCGCCTTTTTATCCGGCCCAATCACCAAAATCACTTCCGAAATCCCCGGATACCTGCCGCAACTCGTCTTCAAATCCACCAGCGCCTGCTTATCCGACGGATCCATCACACGAATATACAGCTTTTTCGGCTTCAACGGCACACCATTCGCGCCACTGGCCGATGTCGAAAAATGCGTCGTCGTCGAACTGCCTCTACCTCCCCCACCAGAGCGCCTATGCCCACTCGCGCCACTCACATTTTGCGCCGCCGTCTTGTCGCCGCGCGGCTTCTGCGCCACACCTTTTGTCGGCACTTTCAGCTTCGCTCCAGTCGACTCGTAGTTCTCCAGCTCTTCATCCGTTACCACGTCAACTTCTTCGACGTTAATCTTTGCCTCGTCCGTCATATTCCCGTCACGATCCGTCGCATTCACTTTCCCAGTCACCTTCACGACCGTATCGGCCACCAGCTTAGCGCCCACCGTCTCGAAAGTTCGCGGAAACACCACAATCTCAATCTCGCGCGTCTTATCCTCGATCTTGACGAAAGCCATCTTCGAGCCACTCTTCGTAATCAAGGTCCGCACATCCGTAATAATGCCACCTACAATCACCGTCGCGCCATTAATCGCCGGCTTAATTTCCGCAATCGGCATCGTCTGCTCTTCAAAATACTTATCATATTTATCCAACGGATGCGACGAAATATAAAGCCCCATCAAATCACGCTCCCACAGCAGCTGCTCCTTGTCAGTATACTGCGCTGGCGCCGGTTTCATCTCTGGCTCCGGAATCTCAGCCACCTTTCCCATCATGCCAAACAAATCCGTCTGCCCGCTCGCCTGATCTTTCTGACATTTGTTCGCATAGGCCTGAATCGACTCCAAGTTATACAGCAAATCCGACCGCGAAAAGCCAAAACTATCAAACACGCCGCACTTAATCGAAGATTCCCAACTCTTCTTGTTAAACTTCGTCGCCGGCACGCGTTTCGCAAAATCAAACAGCGACTTAAACTTACCGTTCTTATCGCGCTCGTCAATCACCTCTTCCGCCAGCGCCTTACCCATACCCTTAATCGCCGCCAAACCAAAGCGAATCGTCTTCGTCTGTCCCACGATACCGAAGTCTGCGTAAGATTCATTAATATCCGGACCAAGCACCTTCATGCCCATGCGCTTACACTCGGTCATCTCAATCGTCAGACGCTCTGTCCAACGCATATCCGACGTCATCAACGCCGCCATATACGCATCTGGATAATGCACTTTCAGCCACGCTGTCCAATACGCCACCAAGGCATAGCACGCCGCGTGCGACTTGTTAAAGCAGTAGTTCGCGAACTCCAACAGCTGATCCCAAAAAGTGTTCGCAATCTCTTCCGTCGCGCCGCCAATCTTCACCGCTCCCTCAATAAACTGCGGCTTCACCTTATTCATCAGGTCAATCTTCTTCTTACCAACCGCCTTGCGCAACGTATCTGCCTGACCGCCCGTAAATCCGCACCATTCCTTGGACGCCTGCATGAACTGCTCCTGATAAATCAAAATACCATAGGTACTCTTCAGCGAGTTTTCCAACCCAGGGTGCAAATAAGTCACCGGCTCCTCGCCATGCCGCCGCTTAATAAAGCTCGGAATAAACTGCATCGGCCCCGGACGATAAAGCGCGTTCATCGCAATCAAATCCGCGAACTCCGTCGGCTGCAGCTCGCGCAAATACTTCTTCATACCGCCAGATTCAAACTGGAACACGCCCGTCGTATCGCCCCGCTGGAACAGCTTGTAAACTTCCGCATCATCCGTCGGCAAATCATTCATCACAATCGTCTGCCCATACACCTTCTTGATAATGCGCAGCGCCTGCTGAATCACCGAAAGGTTCGACAAGCCCAAAAAGTCCATCTTCAACAAGCCCAGTTCCTCAACTGTCGGCCCAGGATACTGCGTCGTCAACGGCCCTTTCGCCGAAACTTCCATCGGCAAAAACTTCACCAAATCATCCGGCGCAATCACCACACCACAGGCATGCACACCATGCCCGCGAATCGTCCCCTCCAAGCGCATCGCAAAATCAATCACCTCTTTCGAAGTCGGATTCGTCTCATATTCCTTCTTCAAATCCGGCTCATTCACGATCGCATCTTTCAGCTTCACATGATGTCCCATCACCGGATCCGGCACCAGCTTCGCCAGCCTATCCGCCTCCGCATACGGCACCTCCAACACGCGCGCCACATCGCGCACCGCGTTCTTCGCCATCATCTTACCGAAAGTCACAATATTTCCCACGCGCGGCTTTCCGTATTTGCGCGTACAATATTCAATCACCTCATCGCGCCGGTTATCCTGAATATCCGTATCAATATCCGGCATCGAAATACGGTCCGGGTTCAAGAAACGCTCAAAGAGCAAATCATACTCCAGCGGATTCACATCTGTAATATGAATCGCATACGCCAGCAAAGCACCAGCCGCCGAACCACGCCCCGGCCCATAAATAATCCCCTGGCCTTTACCCCAGTTAATAAAGTCCTGCACAATCAAGAAGTAGCCATTATAGCCCATCTTGTCCACCACCGAAAGCTCATAGTCAATTCGTTCAATCACCTCTGGCGGCAACTTCTCACGAATCTCCTCATTGCTCATTTTCTCGATTTCTTCATCCGACGCAATCTTATAGCGCCCCGCCAGACCATGAAAAACCATGTGATCCAGATATTCCTTCTCCGACTCCCCATTCGGCGTCGGAAACTTCGGAATCAAAATCCGCCCCAACTGAATCGTCACATTGCAACGATCCGCAATCCTCTTCGTATTCAGCACCGCCTCCGGGCAAGTCTTCTGCCACCGCGGCAGCAACTCCTCCGGCGGAATCACATTCAACTGAAAATCACTCAGCGACATACGGTTCTGGTCCGAAATCTTACTACCAGTACCAATACACAGCAGCACCTCGTGCACCGGCTCATCTTCAACCTTCAAATAATGCGCATCGCAAGTTACCACACACGGCAAACCCGACTTTTTCGAATAGTTCATCAACCATTCGTTAATTTTCGTCTGCACATCCCAATGCGTCGGCGAATCCGGGTGCCCATGATCCTGCAGCTCCAAATAGAACCTGTCGCCATACACGCTGTGATACCACTCAATCAGCTTCTCCGCGCGCTCATCATCGCCATTCCGAATCGCATTCGAAATCTCCGAACCTGCACAACCAGACAAGCAAATAACACCCTCGGAATATTCTTCCATAATGCGATGGTCGATGCGCGGCTTGTAATACTTACCGTTAATCTCCGCCTCAGTCTGCAAGCGACACAAGTTCTCAAAACCTTTATCATTCATCGCCAGCAAAGTAATGTGATAGCGCACCTTATCATAGGCCGGATCTCTATCTTCCATCCGTCGCGCCGCCACATAGGCCTCCAGGCCCAAAATCGGCTTTATTCCCGCCGCGTCACAAGTTTTATACAACTCAATCAAACCAGACATCGTGCCATGGTCCGTCACAGCCACCGCTTCCATGCCTTTCTCTTTCACAAAATCCACCAGCTCATCGATTTTCGTCAAACCGTCAAGCAACGAATAGTGTGTGTGATTATGCAAATGCACATAATCATTTGGTTTAAGTTGTACCTCCTCTGCCATATATCTATTTTAACACTTTCGCCGCAATTCGCTCAACAGATTAAAAACCGAACAAAACCTTAAAAACCGAACACTTTCCACACTTTTCCATCAAAAACTTTTCCACAGGGGTGTAATAGTTATAACACATTTCCGCAAAAACAAAACAAGCATAAGCCTATTGACAAAACGTCCAATCTTTGCTATAATAGAAATATAATCATTAAAACAAACAGGAAAACCAAAAATGAAACAATTTGAACGCTCCAACTTTAACGACGAAACCGCCCGAGACATCGACAGCGAACTCTCGGACGAAAACGAATTCGACCCAACCGCCGTCGACACTGAAACTTTCGACGACACCGAACCAAAAACCGAAGCACTCAAAAACTCCAAAACCGACATCCAAACCATCGGCCAAAAAGCCATCCAAATCTTCAACGCCAGCCACTAGGCTGCCAAACCCTACAAAAATTCCGCTCAAAAAACTTCCGACCCGCCATCGGAAGTTTTGCTTATGCTTGCATTTTCCCCAAAACATCCTAAAATATCCCCTATGACTCCCGTCACGCACCCTTAACTCGCGAAAATCCCCCAGAAAGGAAGTTTTGCCTATGATCGCCCTTGCCGTCATGTTTAGCAATTGGGTTATATGCCACAACAACCAGCCAGCCTTCAAAATCGAACCCGACCACGACCACTTCCGCCGACTCATCGAAAACAAAGTCGTCGTCTACGGCCACCACACTCTCGACATCCTCCCCAACCACAAACCCCTCAAAAATTGCAAAAACATCATCCTCACCCACCGCCGCGACCTCGACATCCCCGACGCCACTATCGTCACCAGCGTCAACGAACTCCAATTCGTCCTCCGCAACTTCGAACCCGACGACGTTTTCCTCATCGGCGGCACCGAACTCTTCCATGAACTCATCGACCTCTGCAGCCGCGCCATCCTAACCATCATCCAAGAAGACATCGAAACCAACTCAACCTCAGAATTCTTCCCACGCCTCGACCAGCGCCCCAACTGGCTGCCCGGCCGCTCCAGCAGCACCCACTTCCGCGACGGGCACCAATTCCACCAACAGCGCTTCATTAACACAAATTTTCGCAAGCACACCTCAGCCTAGCGTTAGCCGAGGAACCCTCTCTAACGCCGGCCACAAAAAGCCCCGCCACTCCGACGGGGTCTTTTTATTTCTCGCGACCAGTCGCCGCCCTCAACCAATAAAACCTCTCCACATTTCCAAACCGCCCCGCCAACTCATTATCGCGCTTCGCAATCACAGCAAAACCATGCATTTTCAGCCACTGCTCAAACCGCGCAATTATCTCGCGCCGCATCTTGCTATTCTTCACTACGCCGTTTTTCAATTGCCACGCCGCCGCCTCAAACTGCGGCTTCAGCATCACAAAATACTCCGTATCCGTCTTCGCCAACTCTGCCCGCGCATACTCCAGCACTTTCGTCAAACTCACAAAACTCACATCCGCCACCACCACATCCGGCCTCTCACTCATCGCGAACTCAAAAACATCCGTCTTCTCATGCAGCTCCACCCTCTCATCAAAACGCAACGGCGCCTTCATCTGTCGCGATCCCTTCTCTACCGCTATCACCTTTTTCGCCCCCAAGCGCAAAGCACATTCCGTAAATCCACCCGTCGACGACCCAATATCCAGCACGGTTTTCCCCTTCAAAAACCCAGCCGCCCCAAACGCCCGCAGCGCTCCTTCCAGTTTATACTCCGCCCTTCCTACTACCGCCGTCTCACTCTTCTTCATTACCCCAAATTATAACATTTTTCACCCATTTTTCAATCCACCCCCACTACCTCACCTACCTCACCTACCAAACCCTAGCAAACCAGTAAACTCCCAATTACCCCCACCCCCATCCACCTCTATCCCCCAAGTAAACTCATAATTTACCTCCACCAACAATCGCCCAAGCACTCCTCTACCATCCCACATTACCATCACTACCACTACCGCTACTACGGCCATTATCACTATCACCATCACCATCGCTATCGCCGTCAAAAAATGGGTAAACTTTTAGTTTACCTCTCGTAATCTTTGAAATCTATTTTTATTAATTATTAGTTTACCTTTTTACCAGCGTTTCAAAACCGCCAGCGCATCCCGCCTACCCCTTCATAACCGCACGCAACGGTTTCGCTGCCTTCCGAATCTCAATCGTCCGCACATTGGCAAACTTCTCGTATTCGCCCTCAGCTTGAATCATCACCGATGCAGCCTTAGCAAACACCAACTTATCATATTCACTCTCAATCCCAGGTATACGCTTAAGTACACTGCGCGCCATAAATCCAGCCAGCTTTCCAAACTTAGTCAGCTCGCCAGTTTTGCTCAAAAACTCCCGCTCCCCCAAAAACCATTTGCCGCCACGCATAATCCGCGCCACCGACAAGCCATTAATCGCCAGATAATCCGACGCGCCCTTCACCTTCACAGCCTCACCAGAAGCCCCACCTAGCAAAAACTCCGCCGGCAAAAACTCCTCACTTTTACGGCATTTCAGCCACCAATGCGCCAACACCCCCATACTAAACGTCACGCGCTTATTCCCTTTGCGCAAAGCATGCCGCGTCTTCGGATGGTCAAACACGCCACAAGCCACCGCAAACATCCCGACAGTAAAATAACACATCCCGTAACGCCAATGTTTCCCATTAATCAAACATTCCAGCGGCCAAACCTCGGTCGCATCACCATGCAAAATCTCTTTCAATCGCGGCTCCCCAAAAGTCCGCGCCGTATCATTAAAATTCCCAAACCCCAAGGTACTAAAACTCACATCCTTTGCCTTTGACAGCATCACACCATTCATCGCCGCCGCCGCCGTCCCATCACCGCCGGCCGCAACCACCAAATCACCATCGCGCAAAACTTTCGCCAAATTCACCGCGTTCACATCCACGCTCGCCTGCGCAATCTTAAAATGCGCCAACTCCAAGCCTTCCTCGGCCTTCAGCACTCCAATCACATCCCGATTAATCCGCCCGTAGTGCGAACTCCGCGGATTATAAACCAAAACCAGCCTTTTCATAGCCTCTCTTGCGCCCAATCCCTAATTTTTTCGGCATCAGCAAAGCCATGCAGCGCACCATCTTTATCAAAAATCTGTGCATACCCCTGCTCTTTCACATCTTCCTTATATTTCTTCAACAAATCAATGCCAAGATTTTGCACCACGCCATATTCCTCTTGCAGCTTATTCTTGTCAATCTCATCAGTATCCTGATACTTCTCTTTAAACTCGGAAATTTTCTCACGATATTCCTCAAAATCCTGCCCAAATTCCCGCAAAAACTCATTCCCCGATTCCGCAAATTCCGTAATCGTCTCTTCCGGAATCCGCCCAGTCTCCGCAACCGCATGCGCCAAACCGTCCAACTTCTCCGCCGTTTCCGCCAAATCGCCCAGATTATCAACCGTATATTTCACTCGATCGCAAGCTTCCCGCATCTCAACCCCATGCTCTTTGTCCTTACGAAACGCACTCGACGCGCAAAAATCATCATCGCCCACCGTCTCTTTCACATCACGCACGGCCACCAAAAACTTCTCGGTCTCTTCCGATTTATACTCTTTCAAATCCTCGACTTTCTCCTCAAAATACTCCTCAATATCCGCCTTACGCGCCAGCACTTTCTCCATTTTTTCACTCAAACTTCGCAACTCGCGCTTATCGCCAGAGCGCCCCAACAGCAAAACGCCGCCAACCAGCACCAACACCAGCACTACAATAATTCCACCCAAAAATGTCGTATTTCTTCTTCTCATTTCTATAACCTTACCCATAATTCACTCGGCAACGGCCACGAATTCGGCTCGCAACCGGCCAAACCTGTCGACTGCTGCAGCATCACCGGAGCCTGCCCCGTCGCAGTCTCGCAAGTCAAAATATGCCTATGCCCCAGAAAATGCCCCACCTCATGATTCAAAACCATTTGCCTATATCTTTCAATACTTACGCCCAACTCGTTGTAGCTATCCGAACCGCCCCGCCACCTGTCATCGTTAATCAACACCAAGCTCCCCACCGAACAACTCAGCTTATCTGAACAAACTGTCGGCGCCGCTGCCGCAACCTCTTTCGGCTCCGCCAAAATCACGTGCATCCGCCCACCACTGTCAACCCGCTTAAATCGAATTCCCGCCCGCTTCCAACCGCGCGCATCTGCCAAAATCTCATCGGTCATCCGCGAAAACTCCCCCTTATCGCTCAAAATCGTCCCCCTATAGCTCACGTCATAAGTCACTGTCGTCTGATTCGCCACTGCAAAATAAGCGTCCGCCTTCTCTTGCACCTCTACCTGCGCGCTCGCAATTTCCGCCGCCGCAATCAAACCAATCAAACTCTCAAACATTATCTTTATTTTACCACGCCACAACCCCCAAAATGCTATAATAAACCCAATGAAAACCGCTCCCAAAAAATCAAAAATCCTCTTCTTTGTCATACCAATAATCGCCATCGGCATCGTCTGCTGTATCTTCTTCGCTCGCCACATCGCCCCGACCACCTCTCAAAAATTCCGCCTCGACGCCGAATATTACAACCAAGAGCAAGGCTCGCTCCAATCCATCACCGCTAAAGAATTCGCCCAGCTCCTAGCCGACAAAAAATCCTTCGTCATCATCGCCCACATGGTCCTCTGCCCAGCCGAAGCGCCACTCACCACCACCGCCGAGCAATTCGTCGACGACCAAAAACTCCGCTTCTACGACATCACCGAAACCGAATTCGACCAAACCGCCCTCCACGACACCGTCAAATATCTTCCAACCGCCGCCATCTACCGCGACGGCCAACTCGTCGCTTGGCTCGACGCCGAATCCGACGCCGACCTCCCCGCCTACAAAACCACCGCCGACTTCGAGCGTTGGCTCTCATCTTACGTCCAGCTCTCCTATTGACTTTTTAGCCAAAATATGCTAAAATTATAGAGATTGCCATAACGGCATCGATCTTTATATTTCTAGAGAGGTGCGTGATTTGCATGTTAAAGAAGGACCTGTATATCAACTCCACAAGCTCAGAGAGCAAGATTTTCTTCACACCGAAATATCATCCGTCCAGCCAGCGGCTGACCGCCGTACTACGCAAAGCGGTCTTCACCAATAAGTGCTCCCGGGCTGATATCGAAAATCTCTATAAAGGAGAAATACGAATATATTTCAACCCGACCGTGCACAAAGCGGCGGACCGAAAAGCCCTCATCAGCAAAGTATGCAACATAGTCAAAACATCTTAATCCAAAAAGCCGGCACTCGCCGGCTTTCGTTTTTTCAATCTGTTTATGCTAAAATAGCCTTATATGAATATACCCGGAGAACAAACACAAAACAAACCAGATTACGCCCCAATCTTCAATCAAAGAGAAAACTACAAATTTCGAGATATCACTGATACGCCAAGAAAATACGACGCCCTCATTGACAGATATCAATCCATTCGCCCACAGCCAGACGACTTTGCGGACAAGAAAATGTTCAGTCAAGAATCAATCGAAAGAGACAATCAAACAGTAGAAGAAAAGAAGCAATATCACGACAAAGACGAAGAGGAAGTGGACGCTGGTGCGCTCGAATCCATGCTCTACTACATGACCCAACAGGGCCAATTACTCGAAGGCGCCTTCAGCGAGCCTAGCTCTGAATACGACGACTACTTACATGCCACCGACCTCATCATCGGCATTCCCCGGCCGACCTTTAAACGTGACGCCGTCGCCAGCATAGATGCAACCACCACGACAAATTACAATGGCACAACCAATCCCATCGTCAGAAAGTTCCAACATGCCCGCGAAAAAGGCTGCAGAACTAAAGATAGGAAAGTCGTCATTCCTTACACAACCCGCATCGACTACTACAGCCACGGTTCTTCCAAGACCAAACTCTCTCGTATTCCACATTACACACTTGGCGTCAGTCCTCAATATATTCAACGCCTCGTAGACCAATTCAATCTTCCTGCAAACGGCATCGACATCTCTAACATCCCAAACCCTCACGTCCAAGCCAAACTCCTCACCGAGCTATACTACCAAGGCAGAGCCGGCTACTATAGCTGCCAATTAGCCGAATACGATGCCGAAACTCCCGAATCAATATCCGCAATCAAACAAGCAGCCGGAATGCACAAAGAGTTCGCCGATCACGCCTCAAAAGAACTCCAACGACTCCTCGGCGTAGAAGATCCTAAGAAATTAGCAGATGCCATTTTTAAGTTTTTCAAATCCGAAATACAGCTCTCCGACGGAAAAGATCCCACCTTCCTAGGCATCACGAACGAAAGCCTCCGTGCTCTCAACACGGCGATTAAGGATCTTAAAGAACGCCGAACCGCAGCCAATGCTGCCAATATCGCACAGGCCGCCAAACACACAAGCGGCGTACTTCAAGGCGGCAATCCAAAACCTGCCACTGCCTAAAGCCCAAAAATCCCCCAACCGGGGGATTTTTCATGCACAAAAAATGGCGGAGAGAACAGGATATAAACAATGCGCCGTCGTTTCGCAAGCTCAACCGGGCATTGGGCGAACCTTTTTGGCTCTCATCCTGTCTCGCAGACTCAAAAAAACAACCCTACGGGTTGTATTTATGAATCTGGCGGAGAGGACAGGATTCGAACCTGCGAAAGCCTTGCGACCTTACACGCTTTCCAAGCGTGCTCCTTCAACCACTCGGACACCTCTCCAGCTCCTTCCATTCTACCACAGTCACCCTATTTCGCCAAATCCGTCCCATAACCATTTTCCAAATCCAGCAAAAAATGTTATATCTATTGACTTTTTTGCATTTTTGTGCTAGAATAAAAAGACAAGGCATTCATGCCTAGAACCTTAAAATGTACTATTTCCCTCGTTACAGTACTTTTTCGGTTCGACTACCTTATCATTCTGTCCGCCAAGCGGCAGATCACTTGCACAAGGAGGAAACGATTATGAGCAGAAGAGGATTCATCACCCCCGGCAGCAACATCGGCTTCATCAGGGCCGGCATCGACCTGGAAACCGCCTACGTCTGCGAGCTCCGCCAGAAGGTAGAGCTGCGCAGCGACTGCATCATGCAGTCCATGCTCGGCACCGATGCCGACAAGCTGGAGGGCACCGATTTCCACTTCAACGGCGCTTGCGTCGACATCACCTGCAACCCCGGCAAGGGCGGCAAGATCAAGTGGCTCAACAGAGAAAGCGACCCGATCGACCGCGCAAGCGTGCCGGTAACGGTACGCTACGGCATCCGCTACCACAACGGCCGCAAGTACCTGGCACGCCCCGTCCTCGTAGTCGCCGTCGACTGCGCCAATACGTCGTGGCTCTCGAGAAACATGATGTTCCTCACCGAGAGCTTGACGACCAAGAAAATGATCGACAAGCTCATCCGCATCATCGATGACATCATCTTCGATGCGGAGGACAATCCCGAGAAGTACGGGATTACACTCGCCTAACTACCCAAACAAGGAAAGGAGGTGATCATCAAGTGACAGTGTTGTACTGCCTTGAAAAGCAAGGCAAAGTGCCTACAAACAAGTCACTGGCAACAATCACCTTCCTCCTGCATCAGGAGGGAGTAATTCGCGACAGCGACAAGCTCGAGGCACGAGGAGGCCATAAGTGGAACGATCCCCAAACTCTCAGCAGAGCTATCCGCAAGAACGACATCGTTACGGCCATATCGACCGAAGATGAAGGTTTCTTCTATCTGCGTGGAAAAAAAGAGATTACATATCTCAAAGAAGCACTCCGCGCAGCCAAAAACAAAACCTCATTCGAGGTCGTGATGGATTATGTCCAGAAATAAGAAATAGTACATGCCCCACAAGCCCCAACCGCAAGGAAGGGGCTTTTTCTTGTCTTCAATTATCGCCAAAAAACATTTTTTCCGTCTATAATATAAATTAAGTTTTCATAAAATTTAACTGCGAAGAATTGCGAGAAAATGCCAAGTCAAAACAACGAAATTATCATCCAGCTCAAATCCCTCTGCAAAAGCTACGGATTTGGCGATGCTGAAACCGTCGCCCTACATGACTTCGACCTCACCGTCAAACGCGGCGAGTTCATTATGATTATGGGGCCATCCGGTTGCGGCAAAACCACCCTACTAAACATCATCGGCCTCTTAGACAAGCCAACTTCCGGTAAATACGAACTTGCCGGCAAGTCCGTCGATCGCATCTCCGGCCGCAAAAAAGCCCACATTCGCGCCAAAGAAATTGGCCTCATTTTCCAAAGCTTTAACCTCATTCCAAACCTTAGCGTCATCGAAAACGTCTCCATGCCGCTTGTCTACGCCGGCTACAGCAAAACCCGTCGCCTCAAAATGGCCGACAATGTCCTCGAACGCTTCCAGCTGCGCGAGCGCGAATACTACATGCCATACCAACTTTCCGGCGGCCAGCAACAGCGCGTCGCCATCGCCCGCAGTCTTATCGCAAACCCATCAATCATCTTGGCGGACGAACCGACCGGCAACCTCGACAGCCGCAGCAGTCACATCATCATGGAAGAACTCAAAGAAATCCATGAACTTGGCAACACTATCATCATGGTCACCCACAACCCTGCCCTGACCACCTACGCCACTCGCGTAATCAACATGCTTGACGGCGAAATCGACACCGACATCAAAACCGTCGCCGACCGCGACCTACCGAAACCCGGCGACCCGGAAAAAATCTCCGTCCGCATTCTTTCAAACAAAAAGCCGGACGCCGAAAAAGCCAAACCAGAAAAACCGGCCGATGAAAAATCCGAAAAGCCAGCCAAGACCGAAGATGTCAAAACCGAAACTCCTAAAATCGAAAAACACCCGCTCGGCGAAACTCACAAACTCGAACACTCCAAAACCAAGGAAGAGCCAAAACACGCACGCGCCGTCGACGAGCGCACCCCGCGCAAACACACGCTTTCTCTCAAACCACTGAAACGCAACCACAAAGAAAAAGCCGCCGACGAAAAGCACCCTAACAACAAGAAAACTAAGAAGGAGTCCTAAAAATGGCCATACTCATTAAAACTCATTTTCACCTTGCCATCGACAGCCTTCGTCGCAACCGTGGCCGCACTTTTCTTTCTGCGCTCGGCATTGCCATCGGCGTAGCATCCATCGTTCTGATTCTTTCCCTCACCGGCAGCATCGACCGCCTCATCACTACCAACAGCGACAAAAACAACGCTAATCTCATCCTGGTTCGCCCTAGCACCGGCAAAGACGCAACTGGCAGCATCATCGACGAACTCACTGCCACCAACCAATACGTCAAATCGAACCTTACCATCGACGACGTCAAAACCATCTCCGACCTGCCGAACGTTTCCGCTGTCGCCCCAATCGCAATTTCCAATTCCGCCATCACTGTCGCAGATCGCAACTACGAAGACGTCAACGTTGTCGCCACCAGCACCGACCTGCTCAACATCATCAACATTCCACTTAAAAACGGCCAATTCCTCGACACCACGCTTCGCGAAAATGTCGCCGTCCTTGGCTACAACACAGCCATGAAAATGTACGGCGGCCCAGAGGCCATCACTAAAACTTTCTACTACAACGGCCAACAGTTCATGGTCGTCGGCGTCCTCGAAGAAATTGACGACCCTATCAACTTCAACGGTGTCGACTTCGACAATTCCATCCTCATCAACCTCAACTTCGCCAGCACTTTCGAATCTTCCATCCAAATCCAGCAAATCGACATCCGTACCGCCACCACCAATTCCGTCGAAGAAAGCATCGAGCAAATTAACAACAAACTCAGTGAGTCCAAACACGGCAGCAAAAGTTTCGAAATCATCTCCAGCAAAGAAGCCGCTCACCCGGCCGGTTCCCTACTCTCGACCGTTTCCTACATGCTAACCTTAGTCGCTTCCATTTCCCTCATCGTCGGCGGCGTTGGCATCATGAACATTATGCTCGTCTCAGTCTCCGAACGCACTCGCGAAATCGGCATCCGCAAATCCGTCGGCGCCAGCAGCGGTAACATCCTCTTGCAATTCCTTTTCGAATCCATCATCCTCAGCGTCATGGGCGGCGTCATGGGATTCGCGCTCGGCTACATCGGCGCTTTCCTCATTTCGCTCATTTCGCCTTTCGCGCCACACATTTCCTGGAACATTCTTGCGATTACTGGCGGAGTTTCCCTAGCAGTCGGCGTACTCTTCGGCATCTATCCAGCCATCAAAGCCGCCCGCAAAGACCCTATCGTTTCCCTCAAATTCTACCGCTAGCGAAATCGACGAAGCACAAAAATATCTCCCAACCCGGGAGATATTTTTTTGTTGCAGCAGCTCGACCTAATCCAACTCGATCAAGCCTGCCGCAATTAGCGCATTGAACACACCAGGCGTATCTTCACCGCGCAAAATTCGTCGGCGCGCATCATCAGTCTGCGCATTCCAGTTATTAATGATCGCCCTCGTAATTCCTAGCACGCTCGCGTCTGGCGCCGCCCCGCCCCTAGTCATCACAGTATTCAGTAAGCTATCATCAATATCAATGTTCGTCGTCAAGCTATCACTCTTGATTGCCTCAAAGGCCGCAGCAGTCTCAGCTTCCGCTTCTGCTGGAGCCTCGACGACTGGCACTTCCGTAGCAGTCTCAGCTTCCGTTTCTGCCGGAGTCTCAACGACTGGCACTTCCGTCTCAGCCACCACTTCCTCTTCAGGCAAGACAGCTTCCTCCTCACCCAAAACTACCGGCTCTTCAGCAGTACCTTCCTCGGCTTCGCCTTCAACTTCGATTTCAGGTGCATTTGACGGCTCCTCAATAATCGGCACACCGGCGCTATATCTATTGGCCGTAGAGCGGCTTGCCGCCAACTCATTACGTCCGTTCAGACCAAACAGCGGATAATTGAACGTCGATGCTATTGTCGGATCAACATGTTCCGTAACCGTACGCGTCACATTAAAGATGTCTTCCATATTCTGTGTATGCGAGATTATTTCGCTGCCGTCAAATCCATGGCCCGAAGTCGTCGCAATCGACGCGATATTTCGCACGCCATTCGAATCAAGCCCCAAATCGACACCCAAATGGAAGCGATCAAAAGCAAAACTCTCCGCCACGCCACGCAAAGTCGGATCTGCCGAACTCGACATCACGAAGTTACCGCTGGCCTGATCATATGCCGCCGGCAGCAAGAAGCCGGTTCCATTATTTCCATCTATATCATTCGTGCGCACAACCCAAACCAAACGACCATTCGCCGCTTCTAGCTTTGGATCAATCGTCATATTACTATTGAATGGATTATTACGTAACCGCGCAAACCATTTGTCCGTTTCTGTAAAGAAGACGTCTTTTTCGCTCAAATCATATTCGGCAGTACCGTTATTTAGCCAGTTTTCATCGCCAATATGAATCTGCTCTGAACGTTGCGACACGTAATCGCCGAGCGTCACATCCGTAAATGTGCCATCCGGACGTTGCCCAACCTGCACCATCTTGTAATCTGGATGTTGCTGCAAAATCTGCTGAGCCTCGTTCCTTGTCACGCCAGTGCGATAATTCGCCACGTGCGAGATGTCCGCCCCGCCAGATTCAAGCGGTCGAATAAACGCGCCGACGCCATTCCAGCCCTCAGCTCGCGCTCGTTCAATCCTTGCAAAAGTACCTTCAAGAATCGTATGGCTTGCACCATCTGTATCTTTTACGCCGCGCAAACGATCAATCACGCCCGTCATATTCGGATCAAACGCCGCCCGAATCTCAGACGCAACCGTACCGAGCGCGAATGTCGTTGCTGCCGCCTTCACGCCAGCTCGACGCGCCATCTTGCGGCGCAACTTACACGCCAGCTTGTCTTTCTCATCGATACTTTCCTCAAGTGCATGCAACGTGTTCGCGCCCTCGCCAATCGTGCTGCGCAACGACTGCACATCAACGCCATTATCGCTCATTATTACTTCAGCTCTCGCCAAAGCAATATCATACCTCAAACGCTCTTCCGGAATATTCTCTGGATGGTCGTTCGAATACGCAATCAAATCCACGTTTCGATCATCGCTCAACTCTCGCGCAAAATACATCGCTGAGAAAAGGCCCTTCAAACCGTCTTTTTCCGCATCCGTAATCGTGCCATCACGCATCTTATTCAGCAAACCATTCATACTGTCTGTCGCGTCGCTAGCGTCGATCATATCATACGTGGCTTTATACAACTCACGATTCTTCGCGTATCTCCGACCCGTCTCCGTCTCGCGCACATTCATTCCGCGCGCCAAATCGCGACGCATCTTCGTAATATCTTCCTGTGCTCTATGATTTTCTTTCACCCCCGCAATCATACCGCTAGCCAATACCGAAGCTGGGAATACGACCTTCAAAGCTCTTTGCACTACGCCATTCGACGAACTTTCCCCGCCAAACAACAAAGCACCCGCGACGCCAGTGGCCGCCGTCAGCGCACCCGCCGGCACAAAACGCCCCACCTTGCTTCGCTTCAGCTTTTCAATCACCTCATCACACTTACTCTTGTGAATTTCCGTCCGAATATTGCTGCGCGTTTCCGCATTAACAATCGCAAAGCCCTTCATCAAGCGCTCGATGCCGTCCGCATGCTTATCACAATCAGACATCGCGTCATATTGCATTTTCGCGGCTTCCGCCATCGCAAAGAAGTTATTCGTCATTACTTCTGCGTTCGCATTTGCATTTGGGCAAATCTCACGCAAGTGATTCACCTCGCCCAGAAATGCCGCTCTGTCCGCAATTTCACCCTTCGCATAGCGTTGCACAATGTCGCGCATCCCCACCGCATAATTCACTTTTTCCAAATCAGTGGTTTCTTGCTCATCTTGTCCCGGCAAACGCTCGTAAACATGCAGCTCGCCATCGTCACCACGATGCACGCTATAAGACGCAAACTTTTCACCGACTTTCGAGTGAATCAAAGAATCATAGGCTTGCTCAGTATGGCGCGCCACAAAATCATACTTCATTGTCTCAGTCGCAGAGGCCGCCGTCCAATCGCGCTCTAGCAAATTTCGCCACTTCGTAATCTTTATATCTGCCAAAGCATTACGACGCTCGTCGTCCGACAAATTCGGATCATCATAAATCTCATTTGCCTTCTTAATCGCCTCAAACGCCTGCTTTTCATAAGAAACCTTAAAAGCCTCGCGCAGCAAATTACCAATGAATCTCTTACGCAAGCCCCGCCCAATACGACTAAACAATCCGTTCTTATTTTCATCGCCTTCGATACGCTCGCGCAACATTTCTTCCGAAATCTCTTTCGCTCTCGTGTGCGCATCGCTTTCACGATCCATATCGACCAAAACTATTGGCGACAACGCTTCAAACGCGCCTTGCTCTACCTCTTCTTCGGATTCCTCAGATTCAGATTCAGCCGTCTGATGCCTATCAAAGTTTACCACCCCATTCTCATCGACCGCCAAGTTACCTTCAGCAAGGGGTACTACCGCTTGCTCTTCAGCTTCGGCCGCAGCAAATTCATAACCAAGCATCGGCACATCAATCGACGGCATCGTCGGCACATCGATTGATGGCATCGTCGGTACGTCAATTGACGGCATCTCAGGAAGCACTTGTATACCATCGTTAGCATCAATATTTTTTTCAGGCTCAACCGAAACATCTTCCTCGGCTAGCGGTTCAAGCGCAATATCGTCCATCTGAACCTTCGGCACCTCAATCGACGGCATCTCATCAGGGCGCATATACCGCCTAATGAACTTCTTTCGCAGTCCAGCCAAAGCCTCTCTATCTACCTCAGGCGCCGCATCAGGAAAATTCGGGTCGCCATCCATCACGAACACCGCCCGCTTCACCATTTTGTCGCGACCATAATCCGGCCGCTTCATTTGCGACAACATCTGCCCCGCCAATTTCCCCTCATCAGTGTCGTCATTTTTCGCCTCATCTTCTAGCAGCGAAACAAATTCATCGGTTGCAAAAATCTTCGAATTATCAAATTCGAATCCATATTTGCCTTGACGGCTCAAATCTTCCCGCGAATACGGTTTGTTCCTATCTTTCTCACGCAAAATCCGCCGAATCTCGCGCAACTTATCGTATTTATTCTCGACAGTTTCCGCTTTTTTCGGCTCTAATAACCCTACGCGTCTAAAATAATCGTGAATCGATTCCCCGTCATTCACCGGATTTTTCGAAATCGTTTCACTAACTCGACTCATATCCATCGCCAAAACTTTTGCCACATCGCTATCTGCGCCTGGATACAAATCAGGAATCTTCGCACTACCACCTTCCGGATTTAGCTTGGAGGCAGCCTTAGCCGCCTCCTCGCCAACTTTCTTAGCACGTTCGCTATCTACTCCTTCCGGTACGGCAATCGATTCCATTCCAACCGATACGGATTCCATTTTCGGACCATTCGGCTTCATGTCTATCACCTCCCAATCTAGTTATTAAACAGCTCTCTCAATGCTATCCGCAGCGCCGCTCAAAGCCTCACGATCGCCGCTGGTCAAAACGTCATTCGCATTCGACTCAACATACTTTGCAACAAACTCACTACGCAATTTTGATAGAGCGTCTTTATCAACCTCGCGCATAGCCCCATTACTATTCATTACGAATTCCGCGCGGTCAACCATTCTCTTGCGACCATACGCGCCAAAATCGTCGCCACTTCCGGCGTTATCAATCTTCATAATCTGCAACATTTGCGCAGCAAGCTTACCATCGCTCGAGGCCGTATCAGCCGCACGTTCCTGTAGAATCTTCAAGAATTCATCGGTGCTAAAGATCTTTGAGTTGTCATAAGTAAACGAACCATCCGCACGGCGAACAACCAAATCATCTAACTTGTACTTCTTTGTAGTCTCAGTTTCCGCCGATCCAGCAGCCGGTTTTTCAGCTTTCGGAGCTTCTACTACTGAAGTCTTAATTTCTGGCACTTTCGCCACTGGCACCACCGGCACCTCTGGTACCTTTGCCACCGGAGTATCTGCGACTAACACTTCCGGCTTAGTCGCATCTACTGTCGGAACTTCTGTCGCAGGCGCCACAGTAGCGCTGCTTACAGATGGCTTTTCTTCCGCGGCCGCAATTTTTGCCACGAGCTCGTCTGTTTGCGCCTGTTCATCAAGCGCGTCGGCGTCTTCTTCGGCTTTTCTACCGTTGCGAATTCTTTCAATTAAGCCCTTCACGAAGCCAGCACCACGGCGAAGCAAACGTCCCGGCAAAGATTCTGCAATCTTACCCGCCAAGCTCTTCAAACGCTCGCGCAAAGAAGTCTCAGGTTCAACCTTAGTCGCAGTGCCTTCAGCATTATCTTCGCTACTCTCGGTCGCCGAGCCAGCCTTAGTCTTCTCTAAGTAATCACGCAATTCCGTATCACTCATCTTATTCAAGCGGAACATGCTGATATCTGCACCAAGCTCTTCCAACTCTTTATATGCGCCCTCGCGACTAAATTCAGCTTCCTTAGATTCCGAAGTATTATTATCTACTTCGACACTTCCGGCGCCACCTTCAGTCTTACTGGCCGACCTATCTGCCGCCTCTGACACGAAACTTACCAAAGGCTCTCTATACATACCGGTATCGTCTTTCAAGGCATCGCGAATCGTATCGAAATGCTCGTCAAACTCGGCCCTATCAGCATTAGCCGTCTTCGCGATAGGTGTAGGCAAAGGCTCCGAGTATCTACCAGTATCGTCTTTCAAGGCATCGCGAATCGTATCAAAGTTCTCATCGAACTTACCTTCCTCAGTCGCGCCGCCTTCAATATCTTTCTCGATTACTTCCCTGATTTCCTCAGAAGCGCTCGTTATCGACGCTACATACGCCGAATACGCATCCTGAATCTTCCTAGACTTAACCTCGTCCCGCTTAAGAATCCCAAGACCGCGCTCACCACTTCTGCGCGCCAACAACTCTTCTACGCTCCTGCGCCCAGCATTGAAACCATACTTCTTATGTAGAGCTTTCTTGTTCATGCTCAACAATTGCTGCACGAAATCGGCATTATCAAACCAATCTTTCGGCAATTCAGCAGATTCTGCGTCTTCAGCACCAGTCTCAACATCACCTTCCGACGACGGAACATCAATCGAAGGCATCTCTGCAACCGGCTTCTTAACTGGAGCCTCTTGCTGAACATCTTCAAAAGCCTCACCCGCTTTCACGCGACGGATCAATTCACTTTTTAGTTTATCAAGCGGAGCTCTATCAACTTCGGCTTCCGCAGTTGGGAAATTCGGATCACCTTCCATTACAAACTTCGCACGAGCTACCATTCTGTCGTGGCCGTAATCCGGACGATCCATTTGCGAAACCATCTGAGCAGCCAACTTTCCATCACTCGATGCCGTATCGGCCGCGCGCTCGCGAAGCAAATCCTCAAACGCTTTCGTACTAAACAATTTCGCATTATCATAGCGCACATTGCCATTAGCGTCAGTACTCGTAAACTCAGAAATATCCAAACGGCGTTTACCTTGCGGTACTTCCGGCAATGCTTTTACTGTTTCTTGCTTGGCGCCACCAAACGGAATATTCTGCAACTCAGCTACGCCTGGGTCGAGATTTGCGCCACCTTGCTCTGCATTGTTTTTAAGTCCTTCAGACATGAAACCTCCTAAGCCGCAACCGCCGCAGCGTTAGCCGCATTAACTTTATCTTGACCAATATATAGCGCACGGAACTGCAACATTGTCTTCAGCGCAACGTCCTGCAAATCCACGCCGCTCTGTGCCATGAATTCCGTAACCTGCTCATCACCAAAATTCGGATCATCTAACTTCTGCGACAGCTCAACCGCCTTCTCTTCAGGAAGAGCGTAAATCGCCGCAGTATCAATTTGGTCGAGCAAACGCTGCGTCAAATCAGCTTTCAACTGCGCCCGCACATCTGCGTCTAGCGACGTATAACCCTTCTCATTAATTATTTGGTCGATAAATTGCTCGACATTTTCCATGTATTTTGACCTTTCTACATTAAACCTTATGCTAATAATAACATAAACATTTCTACAAACGCAAACACCCCTCCACACCCACAAATCGCAAAAATATAGTATAATATATAAATAATGCGCATTCTTGGGATAGAATCATCGTGCGAC
The DNA here is from genome assembly GCA_002391075.1 of Candidatus Saccharibacteria bacterium UBA4387. Taxonomy (GTDB): domain Bacteria; phylum Patescibacteriota; class Saccharimonadia; order Saccharimonadales; family Saccharimonadaceae; genus UBA2834. The sequence continues at coordinate 66,414 of DGRN01000010.1, forward strand.
GAAACCGCCGCTGCTATTGTTGAAGATGGCCAAAAAATCCTCTCCAACGTCGTCGTTTCTCAAATCGACATCCACTCGGCTTATGGCGGAGTTATTCCTGAGGTCGCCGCTCGCTCACACATCGAGGCTATCAATCCAGTCATCAATCAAGCCCTATCCGACGCCAAGCTCAGCATCGACCAAATCGACGCCATCGCCGTCACTCATACTCCAGGCCTCGTCGGCAGCCTTCTCGTCGGCACTTTAGCTGCCCGCACCATTGCCATCATAAACAACATCCCATTCTACCCTACCCACCACCTCAAATCTCACATCTACGCCAACTGGCTCAGCGGCCACCAGCCCGAATTCCCACTTCTCGCCGCTGTCATTTCCGGCGGTCACACCCAAATCATCTATATGAAGCGCCACGACCACTTCGAAATCATCGGCACCACGCGCGACGACGCCATCGGCGAATGTTTCGACAAGGCCGCCAAAATTCTCGGCCTGCCCTACCCTGGTGGCCCAGCCATCGCGACTGCCGCTCAAAACGGCGACCCTAAAAAATACCATCTCCCAATCCCTCAAGTTTCCGACCTAGATTTTTCATTCAGCGGCCTCAAAACCGCCGTCCTTCGCGCAGTTCAAAAAGACCTCAACCTCCCCATCACTACCCCATCCCACGAACTCGCCGCAAAACTTTCCCCGCAGCAAGTCGCCGACTTCGCTGCCAGCTTCCAAGACACCGCCGTCAACATCCTTATCCAAAAACTCCGCAAAGCTACCGAAACCTACCCCGCCAAAAGCATTGTCCTGGCCGGCGGCGTCTCTGCCAACCAGCTACTCCGCAGCAAGCTCACCAAATCCTTTTCTAAAACACACCAGGTCTACTTCCCCGAACCTCAATACAGCACCGACAACGGCGCCATGGTCGCCTCCGCCGCCTACTTTTCCATCCAAGCCGGCGAGCACGCCAGCAATCCCTACTCGCTCGACATTTCACCACGTTCAATTATTCATTAGCCCACAACCGGGCTATTTTTTATTCACCCACGAGCAAAAATCGTGTTCATTTCCAGCCGCCGCACTCCCCTACCCGCCAAAATCATATATAATATATATAAATATATGGAAGGCGAAAAACTTAGCAACCTCGCAGTACGCCAGCAATTGGCAAAAATCTCCGGCACGCAGCCAGACGATTGGTTTTTGTGTCTCCGCCAACGCTTTGGCCTCACGGAAGTTTACCGCGCCATCAAAGACCAACTCGGCGCCGGCGAAATCATCACCACGCCCTACACCTGCATCACCGCCATTAATCCCATCATTGTTAGCGGCCACAAAGCAGTATATGCCGACATCGACCCCACCACGCTTTCCACTTCGCAAATCCCCGAAAAACTTTTCAAAGCCAAAACTCGCGCCATCGTCATCCAGCACACACTCGGCATCATCCCGAACCACGACCAACTCATCAGCCAAGCCAAATCCCACAACGCGCTAGTCATCGAAGATTCCGCCCACGCCCTACTCCGCTTCGTCCGTGACAACAAAAACGAAATCGCCGCAGACATTTCCGCCCATTCTTTCGGCGTCGAAAAAATTCTCCCAGGCACCAAATTTGGAGGCGCAATCTATGTCAACCCAAAATTAAAAATCTCCCACCCTTCCCTGTACGAAACCATTGTCAAGTACTTGACAACACTTCCAGAACCAACAAAATCTTTAGCATTCCGCATCAAACACTACCGCTTTAATAACGCCATCCTTCAGCGCACCCCAGCCAATATCCGCCCTACCCTCCGCCACATCGCCGCCAGCCTCAAAATCCTCGAGCCGGCCGTCCAGCATTTTGAGCAGTCCGCTAAACAATCCGACCCATACACAACCAACGAATTTGTCAACCAAGCCATCCTCGCCAGCCTCAAAACCCTGAAGCAAAACTACGCCCGCCGTCTAGCATCCGTCAAATACTATCAAAAACATCTTGACAGCCAAATTTTCCAATCCGTCACCACTGAATCTCAGCCCCTACTCGCTTACCCCATCACCTTCAGCACACCAGCCCAAGCCAACCAAGCCTACGACGTTCTAACCTCAAACGGCTACTTTATCCGCCGCTGGTATTCGCCACTTCTCTACCCTGGCCCTAGCGACAATTCCCTCTACAATTTCAACCCATCCAAAACCCCGATCGCCGAAAAAATCGCACCAAAAACACTTAGCCTACCAACTGACCTACCTAACACAGAACTAGCCAAAATCGTCAAATTATTACAAAATTAATATCAAATAAAATATAAAATATCATAAGCGGTATAAATCTACCGTGAAATTAGTCTGCCCACTTTAGCAGACTATTTTTAATGCGCGAAGCGCAAAAATTTTTTTGGGGGTATTTTCGACTTTGCAAAATGCTAAAATTCACACGAAAAAGCTAAAGTTTACCCATCACATGCAGGATGCTAAATTAGAATCCCAAAAATCACGCAGCAAAAAAATAAGGGCCGCAGCCCTATTTTTTCTTCTTTTGCCTCTGCCCTGCTGGCGCCCCTTCTATCAGAGAAAATTCCGCCGAATCGTCGTCAAATTTCGACAAATCAAACAACGGCCGCTTCCCTGCATCCATCACTTTTCGCGCCTTCTTCATTAGCACACGCAGCTCATCCTCAGTCGTCGCAGATCCAATATGCTCTACCCTCACAACTTCCGAATGTTCTTTCCAGCACACCTGAACGCCGGTCGCCCCACTCGCCGTAATAAATTTTCTAACAAAAGCCATTACCTACATCATAACATTTTCACTAATTTTTCTCACGTTTTGCACACTCTTGACACCATTTTCTAGCATCCATAGCAACCACTTGCATTAGCAACCCGCACATGCTAAACTTAACTTAGATTAGCACCTTCCATACTATTTGGACGAGACGCATTAATTTTGGGAACAATTTAGAAAAATCATAAGCATTCACGTAAAATGTATTGATTTTTAAGCAAAAGCACAATTTCACGTGCAACTTTTTGCACGAAAAGATAAAAATCGGCCGAAAAGGGCGATATTTTTGTGCAAAAAGCCAGGGTAGGGCGCAAAAACCGAAAATTCCGCCGCTCTAAGCCGCATCTACCCCTATAAAAAACCCAAAAATAATGTTATAATTTACTCATGAAATTTAGCAAAGCCTACGAGCCAAACGAATACGAGACGGACGTATACGCACTCTGGGAAAAATCCGGTGCTTTCCGACCAAAATCAAACAACAAAGCCAAAAATTACTGCATCGTCATGCCGCCACCAAACGCCAACGGCAACCTTCACATCGGCCACGGTCTCACCATCGCCCTTGAAGACATCCTTATTCGCTATCACCGCCTCAAAGGCGACAACACTTGGTACATTCCAGGCGCAGACCACGCCGGCTTCGAAACCTGGGTTGTCTACGAGCGCTACCTCGAGAGCAAACACAAAACCCGCTTCGATTACAGCCGCGACGAACTCTACGACCAGGTCTGGAATTTCGTCCACGAACAGCGCGGCAACATGGAGCTTCAACTCCGCGCCCTCGGCGCCAGCTGTGACTGGGACAGCCTCACTTTTACGCTCGATCCAAAAGTCGTCTCAACCGTCTACGACACTTTTGAGAAATTCTATAACGACAAACTCATCTATCGCGGCAAAAAGCTCGTCAACTTCTGCACCAAGCACCAAACCGCCTTCGCTGACATCGAAGTCACCCACAAAGAAGAGAAGGGCAAACTTTGGCGCATTGCTTACCCACTTGTCAATCCTACCGATGACCTCAAGGAAATCATCGTCGCGACCACCCGTCCAGAGACCATGCTTGGTGACGTCGCTGTAGCAGTCAACCCAAATGACGAACGCTACAAGAACATAATTGGACAGAATGTCAAGTTACCTCTGACAAACCGCGAAATTCCTATCGTCGCCGACGAACACGCCGACATGAGCTACGGTACTGGCGCCGTCAAGATCACTCCAGCTCACGACCAAAACGACTACGAAGTCGCCCAGCGCCACGATCTCCCGATGATTACTGTCATCGGTTTCGACGGCCGCATGACCGACGCAGCTGGCGACCATTATTCTGGCCTCACCACCGAAGACTGTCGCAAACAGGTCCTCAAAGACCTGGAAGAGCAGGGCTACCGCCGCGGCGAAGAAAACATTCTTCATGATGTTGGCCACTGCTATAAATGCGACACTGTCATCGAGCCACTCCTTCGCGAGCAATGGTTCGTCGACGTCAAGCCGCTCGCCCAAAAGGCCATCGAAGTCCTCAAGGCCGGCAAAATCAAATTCCATCCAGCCAACAAAAAGAAAGTCCTCATCAACTACCTCGAGAACTTACGCGACTGGAACATCTCCCGCCAAATCCCGTGGGGTATCCCAATTCCAGCCTTCCAAAACGTCGACGATCCTTCCGATTGGATCTACGACAACCGCGTCGACCAAACCGAAATCGAAATCAACGGCAAAACCTACCGCCGCGACGAAGACACCTTCGACACCTGGTTCAGCTCTGCCCAGTGGCCATACATCACAACCAGCGAAGATCAAAAATTCTTCCCAACCTCGGTCATGGAAACTGGCGCCGACCTCCTATTCCAGTGGGTAGGGCGCATGATTATGCTCAGCCTTTACACCAAGGGCGACGTACCATTCAAAGACGTCTACATGCACGGCATGGTTCTCGACGAAAAAGGCCAAAAGATGTCCAAATCCAAAGGCAACGTTATTAACCCGCTCGACATCGTCAGTCAATACGGCTCCGACGCGCTTCGTCTCGGTCTCATCGCCAGCCGCAGCGCCGGCGTCAACCAGGCCTTCAGCAGCAGCAAAGTCATCGCCAGCCGCAACCTTTGCAATAAAATCTGGAACATTTCTCGCCTCGCTCAACAAATCGTCGACGAGAACACCAGCCCAGCCACCAAGCTCGAATGTCGCAGCCTTGGCGAAGACTGGATTTGCGACGAAATCAACCAGACCAGCAAAGAAATCCAAAAACTGCTCGACTCCTATCGTTTTGCCGAAGCCGGCGACCTCGTCTACGATCTCGTCTGGAACCGCTACGCCGACTGGTTCATCGAAAGTCAAAAACTCTGGAAGAACGTCCCGCTCATCCAATCAACTCTCGAGCAAATTCTTATCATCATGCACCCATTTGCTCCATTCGTCACCGAGACAATCTGGCAAAGCCTCAGCTGGACCGACGGCATGCTCATCAACCAACAGTGGCCAAAAGCCTACAAAGTCGACAAAACCAAAGCCGACCAATTCCGCGAGCTTATCGCCATCATCACCAACATCCGCAGCCACTTCCAGGCTCTTCCAGGCAACGACCGTTATCCTATCGCCTTTATCGACGACCAGCTCATGTACGACAATCAGCTCCTCATCCAGCACCTCACTAAGGCTCCGAGCGTCCCTCAAATCAAAATCGAGGAAATCGGCGGTCTCCGCTTAGCCATCCCAGGCCACAACATCTACCTCCAAATTCCGGCCGACATCCACGCTAAGTACAAGGCGCAGCTCGAAGAAAATATCCTCAAGCTCGGCAACGAAATCAACACCCTTGAGGCTCGCCTCCGCAATCCAAAGTACGTCGAACGCGCGCCAAAAGAACTCGTTGAAGAAACCCACAACCAACTCGCCACCAAAGAGGATCTCCTCGCCAAAATGAAAGACGAGCTCGAGTTAATCTAAGGGCAGGGCACAGAAAAAAATAGCACTTCACCGGTGCTATTTTTCATACTCACCCCTGACAACCTTGACATTTTTGCAAATCTGTGCTATAATAGTAGTATCCGCCTATCCGCCCAATTCCCAGGAGGTGCACATTATTATGACCATACAAATGACGAGGCATCCGGGCAGTTCCCGGATCGAACCACCACCAACCACACCCGACATTCAGGTTCGCGGCGCCCCGCTCCCCGTACAGCCCATCACGCATCAAGATTACATCGATGCCGCTAAATGGGCAGAGCAATTCGTTATCGCTCACGGCCTGACCGTCGAAAACGTCCGCATCACGTCGACTATCGACGAAATGCCCGACAAGATAGACCAGCTTAAAATGGCCTATCAACTCGACATCAACACCGCTCTCTTCCTCACAATCTGGCACGAGGAGGACGAATACCTCGCTATTTGCAAAAAAATCGTCAACTGGGCTGACGTCCTCAAAGAAAGCCGCTATGCACAACACTATCTCCTCAACGGAGTAGTTTACTGGCTCCAATACGTCAACCCAATCCGTGCGCGCAGGCTATATCGCTAACTACGCACGCATAAAAGCCCCTCGCAATATGCGGGGGCTTTTAATATCCAAATATTTAAAACGCCAACTTTTCTGCTATCGCCTTAAACTCATCTTCCGTCAAGGACAAAACACGCCCATATTCCCAAGTCTCGTCCATCGGCATCAAGTGCACATGCGCGTGCGGCACATCCGTCCCCATCACTTTCATCACCACACGTCGCCCGGTCACTTCCTCCATATGTGCCGCCACTTTTTTCACGGCCGCCCACAACGCATGATAATCCTCGTCACTCAGCTCATAAATCTTATCAACTTCCACCTTCGGCACCACCAGCGTATGTCCCTTCGTCTCCGGATTAATATCCAAAAACGCAAAAGTCTTCTCATCTTCATAAATCTTATAGCTCGGAATTTCTCCAGCAATAATTCGCGTAAAAATACTCGCCATATTCACTCCTTTTCTTAAATTATATCAAACCGCCAAGTCCAAATATGCCATAATAAAGATATAACCTGAGGAAAGACATGAATAAAGAAAACACGCCCCAAAATTACGAACAAAACGCAGCCGGCAACGCCAACCCTTGGCAAAAACTGGCCGAAGAAGTTCCACCTTTTAGCGCCAAAACCGACGCCGAACCGACAAAACCAAAAACTTTCATCAATGACGAGGGACTAGAGCTAATCCAAACTTACGACATGCCAGTCTCTACCGAAGAGCAAAAGCTCGCCTATCTCGGCGCTACCCTAGACAACGCAACGCAACGGCTCCAAAAACAAATCGAAAACGCCATCGAAGACGACGACAATAATGAAGCCGAGTTCCAAAAAGACGAACTCAAAAAAATCGAACGCCAGCAAACAATCCTTCTAGAACGCGTCAATCCAGATGAGCCAGGCGGCGTGCTTGGCAGCCTCAGAAGACAAAGAAACCAACTCGGCGAACGCATCCATAACCACCCCGAAATGTCCGACTCCGCCAAAGAATCTGCCTTCAACGACCTTTTTGCATATAACAACCTCATCGGCACGCTCGAATTGCAGCTCGCCGACAATAATCCGGACTACTTCTCAAAAGATAACCTCAGCAAAAAACTCATGCAAGATGCCGAGCAAGCCGAAAAAGCGATCAAAAAATCAATGACCGATTCATATTTTGATGAAAACGGCCAACTGCGCAAACTTCCAGAAGGGCAACAGCAACGCACTCCAGAAACCGACATCGCCGAAGCAAACCTAGCCCAAGCCAACCAAGACATCAAAACTTTCCAGCTCATCATGCAAGACTTCGAAAACCCCACCGATACTGCTTACGCTTACGAAAAAACTGCCGTCCAGCCAGCCATCGAATCTTTCATCCAGCAACGCACTACTCAAATCGACCAACTTTCCGCCGCCGCGCGCAATCTCCCGCACGATTCACCAGCCTTCACCGCCAACCTCGCACAACGTCGCGCCCTCGCGAAAGAACGCAGCTCCGCCAAGCGTATCGCCGCAAAATACTTCAAACCAATCACCGAAACTCCAAAAACATCCACAACCACCACAACCGAATCCCCAAAACATTTCGAGCAGCAACAAGAACAGCAATACGGCCAATCCAACGAAATCTCTATGTAGCAATCGAACAGACCACAAAAACGAGACCCACACCGGGTCTCTTTTTCATAATCTGGCGGAAGCGAGAGGATTCGAACCTCCGAGACATTGCTGCCCACACGATTTCGAGTCGTGCGCCTTCAACCACTCGGCCACGCTTCCACCTCTAATCATAGCACATTCTCGCCCCCATTAACAGACTAGCGCCGCGATTTAATATAGTTCCGAACTAGCTCAATCCGCCGCACATACGGCCACATCGAAATATATTCCGCCCCTGTCGAAACTTTCACTTTATCTTTCACATCATGATCCGCCGCCACACCAGCGCGTACCGGCAATTCATACAACGGCGTCGCCACATCACCGCACTTCACGAACGACGCCCTCACACCAAACGAATTCACCGGGCTCACCGCCATTTCAGCATGCGACAACCAAGCCCGCCCCTTATCATCTTCCGAAAAAGTATAAATCAACTGCCCATCCAGCGATCGCAAAGCCCGCTGCGTAATAATACAGCTCGTCTCATTTTTCTCCTGCCAGCTCGCCACTACGTTCAGATAATCCGGCAAAATCCCCTCGTCTATCACCATTTTCTCTGGCCGTTCGCGCATATTATCGCCACCAACGCCGCCAGCGTGGCTCAGCTCCATCGTTGCGCCCCTATCTGTCTCTTGAAAAACCGCACTTCGTCGCGGCGAACGCAAATAGGTCTGCGCCGACGGAATTCTTTGCGCCGTCCCCAACGCCAACAATCTCTTATCCAACTCGCCAGTCTGCGCCAATACGCCAGACGCTTCTACTCGCGCCAAGGCAATCTGCAAAGAAAAGGGCAACACAAATTGTTCCACCAACTGCGCCACCCCCGCACCAAAACGCAACATCTTCCCATCACGCGCCAGCACATAATCCGGCAACAATCGCCAATTCTCGCGCGCCACCCCCTTAAAAAAGCTCACAACACGCCAAAACGTCCCTGCGTTCACATAACCAATAATTACATTCTCGCCATCCACCGACATCATTTTCGACAACGCAATATTGCGCCCGTCACAAGCACACATCCAACTCGGCGACAAGTCCGCCATTTCCAACATCTCTATCGTCAACTTCTGCTCGCCATCACTCGTCGCGTAAAGCCCACTACAAATGCCTGTATATAATTCATCGCCAGACTCGACCACTTTGCCACCCAGCAAGCCATTACTATGTTCGCGCATATATTGCGCCGCCAAGTCATTCACCTCAATCTGCGACGCCCGCAAAACCGTCATCGAATTATCTGGATTCAGCTCAAATATATCGCCATAGCCATTTGTCAACAAAACCTCATTCGGATTTGCCTTAATTCTCAAATCATCAGACTCCGCCACTTTCGGCAACGGAGCAATCTCTTTTTTCTCCGGCTCGACAGCCCCAATCGGCTCTTCCGCCACAGCATCTTCCACCGCAGCCTCGTCGGCAGTCTTTTTACCAAATTTCTCCCGCGCTTCCGCCTTCAAATCGACAAAAGCCATCCAGTAATCATACTGCCGACCATAAAGAGACTTCTCGAATGAGTCCATCCCATCAAAAAGCTCTTTATATTTTTCGCCACCCAACTCCTTATGCGCCTTTTGACGCAACGCGCCCAAAGATTTCCCAAAATCTTTCGCAGAAGGATACAATCGTAAGACATTTCTGAACGTCTCAATATTGGCCGCATTCCCATCTGCGCCCAAACCGCCCACAAACGCAAGCATATTGCGCCCCTCTGGCGTCATCCGCTCAAAAATTACCTCATCTCCATGAATATCGCTTGGCCTCAGCACCGCGCACGAAATCTTCTCTCCATTCTCGTTCGTGATTTCTTTCGCAAAAAGTTTACGCAAAATCACATCGCGCTCCTCCTCGCTAATCGCAAAATCGCGCACTCGAATATTCCGAATATCTCCAGTCAAAAGCACTTTAATCACGCGCCGCTTAAACGCCGCACGCTCGTCCACCTCGTTATTCATTAACTCTATTTTATAACATTTATGCTTTTTCTACTAGCCAAGCCGCCAAAAGAGCAACAAAAAACACCCGCAAAAGGTGTTTTTCAAAATTCAAATTATGGTATGCCCGATACGATTCGAACGTACGACCTTCAGCTCCGCAAGCTGACGCTCTATCCATCTGAGCTACGGGCACATATGTGGTTGTAATCACCTCGGAAGGCGATTGCATCCACTCTAAAAATTAAATGTGCATCGCACTTGCGCGTGATAGATAGATTATAGCACATTTTCCTCAATAATGCTATACTGAAATTATATGGCGAACAATGCAACAAAATCCAGTTTGAAACCAAAACTCCAAAAAGCCAAAGCTAAGTTTTTTTCGACCTATTACAGCAATCCGGCGAAAGACCTTAAAATCATTGTCGTAACCGGCGATAACGGACGCGAAATCGTCGCCCACTACCTTCAAGAAATTATCAAAAATCGAGACGCCAAGACCGGCCTCATTCTCGACCCACAGAGCACATCTTCGCTCTACAAGGATCTCTACCACGTCTGGCGCACCGGCGCAGACTACGTTGTCATCACCACGCAGGCTCACGCACTCGCCAACCATCTCTTCTATGGCATGCCTATTTACGCCGCAATTCTCACCGACACTCAGGCAGAGCAACCCAGCGTCATGACCAGCGAAATTTCCGCCACTGATGCCAAAGCCATCCTCTTCAACAAAGAGCCAGTCTTCAGCATCCTTAGTCGCGAAAACCCAAACTACGACATCTTCGCAAAATTCCCGTCCAAGACCGCCACGCTCAGCTACGGACGCGACCGCAACGCCGATCTCCGCATTAATCGCTCCAAAGTTTACAAAGTTGGCACCGAGGCTAACATTACCTTCAAAGGCGAAAGCTACGATGTCGCTACTTACGTCACCAGCGAAGACGCCGTAAATTACATGGCCGCCGCCGCTCTCACTGCCGCTGCCATGGATTTCAGCTCCGACTTCATCGTCGACGGTATTTCTAACTACGAACCACAAGCATAATGATTAATCAAAAACTTCTCGTATCAGGCGCAGATTTTTTCGCCGACGATTTCAAAATCAACCCATATTATTCCCAAACTACCATTAATCTCGAAAACGCCAAGCGCGAGCACGCCACCCTCATCAACTGTTTCAAGCAAGCCAATATCGAAATCGTCAAAGTTGATCCACCAAAAGACTGCCAAGACGGCGTCTATACCGCCAACTGGGCGCTCGTCCGCAACGGCCTTGCCGTCATGTCTAGTCTGCCGCAAGCCCGCAAAGCCGAAGAACCCTACGCTGAACAAATTTTGCGCGAGCAGGGCATAAAAACTTTGCACGTTCCCGATGGCCTCCTATTTTCTGGTCAAGGTGACGCCCTCATTTGCGGCGACTATCTTTTTGCCGGCTCTGGCTACCGCTCCGACCCAGCGGCGCAACAATTCGCCGCCGAAACCCTCGGTCTCAAACTCATCCAGCTCCACGCCATCCCACAAACCAACCCAGACGGCACGCCACACATCAACCCAGAAACAAACCACGCCGACAGCTTCTTCTATGATCTCGACCTCGCACTCAGCGTCATCGACGACCACACCATCGCCTACTGCCCAGAAGCCTTCGACGAAGCATCGCGCTCAAAGCTCGAATCCATCCCGGACCTCGACAAAATTCTCGTCGACCAGCAAGAATGCACCGATGGTTTCGCCTGCAATCTCGTCAGCACCGGCAAAACCGTCATCATGTCCGCTCGCGCCCCAAAGCTCCAATCCGCCCTCGAAGCACGCGGCCTCAAATGCCTCACTCCAGAAATCAAAGAGCTCAAAAAGGGCGGGGGATACATCCGCTGTATCAGCCTCTGGCTCAGCTAATCCCGTCTCCAAAACGCTCACGCTTGCATTCATCCCGCGCACTCGTTGTATAATTATTGCAGCTCCCATGTGCGCGAAGAATTCTTCGTCCCGCGGGGGTGCTCCTGTCTAATGGCCTTGCCTCTGCTTTATATATATTTGGCGACCACGTCCCGCCAATCATTCAAACCTCTTCATCGTTTTCCATCACCTTGACCCCTCGCGGGCCTATTCGTGTGAACGATTCCGCAGGGGCAGGCCATTTTTAAATCCGGCACCCGCACAAGGGTGCCTTTTTCTTTTTCAACACATCACCCTAATGCTTGCACTAAACGAAGTAGACATGCTACACTCTAAATACACTCAGAGCGGCACGCAAACACCTTTGCATACCACCGGCAACCCCTATGCCACCTCTGAGCGAACCTTATTAGCTCTGTCTCTATCGGCATTCTATCGGCACGCGCTTCACCATGCCGTCCAGGCGTGACGGCCTAACCCACATGGCACCACCAACCTTACGTACGCAAAAGCCTACCACCAGCAATTCCGCCGCTTTGCGGCACACGTATCCGTTCTTTCGCGAAGGTCGCGAACTAGCCCAACCGCATACCGCACAATCATTAAGCGCACCCATGCCACTATTAGAGGCAGAGCACCCACCACTCACAGAGGCGCCCAACGGACGCCTCTTTTTCAATCCCAAAATATCCACCTAGAACGGCCAAAACCTTTATGTTATAATTAAGCAAAAGCGAGTAGGAGTTATATTTATGGGTATTCGACGGAAGTCAAAGTTTTTAAGGCGGCTTTTTGCCGCTATTTTTATTACAATTCTAAGCGGCTTTTCTATTACGGCTATCATTCAGGCCAACAATAAAACCAGCGCACTCGCAGAAGTCAGCAGCGACGTTTGGAATCTTAGCCTCAGCTTCTACGATAGTACCGTCGACAACGGCAACACGGAACTTACGCAACAAACTTGGAGCGTGCCAGTCGACCAAACATACAGCGGTGCCCGCACATTCACTATCCAGACAAACTACTCAGCAAACATCGTCGATAAAACATACAACCCTAAAGAGCTCCAAATCAAGCTCGAGCTTCCTATTCGCCCAGGTTACTCAACTAGAAGACAATACACAACAACCAACGCTCTCGGCCAAGAATGGACCGACTCTGCATTCCTCTGGCTCGACAGTTATAACGTCTCCGCTAAACCCCTAAATGGCACTTCTACCATTGATTACGATTGGGAATATGAATGCCCAAGCGGTCAAAACTACTGCCTCTTTAGAAATCTCAAGCCCATCGAAAAAGACGATAGCCTCCAAGGAAGTTTCCAGGTAACATTGCAGTTCCATATTAATGGCGGGGTCAACGGTGCTCCGTTCTTCGAAGAAACCTTCCATGAAGAATTAGCATACGAAGGCGTGGCTACCCTCAATAATACAGTCAGAAGCAATCCTATTAATATACACCTCTCTAAAGACACTGCTGTCGAATGGAAAAAACGCAATTATATCGTCAAGACCGCCCCGCGCAAACTCGACTCTCTCGATGGCTTCAATGTCGCCAACGCAAACGACTACACTTGGGTTCATTATGTCTATTATGGCGCCAGCGTAAACAAAAAAACCGATACTCAAACCACTGCCCCTTACGAAGCCCCCTACACGCCAGAAACCGGCCCCGAAAACTATGTGTATGCACAAAGAAACCACTACATCCCCATAAAAGACTGGCGTTGGGAAGATACTTTCAGCGACGACGCTCTTGTCTTCAATTCAGACAAACAGCCAATGACCAAAAATAATGAGGGCAACTACATCATCTCCTCGTCTCCAGCAAAGACCACTTCTTATTGTAGAATTACAAACAACTCCAGCGTCTATGTCTTCAACACCTGTTACGAAATCTACGTCGCATTTCCAAAAGATAAGTTTAACGAAACACTAGGGATTGATAAAGTCAAAGTCAAAAATACTGTTTATTCCCGCGGCACTTATTTCCTATCCGACCAGGAAGAACTGCTTGATGAAAACTCGGCAGAAATTGATCTTCGTAATTTTGCGCTTAGCTACGAAGGTAACTCTGTTAGTATTTCAAAAGCCCTTAATACCGCAAATGCTTATGGCAACATCAATTATGCAACCTATCAGAGTCTCCGCACAAAAGCTGGCGCTTCCTTCTACTACGACATTCATGTTAGCGCTCTAAATCTTGGCTCCGAGCCATACGATTTAGTAATTGGCGACGATATCGCTTTCTATCAAGACCGAACCACTGGCGCCGTCACTAAATTTAACGACGATGAACACTCCTTCACTCGCATTAGAGCACCATACGAGCTCGTTGCCGCCAACGGAGAAGATTTTACCTGCGCAAACTACGACGTGGAGGTCTACTACCGACTCGGCGGCGAATCTGATTACCGCAGACTCGACGTCACCGGCAATCACGCCCACCCATGCGGCAGATGGATAGAAGGTATCTATACTATGCAACCAACCTGGAATCTACCAGACAATAGCGTTGCTTGGAAGATCGTAATCAAGAACCTCGACAAGGGTATCGCAGATTATCCTATCTTCACCGTAGCAAACTATCACTCCCAAAACGTGCCGCAATACGGCGAACTGTACAACTTCTCCTATGCAGAAGTGCAACGCAATGGACAAACCTTAAACGTCGTTCCTTTTGAATCGTACGCCTCCGAACTAACACAGGAAAACCTTGCACCATACGACCAAGCCACATACGGACACTACCAACAGCGTGCTTTCCATGAATATAGCTACGACATACGCCCGGTTGCACCTATCCTAAATGTTGCAACGGGCGGCCCAAGTCTCGACAGCCAATCGATTGCATATAATGCCTCTACCGATGGCTACGAGGGCATGCTCAAAGATAACGCGTATATTACTCAACAATCTTCAGATAAGGAACTAAATTTTGACGTCCTTCGTCAAGATCTTACAGAAGCAGATCTAACTACCGAATGGACCCAATATATCCTTTTGCCGCCTGGAGTTACCGTTGCTTCAACCCCAGAAGAAATCGCTAATAGCGCCTCTGCCGAACCAACTTTTGAGTATCTCTACAATTTAGACGGCACAAGAGTCTTCAATACCAAATTCGCCCTACGCGACTACGTCAAAACACATACTCAAGTCAGCGTAATAAAGAACTGGCGCAATAGCGGCCAAGAACTCATCCGTACTCACATCGACTTTTCCGAAAAACCATTCTTTGCACACTTGGCAAATTATTCGGGCAGCATTTCTTCGTTCAATATTAAGATTCGCATCCCATACGACGTCTATGCCGAAAACGAGGCAACGGATCCAGGCCATAAATATCCTCTAAAGACTGTTGTCGCAAACGACGATAGCTATAAGCTCGGCACAACCAATATTATTTGGAGCCCAACGCCAGACGACGGCACCTTCTTCGGCAATGCTGCCTATGCAGATGTCGACGAGGACGAAAGCACTGAGGATATCTTCTATACAAGAGATGACGATTTCTCGATTCTCACTGCCGTCGCAGCAGAGCAATCCATCAAAGCCACAACACAAACCGACCAGAATAACACCTACACGACAGAAGATTCCTACGCCACCGCCGGCAGCGAATATTATCACAAGCTCGCCATCCGTACTGGTAATAGTAAGGCTACCAACGTCGTTGTATACGATGTCATTGAAGCCGCCTTCGGCAACAATGAGCACTGGCAAGGCGAATTCCTCGGCATCGACACCAGCTATGTCGAAACTCAAAACGACGCTAATGGCAATCCTATTCATATCAAAACCTATTACTCACCAAACACCAATCCTGGCTCACTAACCTCGGATAATAGCTGGCAAGAGTATATCGAGGGAACCACTGATCCTTCTCTCGTCAAATCTATCGCTTTCAAATACGTTGACGCTAACGGCGACCCAACAACCGTTCCGGCCAATAGTTACGTATATACACTCCTTCGCATGAAAGCCCCGGCCGACAATCCAAGCACCGCTTTTGCATACAACAACTTCCGTACCGAATGGAACGCCATCGATCAAAACTCCGGTATGCCGGTCCCGCAAATTGAAGGCATCTCTTCTAATACTACGCGCGTTCAAATCGACCATCTCTTCGACATCCACGTCGTTAAGCAGTGGGATGATTTCAACAACAAATATAATACTCGCCCAAGCACCATCACGCCAAAACTCACTCGCGATATCGAGACTATCGATCACAGCTCGTCTATCAATATCGCCAACGGCGAGAGCACTCTTGATTATCATAATTTGCACGAGTACTATCGCGATCAATACGACGTCACGCTCGACTCCATCCCGCTCTACACAACCACTCGCAGCTACGATAGCGACACTCTCACCTACACCTTCAAGAGCGTCCTCAACACCGACAAAATCAAAGTCGTAAACATCTGGAACGACAAAGACAACGCCTACGGCATGCGCCCAGGCACTGTCGATTACAACCTCGTTTACAACAACGCAACCGATAGCACACATCAGCTCAACGTCACCGGCAACACCGACAATTTCGACTTCGAAGGCATTCCTGCACACCTCATAAAGCAACATTCTGTCGCGCTAAAGCAAAACGTACCGAACTACACGACCACGCTCGAAGTTAGCGAAGACGGCAAAACGTACACCTTTACGCACACACTTACCGCCACCTTCGATATCACCGTCAAGCACATCTGGATCGACAACAACAACATCAATAATCTCCGCCCAGCCAGCGTTGAGTACACCCTCACGAAGGAAGAAGAAACCGACAATACTCTTACCATCTCTGCCGCCACCAACGGCCAGGATAAATTCGCCTCACTGCCACTCCTCGACGAAGAAAAGTACTCCGTCAACGACGTTGTCATTCCACACTACACGACGACTAAAGCTTACGACCAAAGCACTCATACCTACACTTTCACCAGCACGCTTTCGGACACCTTCGACATCAATGTCGAACACGTCTGGATTGATAACAACAACGCCTACGGCTACCGCCCAGACAGCGTCGAATATACCCTCAAGAAAGAGCAGGCCACAGAAGCAACCCTCACCTTAGACAACACCGACGCCAGTGACAGCTTTACCGGCCTCCTGCTTCTTGACGAGTCGAAATATTCCGTCCCAGATGTCACCGTCCCGCACTACACGACCACCAAGGCCTACGACTCCACAACCCACACTTACACCTTTACGCATACTCTCTCTGAGCAATTCAAGATCACCATCAAACACGAGTGGAAGAATGACGAAAATAACGCTCGCAACCTCCGCCCGAGCAGCGTAGATTACACGATCAAGGAAACTGGCGCCACCGACCACACGCTCACGCTCGACGCAATCGATACCCAGAATGAACTCGCTAATCTCGACCTCCTCGATTATGACAAGTATTCCGTCAACACCAACGTCACCGTCGACCATTACCGCCTCGACAGCGCAACCTGCGAAACTCCAGCCAATACTCATGACTTGGTTTGTACCTTCGTTTATTCGCTCGAGGACAACCTAGACATTCATGTCAAACACATCTGGGTAGATAACAACAACGCCTACGGCTACCGCCCAAGCAGCCTAGATTACGAACTCCAAAAGAGCAACGCAACCGATCAGACCAAGACTTCCAGCGCCAACTGGACCGCAGATTTCGTCAACCTTCACGCTCCAGATGAAGCCGAATACTCGGTCGCCGACGTCACTGTCCCGCACTACACGACCACCAAGACCTACGACTCCACTACCCATACCTACACATTTGAGAGCACACTCTCAGACAAGTTCAATATCATCATCAAGCACGAATGGCGCAACGACAACAACAACGCTCGCAACCTCCGCCCGAGCAGCGTAGATTACACGATCAAGGAAACTGGCGTCGCCGACCACACGCTCACGCTAGCTGCAACCAACACCCAGAATAGCATCACAGACCTCAATCTCCTCGACGCGGCCAAATATTCCGTCCCGATCGACGTCACTGTCGACCATTACCATCTCGACAGCGCAACCTGTACTACCGATCAAACCACCCATAACCAAACCTGCACCTTTATCTATTCGCTCGAAGACAACCTAGACATTCATGTCCAGCACATCTGGATCGACAACAACAACGCTTACGGCTACCGTCCAAGCAGCCTAGATTATGAACTTACCAAGTCCGGCACGACCGACCAGACCAAGACTTCCAGCGCCAACTGGACTGCAGACTTCGTCAATCTCCACGCGCCAGACGAAGCACAATACTCCGTCAGCGATGTCACCGTTCCACACTACACAACCACCAAAGATTACGACCAGAGCACTCATACTTACACCTTCACCAGCACGCTCTCAGACACATTTAATTTCACAGTCAAACACATTTGGATCGACGAAGACAACGTTCGCGACCTTCGTCCAGCCGGCGTCGAATACACCCTAACAAAGAGCAACACAACCGCAGACACTAAGACTCTTGCCGCCACCAACGCCGAAGACTCCTTCACTAACCTCAATCTCCTTGACGAAAATCTCTACGCAGTCTCAGACGTTACCGTCCCGCACTACGCCACAGAGAAGAGCTGCGAAGTCACAGCCGGCACGCATAATCACGTCTGCACCTTTACTCACACCCTCGAAGACAATCTAGACATTCATGTTGTCCACCTCTGGGACGATTCAGATAACGCGTACAATACTCGCCCAACCAACCTAGATTACGAACTTACCAAGTCCGGCGCAACCGACCAGACCAAGACTTCCAGCGCCAACTGGACTGCAGACTTCGTTAATCTCCACGCTCCAGACAAGGCCAGCTACTCCGTAGTTACGCCAACCATCACAGATTACGAGACCACCCTCGAGAACTTCGACGAGTCCACCATGACCTATACTTTCAAGAGCGTTCTCACGAAGACTTTCGACGTTATCGTGAATCATGTGTGGCAAAATGACGAAAACAACGTCCGCAACCTTCGCCCGACCTCCATCGCGCACAACCTCCAGAAAGACAGCGCTACCACCGCCACCCAAAACGCCACACCAAACAGCTGGACCACAACTTTCGCCCGCCTTCCACTAAACGATCGCACCAAGTATTCCATCCCAGACATCTCAGTCGAACACTACTCGACCAGCAAAAACTGCACTGATGGCGAAAACTTCAGCATCGTCTGCACTTTCACTCACACCCTCGAAGACAACCTAGACATCCACGTCAAGCACATTTGGATCGACCGCGACAACGCTTACGGTTACCGCCCAGCGTCTGTCAGCTACGAACTCCAAAAGAGCAGCGCAACCGACCAAACCAAGACTTCCAGCGCAGACTGGACCGCAGATTTCGTCAACCTTCACGCTCCAGATGAAGCCGAATACTCGGTCGCCGACGTCACTGTCGAGCATTACACCACTACCAAAGAATACGACCCAACGACCCACACCTATACCTTCACCAGCACCCTCAGCGACAAATTCAGCATCACCGTCAAGCACGTCTGGATCGATGAAAACAACGTCCGCAATCTCCGCCCGGCCGAAGGCGTAACTTATCGCCTAGTCAAAAACCGCGGCACAGGCAACACAATGACTCTCGGCCCAATCGAAGCACAAGACACCTTCGACGAACTCGACTTAATTGACGAACCATACTACAACGTCCCAGACGTTACCGTCGAGCATTACGCCACCACCAAGGAATACAACGCCGCAACCCGCACCTATACCTTTACCCATACTCTCGAAGACGATCTCGACATTCACGTCCAGCACATCTGGGATGACGAGGACGACCGCTACGGCTTCCGCCCAACCAGCGTCACATATACTCTGACTAAGGACGACGCCGAAAATGCCACCCAGGATTCTTCCGACAACTGGACCGCAGATTTCATCAATCTCCATAGCCCAGACAAAGACGCCTACGCCGTCAAAGATGTCGACGTCGAAAACTACACGACCACCAAATCCTTCGATCCAGACACAATGACCTATACTTTCACCAGCACCCTAATCACCGAGCCAATCACGGTCGTACATATCTGGGACGACGACGGCAACTCCGACAACACTCGCCCAGAATCCATTCATTTCGACTTGCTACACAGCGACGAAAAGGACAAAGAGCTCGAATTCGACACCGAAGACGACGAAGCTGAATCTCAATTCGAGAAAATCCCAAGCAGCGTCATCGATGAATTCTCCGTCGAAATCACCCCAATCCCGCACTACACGACCTCAGTCGAATACGACGAAGCAACCCACACCTACACTTTCGTCAGCGTCCTAACCAAAATCGACATCACCGTCAATAACATCTGGGAAGACAACAACGACGAGCAGGGCATCCGCCCAGACAAACTCGAGTTCATCCTACTGCTTAACGGTACAGAAATCGACCGCCGCACCATCGGCATCACTGAAAACTCCGACAGCTTCAACTTCGAAGATCTCCTCGACTATCTCCGCGCCGGCTACACCGTTGAGCTCGTCAACTCGCCAGAGGGCTACACAACCACCGTCGAATATGACGCAGAAAACCTAACCTACACCTTTACCCACAAACTCATTCCTACGCCAGCTTCCAACCTAAATTCAGCCGTCAACACTCCATTTACCGGCGACCAAATCTCCGAATATCTCGTCATTCTTGCCATCTGCGCCATCCTCGGCCTTTGCGCCACCGGCTACATCATCCGCCGCGTACGCAAACACAACAAGTAGTAGCCAACTCGCGACAAAAATACCCCGCCAAACAGGGGTATTTTTTGTGATATTATTAGGGCATACTCACGTCGCACATTTCAGGAGGGAGGACTCTATATGCGATATTTTATTTCTCAGGAAAAGACGCCAAATCCAGACATCATCACCGACAACACCTTCAGCGCCAGCAGCATTTTCGCTGTCGTCACCTACGCTCTCACGAAAAGCCCTGACAAAACACTGAGTGTCAACTGTCTTTCCGGCGAGGCGCTAAAAAGTCAGGCCGAAACGGACATTTTCCTTTTCTCGACACTCGAACCATACTGCAGTCTTTATCTAAGCAAATGCGGAAACAACACGCGCAAAACTCAAGTTCCTTACGGAATCGCCGGCGCCGCCTGGAAACTCTTCGGCGAAACCGTCATCCGCCGTCTCGGCAGCAACATCGAAGCAATCGACGACGTCTGGCGCATCATCGACGACAAAATCGTCGCCAACTTCGACAGCACCGAACATGCCGACAAAACCTGCCGCAATGCCACACAAACCGCCATCTCCGCCGACGATTTCAAGCAAGCATGTACTATGCTCGAATCGTGGCTCCGCACCGAAATCCGCAAAGTCCAAACAACTTAATCATCTCAACCGCCCACATCTGGGCGGTTTTTTCTACTTAATTTTCGCCAGCGCCTTCTTTATCTCGTCCAGCTCATAATAAGCGTGCGCACCATCCGCCCGCTCAATCGTCTTCTCATTTCCTTTACCAAGAAACATCACCGTATCGCCCGTCTTCGCCATCTTACAAGCCTCCAAAATCGCCGACGGCCTATCCAAAATCAAGAACAAATCTGCGCCATCCTTCTTGCCAGACTCGCGCGCCCCCTCCGCAATCTGTTCCAAAATCTCCATCCCAGGCGTATCGCGGTCATCTTCCTCGGTCAACACCACCACATCGGCAAACTTACCCGCAATTTCACCCATCGGTTTCCGCTTCGACGGATCACGGCGCCCACCAGCCGACCCAAACATCACAATCAAGCGCCCCTTAGTCGCCTTCTTCATATCTGGCAGCAGCTTCTCAAACGCATCCGGCGTATGTGCATAATCCATAATCGCCGTAAATTTCTGCCCCTCATCAATCCGCACCATTCGCCCCTCAACCGAATCCAGCGCCGCAATTCCATCCGCAATTTCCGCGTCCGACAAGCCCAAACGCCGCCCGACCGCCACACAGGCCAGGGAATTATAAACATTAAACTTTCCAGCCACCTGCGTCCGAATCTTCAAACCATCCGAGCAAACATACTCAACGCCATCCGCTTTCAGCTTAATCTTCTCAGCCTTCAAATCCCCATATTCAACCCCGTAAGTCGTATATTTCTCAACATCACTCTCAAAATATTCCGCCGACGGATCATCCGCATTTATCACACCAAAGCGCGCCTTCTTAAACAGCTTCCGCTTCGCATCGCGATAATTCTCAAAAGTCTTATGATAATCCAAATGCTCATGCGTCACATTCGTCATCACCGCCACATCAATCGGAATCCCCAAATCCCGATACTGCGCCAAGGCATGACTCGTCAACTCCAGCACCAAATACTCCGCCCCCGCATCCGCAATCTTCTTAATCCTCTCATTCAACGGCTTCACATCCACGGTCGTCATGTGCTCAACTTGCTCATGCACTTCATCGACGCCCCAGCCAACCGTCGTCATCAAGCCAGCCTTCCGCCCAGCTGTATTCAGCATTTTCCAAATCATGAAAGAGGTTGTCGTCTTACCGTTCGTACCCGTCACGCCAATCACCGTCATTCGCCGAGCCGGAAAACCACTCAGCCCACCATACAGCGCCGCCTTACCAAAATGATACGGCAGTACAAGTTTGTCATAAAACGGAATTTTCTCTTTCATACCCATACCTAAATTTTACCCCATTCCATCCTAAAAGACGCATTTTCCAACAAAAATGGCCCCGACAATCGAGGCCAAAAAGTTCAAATATGCAACTTGTCCATTTTCCGAAGAATTTCCTGCGCAAAGCAGTACATCTCGTCAATAGACCCGACGCAAAACGCCGGCACATATTCAATCGTGTCGCCGCCGTAAATCAAGTCATGAAGAATCCTCCGGTAATTATTCCTCGTCTTTTTCTTGACGAATTTTCGGAACAACTCCCTCAGCGGCAAAAACTTTTTCATCTCTTCATAGGACAAGTGCGCAACATAAGCAGTAATGTTCATCTCTTACCCCTCCTTAGAGCATATCCTTCCATTATACCACAAATCCACCAAAAAGTCAATCTAACCATCTTCATCGCCACCGCCTAAATCCAGCAATTAGCACTCGCCACTTGACAGTGCTAATTTTGCGCGCTACACTAGTCGTAGAACTAATTTTTCAGGAGGAAAATTACCTATGTCTATCAAACCTTTAGCCGACCGCATCGTTGCTAAGAAAGAAGCTGCCACCACCGCGACCGCTTCCGGCATCTTGCTCGGCGAAGCAAAAGAAAAATCAAACACCGCCACCGTCGAAGCTGTCGGCCCAGACGTTAAAAACGTCAAAGCCGGAGACCGCGTAATTTACCAAGAATATTCCGCCACCGAAGTAAAACTTGACGGTACCGATTATCTCATTATCAAAGAAGAAGATTTACTAGCAACATTATAAGGAGTAGAGCATGGCAAAGAAAATTTTTTATGACGCAGAAGCTCGCGAGAAAGTTCTCGGCGGCGCAAAAGCACTTTACGACGCAGTCAAAGTCACTTTCGGTCCAAAAGGCCGCAACGTTGTTATCGAAAAAAGCTACGGCGCACCAACCATCACCCATGACGGCGTAACCGTCGCCGAAGCTGTCGATCTCGGTAATAACGACGACGAAACCCTCGGCTACCAGATGGGCGCCAAGCTCATCAAGACCGCCGCACAAAAGCTCAACAAAGCCGCCGGCGATGGCACCACTACCGTCACTGTCCTAACCTACAACATCATCGCCGAAGCCAACAAGCTCATCGCTGCTGGCCACAACCCAATGGATCTCCGCAAAGGCATCGAAGCTGCCGGCGCCGAAATCGTCAAGGGCATCGACAAAATGGCCGAAAAAATCGAAGGCGACGACAAGAAAATCGCCGAAGTTGCCACCATTTCTGCCGGCGACGCCGAAATCGGCAAGCTTATCGCTG